>CAVPKM010000001.1:0-80617 GCA_963705725.1 uncultured Gammaproteobacteria bacterium
TAAGGCGAATTCTATGCGCCGTGCTGCGGGTAACGACCAGGTTGAATATTTTCGAACGTGATATTTTTATGCAGGAAATAAAATAAATGATTCTGACGACTATTTTTAAAGTGAATGGCTGTTTACTTCCTGTGGCTGAGCTATATTGCCAAAAACTTAGCAAGTGATCTACTTCCTTACACAAGAAGTGTTTTTTTCTTCCATATTCTCCTGACTTTCTATAGAGGAAAAGAAGGAAATTAATTGTGGAGCCCATTGGTTATTCGTGTGGTCTAATCCCAGTTGGCCGCGCGTATTACCTCCAAAGCCATAGGCTGATCCATCATCACGCAAAATTAAACTATGAGCAGAACCAGCAAAAATCTGGCAAGGCCTTGCTTCCAGTGGCATAGGAATTAATTGCGGAGTAAGTTGGTCATCCTTATGTCCTAATCCCAGTTGGCCGTAGCGATTAGCCCCAAAGCCATAGATCGATCCATCATCACATAAAATAAAACTATGAATTAAACCAGCAGAAATTTGGCAAGGCCTTGCTTCAGGTGGCATAGGAATGAATTGCGGAGTAGATTGGTTAGTCGTGTGGTTTAATCCCAGTTGACCGAAGGTATTACCTCCAAAGCTATAGACCGATCCATCATCACACAAAATAAAACTATGCCTATAACCAGCAGAAATTTGGCAAGGCCTTGCTCTTGTTGGCATACGAATTAATTGGGGAGTAGATTGGTTATTTTTGTGGTCTAATCCCAGTTGGCCGGAAGCATTATTTCCAAAACCATAAACCGATCCATCATCACACAAAATAAAACTATGCCTATAACCAGCAGAAATTTGGCAAGGCCTTGCTCTTGTTGGCATACGAATTAATTGTGGAGTAGATTGGTTATCTTCATGTCCTAATCCCAGTTCGCCGGAGGCATTATATCCAAAGCCATAGACTGATCCATCATCACATAAAATTAAACTATGACCAGAACCAGCAGAAATTTGGCAAGGCCTTGCTCCCCTTGGCATACGAATTAATTGTGGAGTAGATTGGTTATCTTCATGTCCTAATCCCAGTTGGCCGTAGGTATTCTCTCCAAAGCTATAGACCGATCCGTCATCACACAAAATAAAACCATGAAAAGAACCAGCAGAGACTCGGCAAGGCCTTGCTCCCGCTGGTATAAGAATTAATTGTGGGGTAGATTGACTATCCGTGTGCCCTAATCCTAGCTGGCCTTTGCTATTATCTCCGAAAGCAAAAAGTTGACCATTTTGAAGTAGCACAAAAGAGAAGTCCGCTCCCCCTGCTACTAGTTTAATTTCAGTCCGCTTTTCCGCTATTTTTCTCCAAATTTTTTCATGTTGATTAAAAAATTGGCAACTGCTAGATAAGCTTTTTAATCCTCTCAATGGCAAGTGCGAAGCAATATTTAGCAGAATTTCAGCTGGCAAAGAGATAGTGGCGATTGCGGCTTCTGGTGAGAGGTTCCGTGTAATTTTATTTTGAATAGATTGCAGTGATCTCACGCATTCATTTAAGTGCTTTTCTGAAAACAATTCCATGAGCGCAGTGATTTTCTCATTTAACTGCTTCAGCGCTTCCCTAGTTTCATCATTTTCATAAGCATGTAGCTTTTTATCAAAATCTTGCAACAAAGCAACAAGAGAGCCCAATTCTTTGCCACTCCCGTTTTGATTGGTTATATTTCCTACTATCTCTCTGTAAACAGCGCACCAACTTAAATAAAGACCTACTTCATTTTTTAATTCCATCATTTCCTCGCTGTTATTTCAGTTAAAATATAAAGTTACATTAATCACATTAAAAAAATATTAATATTCTCAAATAAACTTAAAAGTTCTTTGTACTAGACACCATCCTTCCCTTAAGTTGCTGTGCGCCTCCTAGCCGTCGTCCCTCGCAGCTTGGACTTACAGGATGCAAAGCACTTGCAGGCGAGGGGCTATCTCTAAGAATAAGAAAAAGTAGTATTAATTGAGGCGTTAGATTACTCGCCGGAAAATAAGGCGAATTCTATGCGTCGTGTTGCGGGTAACGACCAGGCTGAATGAAGAGTTTTCGAAGGTGATTTTTTTATGCAAGAAATATAAAGAAATGAGGCTGGCGACTATTTTTTAATATCCATTAAAAGAATTTTTGCATGTAGCGAATTGACGGCATGCCCAAATAGGCTGCATACAAAAAACCCGCAAAAGCAGGGTTTTTTTAATTGAAGTGAATGGCTGTTTATCTCCTGTGGCGAGCTATATTGCCAAAACTTTGCAAGTGATCTACTTCCTTACACAAGAAGTGTTTTTTTCTTCCATATTCTCCTGACTTTCTATAGAGGAAAAGAAGGAAATTAATTGTGGAGTGGGTTGGTTATTCTCGTGTCCTAATCCCAGTTGGCCGGAGGTATTAGCTCCAAAGCCATATACCGATCCATCATCACACAAAATAAAACTATGACTTAAGCCAGCAGAAATTTGGCAAGGCCTTGCTTCCATTGGCATAGGAATTAATTGTGGGGTTGATCGGTGATTCTTGTGGCCTAATCCCAGTTCACCCTCCTCATTAAATCCAAAGCCATATACCGATCCATCATCACACAAAATAAAACTATGACTTAAGCCAGCAGAAATTTGGCAAGGCCTTGCTTCCATTGGCATAGGAATTAATTGTGGGGTTGATTGGTGATTCTTGTGGCCTAATCCCAGTTGGCCGAAGCCATTATATCCGAAGCCATAGACCGATCCATCATCACATAAAATTAAACTATAACTATCACCTGCAGAAATTTGGCAAGGCCTTACTCCCCTTGGCATAGGAATGAATTGCGGAGTAGATTGGTTATTTTTGTGGCCTAATCCCAGTTGGCCGAAGCCATTATCTCCAAAGCCATAGACCGATCCATCATCACACAAAATTAAACTATGATCAGAACCAGCAGAAATTTGGCAAGGTCTTGCTTCCGCTGGTATAGGAATTAATTGCGGAGTAGATTGGGGCATCGTGTGGTTTAATCCCAGTTCGCCGGAGGCATTATATCCAAAGCCATAGACTGATCCATCATCACATAAAATTAAACTATGACCAGAACCAGCAGAAATTTGGCAAGGCCTTGCTCCCCTTGGCATACGAATTAATTGTGGAGTAGATTGGTTAGTGTTGTGTCCTAATCCCAGTTCGCCGTAGTGATTATATCCAAAGCCATGGACTGATCCATCATCACATAAAACAAGACTATGGCTATTACCTGCAGAAATTTGGCAAGGCCTTGCTCCCAATGGCATAGGAATGAATTGTGGGGTAGATTGGCTATCCGTGTGCCCTAATCCTAGCTGGCCGCTGCCATTAGCTCCGAAACCAAAAAGCTGACCATCTGGAAGTAGCATAAATGAGAAACCCTCCCCTGCTACTAGTTTAATTCCAGCCTTCTTTTTCGCTATTTTTCTCCAAGTTGATTGAAAAATTGGCAACTGCTAGATAAGCTTTCTAATCCTCTCAATGGCAAGTATGAAGCAGTAGTTAGCAGGATTTCAGCTGGCAAAGGCATATTGGCGATTGCGGCTTCTGGTGAGAGGTTCCCTAGAATTTTATTTTGAATGGATTGCAGTAATCTTACGCATTCATTTAAGTGCTTTTCTGAAAACAGTGCAATGAGCGCAGTGATTTTCTCATTTAACTGCTTCAGTGCTTCCCTAGTTTCATCATTTTCATAAGCATGTAGATTTTTATCAAAATCTTGTAACAAGGCAACAAGAGAGCCCAATTCTTTACCGCTCCCGTTTTGTTTGGTTATATTTCCTACTATCTCTCTGTAAACGGTACACCAACTTAAATAAAGGCCTACTTCATTTTTTAATTCCATCATTTCCTCGCTATTATTTCAGTTAAAATATAAAAATTGTATTAATGCTACATTAATCACATTAAATAAATATTAATATTCTCAAATAAACTTAAAAGTTCTTTGTACTAGACACCCATCCTTCCCTTAAGTTGCTGTGCGCCTCCTAGCCGTCGTCCCTCGTAGCTTGGACTTACAGGATGCAAAGCACTTGCAGGCGAGGGGCTATCTCTAAGAAAAAGAAAAAGCAGTATTAATTGAGGGCAAGCGCTAGATTATTCGCCGGAAAATAAGGCGAATTCTATGCGCCGTGTTGCGGGTAACGACCAGGCTGAATATTCTTGAACGTGATATTTTTATGCGGGAAATATAAAGAGATGAGACTGACGACTATTTTTTAATATCTACTAAAAGAATTTTTGTATGTAGCGAATTGACGGTGCCCAAATAGGCTGCATACAAAAAACCCTGCAAAGGCAGGGTTTTTTATTGAAGTGAATGGCTGTTGACTTCCTGTGGCGAGCTATATTGCCAAAAACTTTGCAAGTGATCTACTTCCTTACACAAGAAGTGTTTTTTTCTTCCATATTCTCCTGACTTTCTATAGAGGAAAAGAAGGAAATTAATTGTGGAGTGGGTTGGTTATTCTCGTGTCCTAATCCCAGTTGGCCGGAGGTATTAGCTCCAAAGCCATAGACCGATCCATCATCACACAAAATTAAACTATGCCTAGCAGAAGAACCCGCAGAAATTTGGCAAGGCCTTGCGTCCAATGGCATAGGTATTAATTGCGGAGTAGATTGGTTAGTCGTGTGGTTTAATCCCAGTTGGCCGGAGTCATTAAATCCAAAGCCATAGACCGATCCATCATCACACAAAATTAAACTATGACTATTACCTGCAGAAATTTGGCAAGGCCTTGCGTCCAATGGCATAGGTATTAATTGCGGAGTAGATTGGTTAGTCGTGTGGTTTAATCCCAGTTGGCCGCAGGCATTAAATCCAAAGCCATAGACCGACCCATCATCACACAAAATTAAACTATGACTATTACCTGCAGAAATTTGGCAAGGCCTTGCGTCCAATGGCATAGGTATTAATTGCGGAGTAGATTGGTTAGTCGTGTGGTTTAATCCCAGTTGGCCGAAGGCATTAAATCCAAAGCCATAGACTGATCCATCATCACATAAAATTAAACTATGATCAGAACCAGCAGAAATTTGGCAAGGTCTTGCTTCCCTTGGCATAGGAATTAATTGTGGAGTAGATTGGTTAGTCGTGTGGTTTAATCCCAGTTGGCCGGAGGCATTAAATCCAAAGCCATAGACCGACCCATCATCACACAAAATTAAACTATGAGCAAAACCAGCATAAACTTGGCAAGGCTTTGCGTCCAATGGCATAGAAATTAATTGTGGAGTAGATTGGTTAGTGTTGTGTCCTAATCCCAGTTGGCCGAAGGCATTAAATCCAAAGCCATGGACTGATCCATCATCATACAAAATTAAACTATGAAAATCACCAGCAAAGACTTGGCAAGGCCTTGCTCCCAATGGCAGAGGAATGAATTGTGGAGTAGATTGATTATCCGTATGCCCTAATCCTAGCTGGCCTTTGCCATTAACTCCGAAACCAAAAAGCTGATCATTTGGAAGTAGCACAAGAGAGAAGTCCCTCCCTGCTACTAGTTTAATTCCAGCCTTCTTTTTCGCTATTTTTCTCCAAATTGTTTCATGTTGATTAAAAAATTGGCAACTGCTAGATAAGCTTTCTAATCCTCTCAATGGCAAGTATGAAGCAGTAGTTAGCAGGATTTCAGCTGGCAAAGGCATATTGGCGATTGCGGCTTCTGGTGAGAGGTTCCCTAGAATTTTATTTTGAATGGATTGCAGTAATCTTACGCATTCATTTAAGTGCTTTTCTGAAAACAATTCCATGAGCGCAGTGATTTTCTCATTTAACTGCTTCAGCGCTTCCCTGCTTTCATCATTTTCATAAGCATGTAGCTTTTTATCAAAATCTTGCAACAAAGCAACAAGAGAGCCCAATTCTTTGCCACTCCCGTTTTGATTGGTTATATTTCCTACTATCTCTCTGTAAACGGCACACCAACTTAAATAAAGACCTACTTCATTTTTTAATTCCATCATTTTTCCTCGCTATTATTTCAGTTAAAATATAAAAATTGTATTAATGTTACATTAATCACATTAAATAAATATTAATATTCTCAAATAAACTTAAAAGTTCTTTGTACTAGACACCCATCCTTCCCTTAAGTTGCTGTGCGCCTCCTAGCCGTCGTCCCTCGCAGCTTGGACTTACAGGATGCAAAGCACTTGCAGGCGAGGGGCTATCTCTAAGAAAAAGAAAAAGTAGTATTAATTGAGGGCAAGCGCTAGGTTACTCGCGCGGAAAATCACGAACGTGATATTTTTATGCAGGAAATATAAAGAGATGAGACTGACGATTATTTTTTAATATCTACTAAAAGAATTTTTGCATAGCGAATTGACGACATGCCCAAATAGGCTGCATACAAAAAACCCTGCAAAGGCAGAGTTTTTTATTGAAGTGAATGGCTGTTGACTTCCTGTGGCGAGCTATATTGCTAAAAAGCAAGTGATTTACTTCCTTACATAAGAAGTGTTTTTTTCTTCCATATTCTCCTGACTTTCTATAGAGGAAAAGAAGGAAATTAATTGTGGAGTGGGTTGGTTATTCTCGTGTCCTAATCCCAGTTGGCCTTTGGCATTAGCTCCAAAGCCATAGGCCGATCCATTATTACACAAAATAAAACTATGACTAGCACCAGCAAAAATTTGGCAAGGCCTTGCGTCCAATGGCATAGGAATGAATTGTGGAGTAGATTGTTCAGTCGTGTGGTTTAATCCCAGTTGGCCGGAGTCATTACATCCAAAGCCATAGACCGATCCATCATCACACAAAATTAAACTATGCCTATAACCAGCAGAAATTTGGCAAGGCCTTGCGACCAATGGCATAGGAATTAATTGCGGAGTAGATTGGTTAGTGTTGTGTCGTAATCCCAGTTGGCCGTGGGCATTATTTCCAAAGCCATAGACCGATCCATCATCACACAAAATTAAACTATGAGAATAACCAGCAGAAACTTGGCAAGGCCTTGCGTCCAATGGCATAGAAATTAATTGCGGAGTAGATTGGTCAGTGTTGTGTCCTAATCCCAGTTGGCCGGAGGCATTATATCCAAAGCCATATGCCGATCCATCATCACACAAAATAAAACTATGACTTAAGCCAGCATAAACTTGGCAAGGCGTTGCGTCCAATGGCATAGAAATTAATTGTGGAGTAGATTGGTTAGTGTTGTGTCCTAATCCCAGTTGGCCAAAGGCATTAAATCCAAAGCCATAGACCGATCCATCATCACATAAAATTAAACTATGACTATTACCTGCAGAAATTTGGCAAGGCCGTGCGACCAATGGCATAGGAATGAATTGTGGAGTAGATTGGTTAGTGTTGTGTCCTAATCCCAGTTGGCCGATGAAATTAGCCCCAAAGCCATAGACTGATCCATCATCACATAAAACAAGACTATGTCTAGAACCAGCAGAAATTTGGCAAGGCCTTGCTTCCAATGGCATAGGAATGAATTGTGGGGTAGATTGGTTAGCCGTGTGCCCTAATCCTAGCTGGCCGAAGTAATTAGCTCCGAAAGCAAAAAGCTGATCATTTGGAAGTAGCACAAAAGAGAAGTCCTCCCCTGCTACTAGTTTAATTCCAGCCTTCTTTTTCGCTATTTTTCTCCAAATTGTTTCATGTTGATTGAAAAATTGGCAACTGCTAGATAAGCTTTCCAATCCTCTCAATGGCAAGTACGAAGCAGTGTGTAGCAGGATTTCAGCTGGCAAAGGCATATTAGCGATTGCGCTTTTGGGCGAGAGGTGCCATAGAATTTCATCTTCAATAGATTGCAGTAATCTCACGCAGTCATTTAAGTGCTTTTCTGAAAACAGAGCAATGAGCGTAGTGATTTTCTCATTTAACTGCTTCAGTGCTTCCCTGCTTTCATCATTTTCATAAGCATGTAGCTTTTTATCAAAATCTTGCAACAAAGCAACAAGCGAGCCCAATTCTTTGCCACTCCCGTTTTGATTGGTTATATTTCCTACTATCTCTCTGTAAACAGCGCACCAACTCAAATAAAGACCTACTTCATTTTTTAATTCCATCATTTCCTCGCTGTTATTTCAGTTAAAATATAAAGTTACATTAATCACATTAAAAAAATATTAATATTCTCAAATAAACTTAAAAGTTCTTTGTACTAGACACCATCCTTCCCTTAAGTTGCTGTGCGCCTCCTAGCCGTCGTCCCTCGCAGCTTGGACTTACAGGATGCAAAGCACTTGCAGGCGAGGGGCTATCTCTAAGAAAAAGAAAAAGTAGTATTAATTGAGGGCAAGCGCTAGATTACTCGCCGGAAAATAAGGCGAATTCTATGCGCCGTGCTGCGGGTAACGACCAGGTTGAATACTTTCGAACGTGATATTTTTATGCAGGAAATATAAAGAAATGAGGCTGAAGACTATTTTTTAATCGCTACTAAAAGAATTTTTGCATGTAGCGAATTGACGGCATGCCCTAATGGACTGCATACAAAAAACCCCGCAAAAGCAGGGTTTTTTTAATTGAAGTGAATGGCTGTTTACTTTCTGTGGCTGAGCGATATTGCCAAAAACTTAGCAGGTGATCTATTTCCTCACGCAAGAAGTGTTTTTTTCTTCCATATTCTCCTGACTTTCTATAGAGGAAAAGAAGGAAATTAATTGTGGAGTGGGGTGGTTATTCTCGTGTCCTAATCCCAGTTGGCCTTTGGCATTAGCTCCAAAGCCATAGGCCGATCCATTATTACACAAAATAAAACTATGACTAGCACCAGCAAAAATTTGGCAAGGCCTTGCGTCCAGTGGCATAGGAATGAATTGTGGAGTAAATTGGTCAGTGTTGTGGCCTAATCCCAGTTGACCAAGTTCATTAGTTCCAAAGCCATAGACCGACCCATCACCACACAAAATTAAACTATGAGAACCAGCAGAAATTTGGCAAGGCCTTGCTCCCCTTGGCATAGGAATTAATTGCGGAGTAGATTGGCTACTGTTACGTCTTAATCCCAGTTGGCCGCGGGCATTAAATCCAAAGCCATAGACCGATCCATCATCACATAAAATTAAACTATGACTATGACCTGCAGAAATTTGGCAAGGCCTTGCGAGCAATGGCATAGGAATTAATTGCGGAGTAGATTGGTTAGTGTTGTGTCGTAATCCCAGTTGGCCGTGGGCATTATTTCCAAAGCCATAGACCGATCCATCCTCACACAAAATTAAACTATGAGAATAACCAGCAGAAACTTGGCAAGGCCTTGCGTCCAATGGCATAGAAATTAATTGTGGAGTAGATTGGTTAGTGTTGTGTCCTAATCCCAGTTCGCCGGAGTGATTATATCCAAAGCCATAGACGGATCCATCCTCACATAAAATTAAACTATGAGCAAAACCAGCATCAACTTGGCAAGGCTTTGCGTCCAATGGCATAGAAATTAATTGTGGAGTAGATTGGTTAGTGTTGTGTCCTAATCCCAGTTGGCCGATGAAATTAGCCCCAAAGCCATAGACTGATCCATCATCACATAAAACAAGACTATGGCTAGTACCAGCAGAAATTTGGCAAGGCCTTGCTCCCAATGGCATAGGAATGAATTGTGGGGTAGATTGGTTAGCCGTGTGCCCTAATCCTAGCTGGCCGAAGTAATTAGCTCCGAAACCAAAAAGCTGATCATTTGGAAGTAGCACAAAAGAGAAGTCCTCCCCTGCTACTAGTTTAATTCCAGCCTTCTTTTTCGCTATTTTTCTCCAAATTGTTTCATGTTGATTGAAAAATTGGCAACTGCTAGATAAGCTTTCCAATCCTCTCAATGGCAAGTACGAAGCAGTGTGTAGCAGGATTTCAGCTGGCAAAGGCATATTAGCGATTGCGCTTTTGGGTGAGAGGTTCCATAGAATTTCATCTTCAATAGATTGCAGTAATCTCACACATTCATTTAAGTGCTTTTCTGAAAACAGAGCAATGAGCGTAGTGATTTTCTCATTTAACTGCTTCAGTGCTTCCCTGCTTTCATCATTTTCATAAGCATGTAGCTTTTTATCAAAATCTTGCAACAAAGCAACAAGCGAGCCCAATTCTTTGCCACTCCCGTTTTGATTGGTTATATTTCCTACTATCTCTCTGTAAACAGCGCACCAACTTAAATAAAGACCTACTTCATTTTTTAATTCCATCATTTCCTCGCTGTTATTTCAGTTAAAATATAAAGTTACATTAATCACATTAAAAAAATATTAATATTCTCCAATAAACTTAAAAGTTCTTTGTACTAGACACCATCCTTCCCTTAAGTTGCTGTGCGCCTCCTAGCCGTCGTCCCTCGCAGCTTGGACTTACAGGATGCAAAGCACTTGCAGGCGAGGGGCTATCTCTAAGAATAAGAAAAAGTAGTATTAATTGAGGGCAAGCGCTAGGTTACTCGCGCGGAAAATCACGAACGTGATATTTTTATGCAGGAAATATAAAGAGATGAGACTGACGATTATTTTTTAATATCTACTAAAAGAATTTTTGCATAGCGAATTGACGACATGCCCAAATAGGCTGCATACAAAAAACCCTGCAAAGGCAGGGTTTTTTATTGAAGTGAATGGCTGTTGACTTCCTGTGGCGAGCTATATTGCCAAAACTTTGCAAGTGATCTACTTCCTTACACAAGAAGTGTTTTTTTCTTCCATATTCTCCTGACTTTCTATAGAGGAAAAGAAGGAAATTAATTGTGGAGTGGGTTGGTTATTCTCGTGTCCTAATCCCAGTTGGCCTTTGGCATTAGCTCCAAAGCCATAGGCCGATCCATTATTACACAAAATAAAACTATGACTAGCACCAGCAAAAATTTGGCAAGGCCTTGCGTCCAATGGCATAGGAATGAATTGTGGAGTAGATTGTTCAGTCGTGTGGTTTAATCCCAGTTGGCCGGAGGCATTATCTCCAAAGCCATAGACCGATCCATCATCACACAAAATTAAACTATGAAAATAACCAGCGGAAACTTGGCAAGGCCTTGCGTCCAATGGCATAGGTATTAATTGCGGAGTAGATTGGTTAGTGTTACGTCTTAATCCCAGTTGGCCGAAGGCATTATATCCAAAGCCATATGCCGATCCATCATCACACAAAATTAAACTATGCTGAGCACTAGCAGAAATTTGGCAAGGCCTTGCTTCCCTTGGCATAGGAATTAATTGCGGAGTAGATTGGTTAGTGTTGTGTCGTAATCCCAGTTGGCCTTGGGCATTATCTCCAAAGCCATAGACCGATCCATCATCACACAAAATTAAACTATAATCACCACCAGCAGAAATTTGGCAAGGCCTTGTTCTCCTTGGCATAGGAATTAATTGTGGAGTAGATTGGTTATTCTTGTGTCCTAATCCCAGTTGGCCGGAGCCATTAGCCCCAAAGCCATAGACTGATCCATCATCACACAAAATTAAACTATGAGCAGAACCAGCAGAAATTTGGCAAGGCCTTGCTTCCATTGGCAGAGGAATGAATTGTGGAGTAGATTGATTATCCGTATGCCCTAATCCTAGCTGGCCTTTGCTATTATCTCCGAAAGCAAAAAGCTGATCATTTGGAAGTAGCACAAAAGAGAAGTCCCTCCCTGCTACTAGTTTAATTCCAGCCTTCTTTTTCGCTATTGTTCTCCAAATTGTTTCATGTTGATTGAAAAATTGGCAACTGCTAGATAAGCTTTCCAATCCTCTCAATGGCAAGTACGAAGCAGTGTGTAGCAGGATTTCAGCTGGCAAAGGCATATTAGCGATTGCGCTTTTGGGCGAGAGGTGCCATAGAATTTCATCTTCAATAGATTGCAGTAATCTTACGCATTCATTTAAGTGCTTTTCTGAAAACAGAGCAATGAGCGCAGTGATTTTCTCATTTAACTGCTTCAGTGCTTCCCTAGTTTCATCATTTTCATAAGCATGTAGCTTTTTATCAAAATCTTGCAACAAAGCAACAAGAGAGCCCAATTCTTTGCCACTCCCGTTTTGATTGGTTATATTTCCTACTATCTCTCTGTAAACGGTACACCAACTCAAATAAAGACCTACTTCATTTTTTAATTCCATCATTTCCTCGCTGTTATTCAGTTAAAATATAAAGTTACATTAATCACATTAAAAAAATATTAATATTCTCAAATAAACTTAAAAGTTCTTTGTACTAGACACCATCCTTCCCTTAAGTTGCTGTGCGCCTCCTAGCCGTCGTCCCTCGCAGCTTGGACTTACAGGATGCAAAGCACTTGCAGGCGAGGGGCTATCTCTAAGAATAAGAAAAAGTAGTATTAATTGAGGCGTTAGATTACTCGCCGGAAAATAAGGCGAATTCTATGCGCCGTGCTGCGGGTAACGAGCAGGCTGAATGAAAGTTTTCGAACGTGATATTTTTATGCAGGAAATATAAAGAAATGAGGCTGGCGACGACTATTTTTTAATCGCTACTAAAAGAATTTTTGTATGTAGCGAATTGACGGTGCCCAAATAGGCTGCATACAAAAAACCCCGCAAAAGCAGGGTTTGTTTAATTGAAAGTGAATGGCTGTTGACTTCCTGTGGCTGAGCGATATTGCCAAAAACTTAGCAAGTGATCTACTTCCTTACACAAGAAGTGTTTTTTTCTTCCATATTCTCCTGACTCTCAATAGAGGAAAAGAAGGAAATTAATCGTGGAGTGGGTTGTTTATTCTTGTGTCCTAATCCCAGTTGGCCGGAGTTATTAGCTCCAAAGCCATAGACCGATCCATCATCACACAAAATTAAACTATGATGAAAACCAGCAAAAATTTGGCAAGGCCTTGCGTCCAATGGCATAGGTATTAATTGCGGAGTAGATTGGTCAGTCGTGTGGTTTAATCCCAGTTGGCCGGAGTCATTATATCCAAAGCCATAGACCGATCCATCATCACACAAAATTAAACTATAATGAAAACCAGCAGAAATTTGGCAAGGCCTTGCTTCCGCTGGTATAGGAATTAATTGCGGAGTAGATTGGCCAATCGTGTGGTTTAATCCCAGTTGGCCGAAGCTATTATATCCAAAGCTATAGACTGATCCATCATCACACAAAATTAAACTATGCTGAGCACCAGCAGAGACTTGGCAAGGCCTTGTTCTCCTTGGCATAGGAATTAATTGTGGAGTAGATTGGTTATTCTTGTGTCCTAATCCCAGTTGGCCGCTGTAATTAAATCCAAAGCCATAGACCGATCCATCATCACGCAAAATTAAACTATAATCACCACTAGCAGAAATTTGGCAAGGCCTTGCGTCCAATGGCATAGAAATTAATTGTGGAGTAGATTGGTTAGTGTTGTGTCCTAATCCCAGTTGGCCGAAGTGATTAAATCCAAAGCCATAGACCGACCCATCATCACACAAAACTAAACTATACCTATTACCTGCAGAAACTTGGCAAGGCCTGGCTCCCGTTGGCATAGGAATGAATTGTGGAGTAGATTGGTTAGTGTTGTGTCCTAATCCCAGTTGGCCGTAGTGATTATATCCAAAGCCATGGACTGATCCATCATCACACAAAATAAAACTATGAAGATCACCAGCAAAGACTTGGCAAGGCCTTGCTTCCATTGGCAGAGGAATGAATTGTGGAGTAGATTGATTATCCGTATGCCCTAATCCTAGCTGGCCGTAGTTATTAGCTCCGAAACCAAAAAGCTGATCATCTGCAAGTAGCACAAGAGAGAAGTTCGCTCCCACTGCTACTAATTTAAATTCCTTCCTCTTTTCCGCTATCTTCCTCCAAATTGTTTCATGTTGATTAAAAAATTGGCAACTGCTAGATAAGCTTTCTAATCCTCTCAATGGCAAGTATGAAGCAGTAGTTAGCAGGATTTCAGCTGGCAAAGGCATATTGGCGATTGCGGCTTCTGGTGAGAGGTTCCCTAGAATTTTATTTTGAATAGATTGCAGTAATCTTACGCATTCATTTAAGTGCTTTTCTGAAAACAGTGCAATGAGCGCAGTGATTTTCTCATTTAACTGCTTCAGTGCTTCCCTAGTTTCATCATTTTCATAATCATGTAGCTTTTTATCAAAATCTTGTAACAAGGCAACAAGAGAGCCCAATTCTTTACCACTCCCGTTTTGTTTGGTTATATTTCCTACTATCTCTCTGTAAACGGTACACCAACTTAAATAAAGGCCTACTTCATTTTTTAATTCCATCATTTCCTCGCTATTATTTCAGTTAAAATATAAAAATTGTATTAATGTTACATTAATCACATTAAATAAATATTAATATTCTCAAATAAACTTAAAAGTTCTTTGTACTAGACACCCATCCTTCCCTTAAGTTGCTGTGCGCCTCCTAGCCGTCGTCCCTCGCAGCTTGGACTTACAGGATGCAAAGCACTTGCAGGTGAGGGGCTATCTCTAAGAAAAAGAAAAAGCAGTATTAATTGAGGGCAAGCGCTAGATTATTCGCCCGGAAAATAAGGCGAATTCTATAGCGTCGTGCTGTGAGTAACGATCATGCTAAATATTCTCGAGCGTGATTTTTTTATGCAGGAAATATAAAGAGATGAGGATGAAGACTATTTTTTAATATCTACTAAAGAATTTTTGCATGTAGCGAATTGACGGCATACCCAAATAGGCTGCATATAAAAAACCCTGCAAAGGCAGGGTTTTTTATTGAAGTGAATGGCTGTTGACTTCCTGTGGCGAGCTATATTGCCAAAAACTTTGCAAGTGATCTACTTCCTTACACAAGAAGTGTTTTTTTCTTCCCTATTCTCCTGACTCTCAATAGAGGAAAAGAAGGAAATTAATTGTGGAGTAGATTGGTTATTTTTGTGGTCTAATCCCAGTTGGCCGCGCGTATTACCTCCAAAGCCATAGGCTGATCCATTATCACGCAAAATAAAACTATGATCACCACCAGCAGAAATTTGGCAAGGCCTTGCTCCCCTTGGCATAGGAATGAATTGTGGAGTAGATTGGTTAGTCTCATGTCCTAATCCTAGTTGGCCGGAGGTATTATGTCCAAAGCCATAGACCGATCCATCATCACACAAAATAAAACTATGACTATTACCTGCAGAAATTTGGCAAGGCCTTGCGACCAATGGCATAGGAATGAATTGTGGAGTAGATTGGTTAGTGTTGTGTCCTAATCCCAGTTGGCCGAAGGCATTAAATCCAAAGCCATAGACCGATCCATCATCACATAAAATTAAACTATGATCAGAACCAGCAGAAATTTGGCAAGGTCTTGCTTCCATTGGCATAGGAATTAATTGTGGAGTAGATTGGTCATCCCTATGTCCTAATCCCAGTTGGCCGGAGGGATTAAATCCAAAGCCATAGACCGACCCATCATCACACAAAATTAAACTATAATGACCACCAGCAGAAATTTGGCAAGGTCTTGCTTCCCCTAGTATAGAAATTAATTGTGGAGTAGATTGGTTAGTGTTGTGTCCTAATCCCAGTTCGCCGTAGTGATTATATCCAAAGCCATAGACTGATCCATCATCACACAAAATTAAACTATGATAATAACCAGCAGAAACTTGGCAAGGCCTTGCTCCCCTTAGCATAGGAATTATAGGAATTAATTGCGGAGTAAATTGATGATTTTTGTGGCCTAATCCTAGTTGGCCGGAGTCATTCTCTCCAAAGCTATAGACCGATCCGTCATCACATAAAACAAGACTATGGCTAGCACCAGCAGAAATTTGGCAAGGCCTTGCGACCAATGGCAGAGAAATTAATCGTGGGGTAGATTGGTTATAAATGTGGCCTAATCCTAGCTGGCCGCTGCCATTAGCTCCGAAACCAAAAAGCTGACCATTTTGAAGTAGCACAAAAGAGCAGTTCGCTCCCCCTGCTACTAGTTTAATTTCCCTCCGCTTTTTCGCTATCTTTCTCCAAATTGTTTCATGTTGATTGAAAAATTGGCAACTGCTAGATAAGCTTTCTAAACCTCTCAATGGCAAGTATGAAGCACTAGTTAGCAGGATTTCAGCTGGCAAAGGCATAGTGGCGATTGCGGCTTCTGGTGAGAGGTTCCCTAGAATTTTATTTTGAATGGATTGCAGTAATCTTATGCATTCATTTAAGTGCTTTTCTGAAAACAGTGCAATGAGCGCAGTGATTTTCTCATTTAACTGCTTCAGTGCTTCCCTAGTTTCATCATTTTCATAAGCATGTAGCTTTTTATCAAAATCTTGCAACAAAGCAACAAGAGAAACAAATTCTTTACCACTCCCGTTTTGATTGGTTATATTTCTTACTATCTCGCTGTAAGCAGTGCACCAACTTGAATAAATACCTGCTTCATTTTTTAATTCCATCATTTCCTCACTATTATTTCGGTTAAAATATAAAAATTATATTAATGTTAAATTAATTAACTTAAAAAATATTAATAGTTTTAATAAACTTGAAAGCGCACTTCTTTTTCGAATTCGCTTCGAGAAAAGCAATTCAATGGTTGATATTTTTAAGGGTTCAATAATGTAGGAAGCGATTCCAGCCATTTTAGGTCGATCTGGTATTTATCTTGAAGATTTATACGTTAAACCAAATGCGCGTGGCAAAGGGATTAATCAAAAGATGTTGGCATATTCGCAACTGCGAAAGAACAACAACACACTACACGCCAGAATCCCTGATAGGAAGACAAGTAGTTGGTTGTGTCACTTAGATGAGAAAAATATAGCTGGATTCACATGCCAAATTTGTATTGGTTGGTTTCCCTGCAGTGGATGTATAATCACGGTTGAACCTGCGGTACCTATGGCAAGAAATTATTTTAAAAAGAGGTAACGGCTCGTCTCAGGAAGGAGACGTTGAACAGACTCTTACCCCGTGAGCAGTTACAAAAAGAGATGATCTAATGAATATGAAACAAAGACCACAACTCTCCGTTTACATTGCCACCAGCATTGATGGGTATATTGCAAAAAAAGATGACGGGTTGGATTGGTTGGAGGCATTCGGTTTAGTCCAACTGCGATATGCGGTCAAGAATAATGGATGAGCCCATTCTTAAGCTTCATTGGGAGCGATTCAAAGCACATGTGGATTTAGATAATAGGACAATTGAAAAATTACTTTTGCCTTATTGTAATGATCCAATTAAGAATTTTGTACTGCTTTCCGAGGGATGTGCAAATACTAACTATAAACTTACTTTTCAAAATGATCGTCCTCCTCTTGTCATTCGCATTTACGCGAGAGAGAAATCTGCTTTAAGACGTGAGGTGGCAATACATCGCTTAGTCGCGAATGCTATCCCTGTACCCGAACATTATTATTTTGATGATTCGTGTCAATTATATCCTTACGCCTATTCAATCATTGAATGGATAGATGGAACCTTGATGAGAGAAATCGTTTTATCCAAAAATGAGCAAGCTATCAGCGAAATTGTATTTGAAGCAGGTCAATATGTAGATGTGCTTAGAAATATTAAATTTGATAAAGGTGGGTTTTTTGATAAAAAATTATCTGTACGCCCATTTGCGCAAGAAGAAAAGTATCTGCCTTATGTATTGAATATGTTACAAGATAATATTATTAAAACTAGTTTGGGTGATTCTCTTTTAGATGCTGTTCAAACGCTTGTCGAAATAAATGCAAGTCTTTTGCCTGATTTAGATAACGCGAATCTAACACATGGTGATTATGATCCTGCTAATATCATGGTGAAATATTTTAATGGAACTTGGAAAATTTCTGCTGTTCTAGATTGGGAATTTTCATATTCTGGAACTTATCTTTTGGATATGGGTTTGATGCTTCGCTACAGTCATAAATTACCTAAATATTATGAAGACAAATTTATTAAAGGAGTGGAATCAACTGGACACAAGTTGCCAAAGACTTGGAAAAAACAAGCAAAATTAATGGATTTGCTGTGCTTGTTACAATTAGTCCATTATAATCCATATCAAGAAAGACCGAAATTAAATCGTGATGTCGTATCGCTGATTACTAATACAGTTAATCATTGGAATTCATTTTGAGTAAACGCGATTCAATTGTTCATCTTCTCACCATTTTCAGCGCAGATTATTATAAAATAATCCTTTTTCTACTAAGGAGACACTGTCGTTGCCGCCTATGATGATATGATCAAGGACTTTAATGTCGAGAGCTTCGAGAGTGGAAGCTAATTCCTGGGTTGAGGAAATATCATTTTGACTAGGTGCGGGATCTCCAGATGGATGGTTATGAGCAAAGATTATTGCGCCCGCATTGAGCTCTAGGGCGGTTTGGGCAATAACTCGTGCGTAGATGGGGGTATGATGGATTGTGCCGTGAAACAGTTCTTTGTAATCAATAATTTGATGACGGATGTTTAGAAAGAGGCAGGCGAAGACCTCATGTCGATAATGATTAAGCTTGGTAATTAGGTATTCCTTGGCTTCTTTTGATTGAGTAAAATATTTTTTTTCATTAATTGTTTCCCTTAAGCATCTTCTACCAAGCTCAAGCGCAGCTTGTAGCATGCTGAACTTTGCTTCTCCTAATCCTTTGGTCGTGATTTTTGTCTGCGGCGTGTTTAAGAGGCCATTAAGCGTTTTGAATTCAGTGAGCAGCTCTATGGCTAAATCAACGGCAGTTTTTCCCTTCCTGCCAGTGCGTAGAAAAATAGCAATGAGTTCGGCGTCTGAGAGCGTGCTTGGGCCCAGTTGTAGTAACTTTGAGCGTGGACGTAAATAATAAGGCCAATTAGAAATTTTCATCGTTTCGTCTTTTATCGTGGCAGGAAGCTGTTATTTTCTATCGAATAATGCTCATTCTCAATACAGGGTTCTTATTCTTACTCATTATGATAAAATCAGGTTTTTAAATTTGTTCGACCACTTTGAGTATTAAAATGTCAATTCAAATCGATCTTAAAATTTTAGATTCTAGGCTCGGGAATGAATTTCCCTTACCCCAATATGCAACCTTAGGGTCAGCAGGTTTAGACCTTCGAGCCTGCATTGCAGAGCCTTTAGAGATTCGTCCATCTGGAGTGAACTTAATCCCTACAGGAATAGCCATTCATATTAAAGACCAATCCATGGCGGCCACGATCCTGCCGCGATCAGGCTTGGGTCATAAACATGGCATCGTATTAGGAAACTTGATTGGATTAATCGATTCCGATTATCAAGGGCCAATATTAATTTCTTGCTGGAATCGAGGGGAGGACGACTACACCATCTATCCAGGGGATAGAATTGCCCAATTGGTAATTTTGCCCATTATGCGAGCCAATTTTAATGTGGTATCAGATTTTCAAGAAAGTGATCGCGGAACTGGTGGATTTGGAAGTACAGGACAAGCATGATGAATCAATTTAAAATCACCACCAATCTGCCCGAAGGAATTTTTAGAGCTTATGATATACGAGGTATCGTTAATGAAACCCTCACCGCAGATGTGGTCTATACCATTGCTAAATCCCTTGCCGTGGAAGCTACTTTAAAAGAGCAAAAAACTATTGTGGTAGGAAGAGATGGTCGACTAACTAGCCCATTGTTTGCAGAAGCGATTATCGCAGGATTACTAGATAGTGGTATCAACGTGATTGATATTGGTTGCATTCCTACCCCCATCCTTTATTTTGCTACCCATTTTTTACTCAGCACTTCAGGGATTATGGTGACTGGCAGTCACAATCCTGCTAACTATAATGGGTTAAAAATTGTATTAGATGGAAAAACGCTTGCTGATGAAGGAATTAAAAAACTCTATCTGCGAGCCAAAAATAATGAATTTATAATTGGCACAGGCTCGTTGCTTACTATTGATATTGCCTCAGCTTACTTGACTAGAGTTGCCAGTGACATCAAATTGAAGCGTGCTTTGAAAATTGTTGTCGATGCAGGTAATGGCATTACCGGGAAAGTGGCGCCAGACCTTTTTAGGCAGTTAGGTTGTGAAGTGGTTGAGCTTTTTTGTGAAGTGAATGGAGAATTCCCTAATCATCATCCCGATCCCAGTCAAGAAAAAAATCTTCAAGAACTTATCCGAACCGTTCAAGAGGAAAGGGCGGATCTCGGTTTTGCCTTTGATGGGGATGGAGATCGACTCGGGGTCATAACAAACAGCGGTGAAATAATCTGGCCAGATCGACAGCTTATGTGTTTTGCCTCTGAAATTCTAGAGAGGCGAAAAGGGGCAACAGTCTTGTTCGATGTAAAATGTTCTCAACATTTACCCCAAGTCATTTGTGAAAAACAGGGGATCCCCTTTATGTGGAAAACCGGGCACTCCTATATTAAAAATAAAATGAAAGAGGTCGGCGCTGAATTAGCTGGTGAAATGAGTGGCCATATCTTTTTTAAAGATCGCTGGTATGGGTTTGATGATGCCTTGTATAGCGGCGCGCGGTTGCTTGAAATTATTGCGAATCAAGAGATGGACGCGACCCAGTATTTTAACCTATTGCCAAATAGCATCAATACACCAGAAATAAATGTGCCTATTTCAGATGATAAAAAATTTATTTTTATGGAAAAGCTTACTCAAATTGCATCATTCCCTAATGGAGCGGTCAACACAATTGATGGTTTACGAGTTGATTTTCCTTATGGGTTTGGTTTGGTTAGACCTTCAAATACTACACCGAATTTAGTTTTAAGGTTTGAAGCGGATTCGATAGAAAATCTTCTACGAATACAAGCTGACTTTAAAAATTATATTCTGGCAGTAGATAATTCATTACAAATTCAATTTTAATTATGAAAATGCGTGTTATTACATTAAATCTTAATGGCATACGTTCAGCTACCAAGAAAGGTTTTTTTGATTGGGTGTTGGCGCAAGGTGCGGATGTAATCTGTGTTCAAGAAACAAAGGCACAAATGTTACATCTTCAAGATGAGTTATATCGACCGCCAGGGTATTTTTGCTATTTTTCAGATGCAGAAAAAAAGGGTTACAGCGGGGTAGGTATTTTTACTCGGAAAGAACCAGATAACATCAGCCAGGGATTAGGTTGGGATTGCCCAGATAAAGAAGGACGTTATATACAAGCTGATTTTGGTCAATTGAGCATTGCTTCTCTTTATATGCCTTCTGGAACAAGTGGTGAAGAAAGGCAACGCGTAAAATTTAATTTTTTAGATTGCTACCTAGAATCCCTGCTTAAGATAAAGGAACAAAAAAAACATTTTATTATTTGTGGCGACTGGAATATTGCGCATAAACAAATCGATCTCAAAAATTGGCGCACTAATCAAAAAAATTCTGGTTTTTTGCCACAAGAGCGAGCCTGGATGGACAAATTGTTTAATGAAGTGGGTTGGGTTGATGCTTTCAGAGTAATTAACCAAGAGCCTGATCAATATACATGGTGGTCAAATTTTCGTAAATCCTGGGAAAATAATGTAGGGTGGCGCATAGATTATCAAGTCATTAGCCCTTCCTTAAAAGAAAAAGTTCGAGCCGTGTCGATTTATCGTGATCAAAAATTTTCAGATCATGCCCCGGTAATCATTGATTATGAATACGAATTGTAGGCTAGGCGCAGGTTAGGGACAGCCCACTTGTGCCTATTCTAAAACGATTGGGATTGACCCAATCAACGCCTAGGATTTTTTTTGCTAAATCCATGTAGGTGCATGCCTGCTCGAAGCTGCGAATTCCTCCTGATGCTTTAAAGCCTACCTCTTGGTTATGAGCCTTAATGGCAAGTAACATGACACTCGCTCCTTCAATCGTTGCTCCTTGCTTGCTTTTTCCAGTCGAAGTTTTGATAAAATTCACCTCGCAATCGAGAATTTTTAAACAAAGTGAATAGAGTTTAGCAAGATCAGTGAATTCGCTTGTTTCTATGATGACTTTTAAAATGGTGTGGTCACAAGCTTTTTTGGCTGCTTGAATATAGTTAATGGCGGCGCTTTGTTGTCCATTTAAATAGGATTGATAAGGAAAAACCATGTCGATTTCATCTGCGCCGGATTGGATAGCTAATTCTATATTTTTAAGAGAGTCAGAGAGACTCTCTTGTCCAGATGGAAAATTTGCAACTGAAGTAATTTTTACCGATGAGTGCATGAGTAGCTGAGCAACTAAGGCAACATTATGTGGATAGATGCAAACGGTTGCCACGCTCCCGTAAGAAGAATTCGCTTTTAAACAAAGGTTCATCAGGCTTTCTTCAGACTCTGAAGGATTTAAGCTGGTTAAATCCACATAGGACATCACTTCTTTAATTTCAGCAGGGGTAAGTAGAGTGGGGTGTTCCTTTTTAATATATTCTGCCATTGATGCTTCCCTATAATTCCAATGCTGCTTTCTGCTGACGGGTAATTTCTATAATTCCTGTTTTTGCCAGTTGCATGAGTGTTTGAAGTTCTGTTTCATGTAAGGCTTTGCCTTCGGCAGTGCCTTGTACCTCGATGAAATCACCTTGCTCCGTCATAACAATATTCATATCTGTTTCAGCTTTTGAATCTTCTACATAGTCCAAATCAAGTAGGCTTTCATTTTTAAAAATTCCTACCGAGACGGCAGCGACTAAATTTTTAAAAGGCGAAGTAGTAATCCATTTTTTTTGTTTCATATATCTAATCGCATCATATAAAGCCACGCATGCTCCGGAAATTGAAGCCGTGCGAGTGCCGCCATCGGCTTGAATCACATCGCAGTCCACCATAATCGTAAATTCACCCAGTGCTTTAAGATCGATTGCAGCGCGTAGAGATCTTCCGATAAGTCGTTGTATTTCAACTGTTCTACCCGATTGCTTACCCTTAACTGATTCACGATCGACACGTTGTGAGGTAGCGCGAGGTAGCATACTGTATTCAGCGGTTAACCAGCCTTGCCCGGAATCTTTTAAAAATCGCGGTGTGCCAGGAGTCACACTAGCATTGCAAATTATTTTGGTATGCCCAAATTCAACTAGAACAGAGCCTTCGGCATATTTTGTAAATTGACGAGTAAATTGAATGGGTCTTAACTGATTGGCCATTCTTTGATTTGAGCGCATGCTTGCTTCTCCGATAAGATAAAACATGCGAGTATACTGAAAAGATGCAATGTCCGGCAATCTTGTGAGCGATATTCACAATTTTCAAGTATGATATGGCAATTAGAAATTGGAGTGTGGATGATGATAGCTAGTATGACTGGTTTTGGGCGAAGTCAAGAAAAAATTAGTTGGGGAGTAGCAATCTGGGAAGTGCGGTCAGTGAATCATCGTTATCTTGAGATTAGTCTTCGATTGCCTGAGATATTTCGAGAATTAGAACAGGTCATCAGAGAAATTCTTTACAAACATGTACACAGAGGGAAAATAGAAGTTTTTTTACGATTTCAACCTGATGCGAGTTTTGCAAATCTCACAATCAATCAAGCATTATTGGATTATCTTATTGAATCTTCACAAGCTGTGATGACAAGACTGCCCAGCGCTGAGATTAACGCGGTAGATTTATTGGCATGGCAAGGAGTCATGACAGAAGGGCAGCTAGATTTGAAAAAGATGAGAGAACCCTTGTTAGCACTTTTTGAAAAGGCGACAGAAGAGTTAAAAGCAGGGAGAGAGCGAGAAGGGCAATTGTTGGCTAACGCAATAGAAGTTAGACTCACTGCTTTGAGTAATGAGATCATTAAAATCCAGTCGCTTTTGCCCCGAATGGTTAACAAACAGCGTGAAAAAATTATTCAACGCATGGAAGAAATAAAAATAAATTTGGATCCACAACGTTTTGAGCAAGAAATGGTTTACTATGGACAGCGTCTGGATGTTTCCGAAGAAATTGATCGTACGCTATCACATATAATCGAAATTAAACGTGCTCTTGGCCATTCTCAACCGGCGGGTCGACGCTTGGATTTTATGATGCAAGAACTTAACCGGGAAGCGAATACTTTAGCCTCGAAATCGACAGATTCAGATATCACCCATGCTGCAGTTGAAATGAAGGTATTAATCGAACAAATGCGAGAACAGGTACAGAATATTGAATAAATTTTCAGTAAATTATAGAGGTTCGCTATTTATTATCGCTGCTGCTTCTGGGTCGGGCAAAACGAGCTTGGTTGAGGCCTTGATTCAATCAATGGAAGATATCCAAGTATCTGTTTCACATACCACAAGACTCCTCGCAACGGCGAGCAACAAGGTGGTCACTATTTCTTTATTCATAAACAACAGTTCCTCAATTTAATCGCGATCGATGAATTTATTGAACATGCGGAAGTATTTGGCGATTATTATGGCACATCAAGAACATGGGTTGAAGAAACGCTCAAGAAAGGTGTGGATGTAATATTAGAAATCGATTGGCAGGGAGCTGCGCAAATACGTAAACAATTTCCGGAAAGTACGGCAATTTTTATTTTGCCGCCTTCAAAAGAAATACTGCGTCAAAGACTGCTGAAAAGACAGCAAGATTCACTCGATATCATTGAACAGCGGGTTGCGGCAGCCAACAAAGAGATTTCTCATTGTTTTGAATTTGATTACTTAGTGGTAAACCAGGATTTTGATCATGCATTAACAGATCTCAAAGCGATTATTCGAGCAAGAAGATTGGCGTGCAGCTTGCAAGTTAAAAGATATAGCGAATTACTGGAAGATCTGCTGCAAAATTAGTAAAATGGTAGTTTACATTAAAAAAACGGTGGAAAAATGGCGCGTATAACTGTTGAAGATTGCTTAAAAAATATACCCAATCGCTTTGAATTAGTCCTTGCGGCTGCAAAACGTGCTCGTCAGATAGAAGAAGGTAGAGATCCGACCCTGCCTAGAAACAATGATAAAGCTACGGTTATTGCACTTCGCGAAATTGCTGAAGAAAGGATTACTCGCAATATTTTAGAAGAAGCGGGTTCTACGAGTTAAATCCTTTTCACATCGAGCAATGCCACCGTAAAATTATTTTTTTCGACGGAGGTCTCGTGCGGCTTTTTAAAAAATTACGTCGCAAATTATATTATTTATCTGAAAAACAGATAGAAGAAATTTATCATGCCTACCTAACTGCCGCAATGGCCCATGAAGGCCAAAATCGGTTCACTGGTGATCCTTATATCACTCATCCCGTTGCTGTTGCTTGTATTCTGGCAGATATCCAAATGGACAAACAAAGCATTATGGCTGCTTTACTGCATGATGTGATTGAAGATACCGATATCAATAAAAAAATGCTTGCAGAAGAGTTTGGACACCAGGTGGCAGAGCTAGTTGATGGGGTGAGTAAGCTAACTAAGATTGAGTTTAAAAGTCGCGCAGAAGCGCAAGCAGAAAATTTTCGAAAAATGCTGTTAGCGATGGCGAAAGATATTCGCGTCATCATTGTTAAACTTGCCGATCGGCTGCACAACATGCGTACATTAGAGCCTTTGAAACCGGTTAAAAGAAGGCGAATTGCACTAGAAACATTGGAAATTTTTGCGCCTGTTGCCAATCGACTCGGTATGCATAGTTTTTATGTTGAGTTAGAAGAGCTTGGCTTTGAAGCACTTTACCCCAAGCGGTATGCGGTTTTGCGTGAAGCAGTGCAGCGTGCACGAGGTAACCGTAAAGAAATTTTGAGTATTCTCTTCGAGTCGATAAAAAATGAAATTGCGACACATCAATTGTTGCATTGCGAGGTCATAGGCCGGGAAAAACATCTTTATAGTATTTACAAAAAAATGCGCAATAAACATCTTTCTTTTAATGAAATAATGGATGTCTATGCTTTTCGAATCATTGTCGATGTATCGATAATTGTTATCGAGTGTGGGAATAATTCACGGTCTTTATAAACCACTTACTGAGCGTTTTAAAGATTATATCGCTATTCCGAAGGCGAATTGCTATCAATCGCTACATACTACCTTGTTTGGACCCTATGGGGTACCGATTGAGATACAGATTCGTACTACAGAAATGGATGAAATGGCTAACTTTGGGATAGCGGCGCATTGGCTTTATAAAATTGGAGAAAAATCCGCCCCTAACACACAAGCACGTGCACAAAAATGGGTGAAAAATTTACTAGAAATGCAACAGAGCACGGGAAGTTCGCTTGAGTTTATTGAAAATGTGAAAGTCGATCTATTCCCCGAAGAAGTTTATGTCTTTACACCGCAAGGTGAAATCATGGAATTACCAAATGGCTCGACACCAGTGGATTATGCTTATGCTGTTCACACCGATATCGGTAATACTTGTGTGGCGACGAAAATAGATCGACAGCTAGCGCCTTTGTCCACATTATTATTAAATGGGCAAACAGTCGAAATTATCACTTCTAAAGCGGCAAGGCCCAATCCCGCTTGGCTGGATTTTGTCATAACCGGCAAGGCAAGAAGTAGTATTCGTCATTTCTTAAAATCCAACAACGGGTAGAATCCATTGCACTTGGAAAACAGCTTTTGAACAAGGCATTAGCAGGAATGTCCCTTTCCATTCAAAAAAATCCCACAGGAAACCTTTCTTGCCTTTTTGGGCGAAACTGCACTTGAGTCAGTTGATGATTTATTTGAGGATTTAGGATTAGGTAATCGCGTTCCCCAGCTCGTTGCGTATCGTTTGGCAGAAGTGAATAATCATCCATCAGAATCATTAAATGAAGTGCAGCCTGCCAAGCCTTTGTTCATTAAGGGAACAGAAGGGATGGTCATGCACTTTGCTAAACTGCTGCTATCCTATACCAGGAGATCCTATCGTCGGTTTATTTCAAGCAGGTCAAGGAGTGATTGTTCATACTGGTCAATGCAATCGTATTGCTAAAATATGTAATGAACCAGATCGGTGCATGTTAGTCAGATGGTCCTCAGAAATCAAAAGTGATTTCCCAGTCATGATTGAAGTTGAGGTCTTAAATGAAAAGGGTTCCCTTGCGGCAATGGCTATGTCCATTGCAGATGCTGAAGCAAATATTGATGATATTCACATTAATGAAAGAGATGGTCATCATTATCTGGTGACATTTAAGCTTATGGTACGAAACCGTGTGCATTTAGCGAGGGTGATTCGTTTATTAAGAAAATTGAGACAAGTCATTCATATACGAAGAGGTAAGTCATCATCTCTTCTTTAGCATTATTTAAATCAGGAGAAAAAAGTGAAACAAGTCATTAGAACAGCTTTCGCTCCCAAGGCGATTGGAACCTACTCACAAGCAGTAAAAGCGGGTAACACAGTTTATATATCAGGTCAAATACCCTTAGTTGCGGACACCATGGAGCTGATCTCAGATCAATTTGAAGAACAAATTAATCAAGTCTTTAAAAACCTAGAGAAAATTACAGATGCAGCAGGTGGAAAATTAAAGGATGTGGTTAAACTCACTGTTTATTTATTAGATCTCAATAATTTTTCGGTCATCAACGATGTTATGTCGCGTTATTTTGACGAACCTTATCCAGCAAGAGCTGCGATTGGAGTGAGCGCATTGCCAAGAAATGCTCAAGTTGAAATCGATGCAATTATGGTAATTAATGACTGACTCATGTTTGTTCTCTTTAGAAAATCTAGCCTCTGCAACACTCAAAGGGGTAGGTCCACGAATCGCTCACCATTTAAAACGTCTTGGTATTACCACGCTACAAGATTTACTTTTTCATCTCCCAGAGCGTTATGAAGATAGAACCTGCTGCAAGGCAATTGGCCATCTCAAGCCGGGAAGCCATGCTCAAATAGAGGGTGATATCGTACACACCGCGATTAAAGAAGGTCATCGAAAAAGCCTTTTGGTAAAAATTCAGGACGATACCGGCTTTTTGCAGTTGCGCTTTTTTAATTTTAAGGCACAACAATTTCAAGTGCTGAGTAAATTAGGTCAGCGTCTTTATTGTTTTGGAGAAGTAAAGTGGGGAGGGAGTAGTTATGAGATGATTCACCCTGAGTACGCCTTGTTAAAAGAGAACATGCTATCGAGCCGAGAAAATTTAACTGCAATTTATAGAATTACTGCAGGAATTAGTCAATTTTTATTCAGAAAATTGATCGAGCAAGCCTTAGACTTATTGGAAACTCATGAGCTAACTGACTATTTGCCAGCCTGCTTATTAGCGGAATGCAACCTTCCTGCTTTAACCAAGGCGCTACAATATGTGCATAAACCACCTAAAGCAGCAGATGCAAACCTGCTGAATCAAGGCCTTCATCCTATGCAGCAAAGATTAGCTTTTGAGGAATTGCTCGCTCATCAGCTAAGTTTTGTTAGGCTGAAATATCAAACAAAGCCTGTTGCGCCTTCTATCATGGTGAAGACTGAATGGGTCGAAAAATTTATCAACCAACTGCCTTTTTCATTAACCCAGGCTCAAGAAAAAGCCATTGCCGAGATTAGTCTTGATATGAATACTTCTCCAATGTTGAGATTGTTACAGGGCGATGTGGGTTCAGGTAAAACCATTGTTGCAGCAATTGCAGCCTTGCTAGTCGTCACATCGGGCTACCAAGTAGCCATTATGGCCCCTACAGAGCTTTTAGCAGAACAGCATTATCAGAATTTTTGTAATTGGTTTGAAAAATTTGGGATCACCATCACCTATTTGACTGGGGGTGTGGCGGGTCGAGTGCGAACGAATTTTACTGAAAGCATTGCAAAAGGTGAATCGCAAATTGTAATTGGAACCCATGCTTTGTTTCAGAAGTCAGTAGTTTTTTCAAAACTTGGGTTGATTATTGTTGATGAACAACATCGTTTCGGCGTCAATCAACGTTTAGATTTATTAAGCAAGGGAATGGTCAGTGCTTTTCATCCTCATCAATTAATCATGTCAGCAACGCCTATTCCTCGTACCTTGGCAATGACAGCTTATGCCGATTTAGATTTTTCTATCATCAATGAATTACCGCCGGGTCGAATGCCAATTGTCACTCTTTCGCTTGCGAATACGAAAAGATTGGAGTTAATCGAGAGAGTGCGTGAAAAATGCAAGAATGCGCAAGCCTACTGGGTTTGCACTTTAATTGAAGAATCCGAAGTACTCCAGTGCCAGGCAGCAGAAGAATTATATCGAGAATTATGTTGTGCCCTTCCAGAATTTGAAATTGGATTAGTACACGGTCGAATGAATTCAAAAGAAAAAGAGGCGATAATGTGTCGCTTTAAAGAAAAACAGATCACCATTCTTGTTGCAACGACTGTGATTGAAGTGGGGGTGGATGTACCTAATGCTTCCCTGATGATAATTGAAAATGCAGAAAGATTAGGGTTAGCTCAGCTTCACCAGTTGCGAGGTCGAGTAGGAAGGGGAAACACACAAAGCCATTGCATCCTGGTTTATCAAGCGCCGCTTTCTAAATTAGCGAGAGAAAGATTGTCTGTTATGCGCGAGCATACTGATGGATTTGTCATTGCGCAAAAAGATTTAGAATTAAGAGGGCCAGGAGAGGTGCTCGGTACGCGCCAGACAGGGTTGATGGAATTTCGCATTGCCAACCTTTTAAGAGATCAACATCAACTTGATTTAGTTCAAAGTGCAACAAAAAAAATTTTGCAATTTTTTCCAGATAGCGTTGAATTAATTATCAAGCGTTGGCTAGCTAAAAATGACCGTTACACAAAAGTTTGAAGCTCGGTTCCACAACACACATAAAATCCATTCATGGAGGCTGTACTATACTGATAGCTGAAAAGGAAGCGTTAGTTATCAATAAGGAGGTTATATGCAAATTGTGCAATGGAATCCATTTCGTGAATTAGAAGATGTATCCGATCGACTTAATCGCATTTTTTCGCATACAAATCATTCTCATTCGACCAAGGACTCTCAAGAATTATCCACTCCTGATTGGACGCCAGCGGTAGACATTGTCGAAAATAAAAATGAATATCAGCTTAAGGTGGAGTTGCCTGAAGTCAACAAAGAAGATATTAAGCTCTCATTGTCAGATGGGATGTTACATATTAAAGGTGAGCGCAAGCTTGAAAAAGAAGAAAAGCATAAGAAATTTCATCGAATAGAGCGGCTTTATGGATCATTTACGCGCAGTTTTAGTATCCCAGATAATATAGATGAATCTCAATTAAAGGCTTGTTATAAAGATGGCATCCTTAATATTTATTTGCCGAAATCAGAAAAAACAAAATCTAAATCTACGGAAATAAAAATAAATTAGTACTTATGTTGTCCCGCGGACAAGCTGCGGGACAACTAGAAGCCGCGTTTGCGATATGCCATAATTTATTTTAGCCAGTAGCAGTTTTATTTAAAAAAAGATAGACTATGCGACTTGTATCCAAGCAATATAAGGATTTATTGTGCTGGTCTATGAATGGTTTTCACAATTAAAAATCGTTTCCTTGCTGAACGCTGCCTGGAATAGATTTTTAGAATGGATATTCGGTGTTACCTCAAGCGTTCAAAAACAAAAAATGAATGAACGGATCAATGCTATTTCTCGAGAGATTACAACAGATGAATTGCTGTCAGCTAAGCTGAGAAATCGCTATGCAAAGGAAACCTTAAGTCCTGATGGATTATTGCGTTATAATTTTAAAAATTATTGGGAATGTTATCAAAAAAATTTGAGCGAACAGGAACGTGCGGTAGTTAAAGATTATGAAGCAACCCATTCGACAAGTGTAGACTTTACTGTTGCAGCGCTAGAAAAAAATTATCCTGCTACTGATAGCGCATATACAGAACTTTTGCAGCACTTATCAAATTATAATCAAGAACAAAAAATACAAAATCAATCTCAAATTCTAGGGGTAGAGGTGCTGATTCAGCATCATAAAAATAATCATTTATCGCCAAAAGCTAATCATTTTTTTTCGAATATAGAAAAATTATCCTGTTTTTCTTCCAGTTCTAATGCCACTCCTAAAAATAAATTTCCCACTTTTTCTCAAGAAAGAAAAATAAGAAGCGCAAAATTTTTTAATATTATGGCTAATGCTAGTCTCATACAAACTTCTTTGCAATTAACTCATTATTTAATTAATCAAGAAAATACAACAGAATCACCGCAATATTTTACTATTATCAAACGCGCATTCTTTAATTTTCTAACGCAATTATTACAAGAAAAAATACTCAAAATGATGACAAAGCAAGACTCGGAAAATAAAATATTGATTCAAAAGGATGGAGCCAATGAACAAAGAAATGCGAGAGTTAATTGCTTATGAAGAAAAAAAACAAAGTCGAATATTATATATTGCTGATCTGCAAGGAAGAAAAACGAGCGCTTTTTATAGATCCATCAATAATTTGGTTATAGAAGCAGAAAAAATAGTAGAAGATGAACGTCCCTGGTGGAATGGTAATTTATGGGCAGAGAGAAAAGTTCAGCTAAGCATTTTACGCGCTGCGCTTACGGAAGCTTATTATACGCAAAACGATAGTGAGCTATTTGTCGATTGCCACTTTACTTTAAAAAATTCAACGAATAATTTTTTTCCATCAAAATATGATGATTTTAAAAATAGCCTAAAAAAAATATTAGACAATTTCAGGCATCAAGAAATGCATCTTTCAACTTGTCGTATTATTCAAGACCTTCGCAAAAGAATAGAAAAATTAGAAACAGTACAAAATAAGCAAACTGTTCAAAGCTTAAAAAAACAATATGTTGATAATTTAAGAGTAGATGATGATCAAAGATTGCTAGAAGAAAAATTGCGAACAGTTTCAGGGGATAAAATATTAATTAATATAATTAATGAGCTTAGAAAAAACACTGAGAGAGAGCTTTTAAAAATTCGAGAAAATTATATGAATACCTTGCATGAAATTGATGATAATAATCGTAACATGCAAAATGCATTTCTGGGCTTAGCTAATAATCTTCGTATTACCAGCGAGATGTTGCAGAAATTAGCAGTAGAGCACCCGGAATATTGGAAAGTCCTTGAGGATGAATTTCTTTCACAGAGTAACCCGGAAAGCCTCGGGTTCGATCTTGAGTCACTGATAGAAAATCAACAGCAGTTACTCAACGAGGCAAGCGAAAAGCCATCCAACCCCATGCTATTCAGTGGATTTTAAATTAGGTATTAATCCGTTCCATTAAATTATTATTTTTCGTGAACCAATGGTAAGTGGTTTTAAGACCTTCTTCTAAACTCGTTGTTGCACGCCAGCCCAGCGTATTGATCTTTTCGCAATTTAATAGCTTTCTTGGTGTTCCATCTGGTTTAGAAGTATCATAAACAAGCGTTCCCTTATAACCGATAATATCGCAAATCAGTTCCGCTACTTGTCGAATAGAAACCTCTTGGCCCGAGCCGATATTGAGCATTTGTTTATATCCAGATTGATTCATCACGAATAAGCAAGCTTCTGCCATATCATCAACATACAAAAATTCTCGCAAGGCCTGACCGGTTCCCCAAATCGTGCATTCGGCGGCTTGATTAATTTTCGCTAAATGAATTTTTTTGATTAATGCAGGTAAGACGTGAGAATGATCTAAATCAAAATTATCACCCGGTCCATAAAGATTGGTAGGCATAATAGCGACAAAATCGGTGCCGTATTGAAAATTATAAGCTTCACATAATTTTATTCCTGCGATCTTGGCAATAGCGTAAGGTTCATTCGTTTTTTCAAGCGTTCCTGTTAATAGCGCTTCTTCATCGATGGGTTGTGGGCAGTTGCGAGGATAAATGCAAGAGCTACCAAGGAAGAGTAAGCGCTTGACGCCGTATTCGCGACTTAATTCAATAATATTGGTTTGTATGGCCAAATTTTGATAAATGAATTCACCTTTAAGTGTATCATTAGCATAAATTCCACCGACTTTTGCCGCAGCTAAGAATACATAATCGGGTTGTTCGTGCTCAAAAAATACTTTGACAGCCGTTTGATTGCTAAGGTCAAGCTCTTGTTTGGTTCGATAGACTATATTTTCATATCCTTGACGCTTGAGTGCTTGAAGAATCGCTGATCCAACTAATCCACGATGTCCGGCTACATAAATTTTATCCTGCTTATGCATTTCAACTGCTTCCTTTTAGTCTAACCCTTAGTTAATGAATTTTATGCGTTGAACAGACTCTTACCCCTGAGCAGTTACTGCTTTATTTCTAGGAATATATAACTACGATTGTAATAACGTAAACCCACTGGGCACAAGATTTTTTATTTCTTCGAAATAATTATTATTCATGATGATAATAGGTCTCTTTTCAAGTTCAAATAATTTTTTAGGGTTAATCACCTCATGGCCAGTCTTAGGTATATATCGAGACTGTTTTTCTGGATTGATATCAATGAGGTAAGAAATATGTTTTGCTTCAGGGTCCATGATATTTGCAAAAGTGACGCCTTTTGCGCCTGCGCCCCAGAGGTATAGCCCTTCATGTTCTGAAATTAATTGGCGATAGTATTGCATTTTTTGAAAAAATTCAGTCAGTTGCAAACAATTTATTGAGGGTTGTCGATTAATCGATGTTTTGAATGATTGTAAGTCAGCGAGAATATACAAATATTGACCATTAAATAGATGTCCCCATTCGGCATCTTCGAAAAGGTTGCGCAAGGAATCTAATGTAAAGTAATTACAATGTTCGTGAAAAATATCCCAAAATGCGAAATTATTTATTATCCATTCAAAGCAAGGAACCTCAATGTAGATTTTGGCTGGATGATTGATGCTATTTGCCAGGTGTTGTAAAAATTCAAACGGGAATTGAATATGTTCTAGAACATGACGTAATACAATAATCTGTGCATCAAGTGTTGTCTGATGACGATAATAATCGCGGATAATTAAAGGATTTTGGCCAGTATAAGCGGGGTCATAACCGATAATATCGAAACCAGCGGCGGCTAGTTGTTCTAAAAAAAAACCTTTGCCACAACCAATTTCAACTAGCTTCTTGCCTTTAAAGCCAGACTTCTCAAACAAGGTCATGATGGATTTGAGATAATTTTTAAATATTAAAGAATGGGATTGTTCATTTTGGTAGGTGCTATCATAATCCATTTCATCAGGACTAAATGTGGCGTTAAACACAAAGCCGCAATGTTGACATTGAGCGAGCGTGAGATCTGCGGTTGGAACTTGGGATGCAGAAATCTTATCTGCAAAGACTTTATTTTGGAAAATCGGCATTTTAGCCAATGTGTAAATAACAGTCAGTGAGTGATTTTGGCAGAGCCGGCAAGTTTGATCCATAAACTTCCTTTAACTATTCAGCACATTGGAACGTTTAGCGAGTTCCAGCGCCTCTGCTGAATAACTACAATTTCATTATTATTAAGCAGACTCTGAAGAATCTGGTTTACCATAGAACTTTATTCCGATTTCAATCGTTTTTCGGCCTTGTTTTAAGCGCCAACGATTGGTGTCGCGCAAAGAATAGATGCAACCGCAATATTCTTGTTGATAAAAATGCTCGCGCTTAGAAACTTCAATCATCCGCGCTGCGCCTCCTTTTTTCCGCCAATTAACTGTCCAATATGTCATGCCTGGATATTGCGTTGCAGCGCGTTCTCCGCAATCATTGATTTGCTCCATGTTTTTCCAGCGTGAAATAGCGAGGGTGCTAGAGATAACTTGAAATCCATTTTCATAAGCGTAAAGCGCGGTACGATCAAATCGCATATCAAAACACATGCTGCATCGAATACCTCGTTCGGGTTCGTGCTCCATTCCTTTTGCCCGCATAAGCCAATTATCTTTATCATAGTCTGCATCGACAAAGGGGAGGTTGAGTTCGTCTGCAAATTTTTTGTTTTCATTTTTCCGAAGTAGATATTCTCGTTCGGGGTGGATGTTTGGATTGTAGAAAAAAATCGTAAAATCAATGCCTGAAGCTTTTAAGCGTTCCATAATGTCGCCTGAACAAGGCGCGCAACAAGAATGCAATAAAAGCTTTTCAGCATTGTTTGGAAGTGTGAGTGGTTCGTTAGAATTCATCGCAATAGTCTATAGGATTTTAAAAAAATATCTAGCAAAAAATTCGCGTGATATCTTAAATCCTTTGCAATGAAAAATTTCCGGCGCAATCCAGCTCATTTAGGCGATAATGTTTTAAAATGCTGTCTATTTCAGTTGTGGTTATCCCAGCTGCTTGAAAAAATTGGCAGATATTTTCTCTTGAACTTATCGTCACGCTAGGCATGCTATATATATTCGGTTCGATCTCTAATTCAGTAGTGATCGCGTCAACCCTTTCCAAAAGAGCGATAAAAGATTGGCTAGCTAAGCTTGTACATGTAAATGAGAGGGTGACAGCTTTAGTATTAAATTCAATTTCCGATATGGGTGTAGCATAGTTAATTAAAATTTTGTGGGCAATAAAGAATCGATAGCTATTTGGGGTGCAAGACTTCCAAAATGCCAGATCAGGATGTGTACGGGAAATCATGAGGCGAGTCATATATTGAATTAAATCTTCGCATAATAAGTTCATCATAGAATCAAACTGTTCAGATCCAAGACAAAGCGTGACATACATTGTTTTCAAAGCGTCAAATTGACAGCGTAGCGCGATTAAAAGGCGATTTCGCTCTATATAATTTTGCATAAGAGTATTCAAGCCATTTTTCAAAATGTTAAGGGGTGAAGTAACTGTTAGTGATAATAAGGAAGTATTTCGATCTAATGCGCCGAGAAATTTAGTTCTATGAGGGTGGCTATCCGCTATTTTATTCAAAATCTCTTGGCTTAGTATTAACTCTGTTGCTGAGTGGCAAGACTCAATTATTTCGATTAGCTTAAAGCAGTCATGGTCACATACATATCTAGAAAGAAAACATAATTTTTTTATTTTTGTATTTGTTTTCAATGCTATGGCGAGCTCGGAATAGTTTAGTCTTGGAACAGTATCGGAATTAACGCAGTTAAAAAAAGCATCATTCTCGCTTAGCTTGAGCAGAAAGTTTTTCGCATAACTTTTTTCAAAAAAAGGTTGTAAAAGAGGTGAACAATCGCGTTTAACTATACTTATTAAATTCTGTGCTGCGTCGAATTCATTGCACATAAAAAGATGATCAATTGGATCTAAACCTAGAGCGAAAAGCCTTTTGATAGAGCCGCTATTCTTGGTAAAAAATGTTGGGATATTAATTTCCCCTTCACTATTTTCATTTTTTGCAATTTTCAAAAGATACCCGAAAATGAGTGAGTAGATTTTGTGATTGCGATTTTTTGATTCGGAGCGCTCTATGTAATTTTCAAATATCATGATCTATACCCCTCTATATAATTTGATTAACTATTGACGTGCGAAATGTTAACTTTCAAATCGCGAAATTTCCAGTAGATATGAAAAAATGGCCGTATTTGTCTTCTCAGTTCTTTCCAGTTGGATATTCTGAATTTTCTTGCATTTTTAATTTTCATTGTTGACTATCGCTGATTAATATTGCAAGTTATCGAGACAACATATCAAGAAATTATTAAGATTTTATTAAAGAAAATTTATTTATTATTGAGCATATTTCACTAATTAGATAAATAAATAGAGAAGAGAACCAATGCTTGAGCAACAACCCAGCTTACAATTAATTTGTGAATTCGCGAAACAAAAAAATGTTATCGCTCTAAAGGATTATATTAATAAAGAAATTTCTATTAATTTTATGGAGGGTTTATTTTCCCCGGTGATGTTTCTTGCTGTGCAAGAAGAACATGAGGCAGTAGATTTCTTGATTACTCAATTTAGTGCAAGCATAGATCATGCAGTATTTGGCTATGCGCTGGCTAATAATAAAGAAAAAGTAGATGAGCTGATTGCAGAGGGAGCGGATAAAAAATTTGCATTATATGGTTATGCATTAATAGGTTCATCCCATGTTGAAAGTTTTCCAAAGCTTGAACTTTATTTTGATATTCCCAATAAAATCTTGTCTCAGACTAATTTAGATGAAGCATCTAGAAAAGCATTTCTTGATGATGAACTCACTAAAGAGATGATGAGCATAAAAGTCAAGGGCTGTGCCTATCGCGGTGATAAAGAAAATGTGGAAAAAATTATTTCGGAAGTATCCGACTGTTTTCCAGAATATGCTACAACGATACGTAATGATGCGGTCTTTGGCTATGCTTTGAATAATCATATGAAGGAAGCGGGAGAGCTGATTGACCTTGGGGCTAGCAATCTATACGCCCTTAGAGGTCATGCACAAGCAGGTCATGTAGAACAGGTTAGTGCCCTTATTTATTTTGGTAAAGGCGATAAAAATGAAGCGGCCAGGTGCTATGCAATGACGGGTAAACGAGTACAAGTTGAAAAATTACTGAGTGAAGGAGCCAATCAAAATATCGTTGTCGAAGGCTATGCAGAGGGAGGGTATATTAAGGAAGTGAATCAGCTTCTTGTCAAGGGAGCAAATAAAAATCACGCTATACGAGGTTATATAAAGGGGAATCATTTGGCTCAAGCCAACGAGTTGGTCGTGCAAGTGGGTGTAGAGTCTGCTTATAGGCAATATCTATCGTTTGGATCGATAATAAAATCTAGAATTATATCCTTGCTTGCCTCAATTGACGATGAAAAATTACGCGTCCTGGTATTAAAAATTTATCAAAGTAAATATAGACCTTCAAAAGAAAAATGTGATTTTTACTGGATCTGCGCTAGTCAATTGAATGGCATTATGAGAGAGGAATATTGCAACTTCAACGATGCAACAATTTTATGGAAAAGGCTACACAAAAAAAATACTTTAAAAAGAAATTTTAAAAATGTTTGTAAATGGGCAATGGAAAAAAATACAGAAAAATTACAGGCAGTGATTAATATAAAATTTTGCATAGATTTTTTTGATGGTTTTTATAGTCCCGTTATGTGGCTTGCGAAACAGCAAGAGAGTGAAGCGGTAGATTTCTTAATAAATAAATTTGGCGCAAGTGTGGATGCCGCGATAGCAGGTTATGCGCTGGGTGGCAATGAAGATAAGGTTAACGAGTTACTGGCTGCTGGAGGAAGTCCACTAGCAGCGTTAAAGGGTTATGCATTTGGCGGATGGCACAATTATTATGCAAAAATTTTACCAGCAATTAAAAATTCCACTCAGTTATTAAAAGATGAGGGGAGCTGGCGAAATATTCTTATCAAGGCAGCGGCATTCCGTGGTGAGCATGATCGTGTTGGTTGTCTTATTGACGGATCTTTACGGGAGCAATCAAACCCACTTTCCTGTCATCAAGAGAGCTTAGCGGCAGCTGTCATCGGCTATGCGATGGCAGGTAACACTGATAAAGTTGCCGAGCGAAATAGTACTGGAGCATTTCTATTATCAGTGATCAAGAGCTATGTTGAAGCTGGCAATGTAGTGGAGGTCGACAAGCTGTTGATTAGTCAAAATAATATCAACTCCGCGCTTGAGTATTATGCAATGAGTGGAAATTTTGAGCAAGTTGAGTTACTTATAGAAAAGGGGGGCGATGTCAATCGTGCCGTCCAGGGTTATGCGTGTGGTGGATATATTGAAAAAGTTAATGGACTTCTCAAGACGAAAAAAAATTATGAGCATGCCATAATTGGTTATGCGCAGGGACATCATATCGCTCAAATCAATCAACTGGCCATTCAGAATAACCAAGTAATATTAGCTTGTAATATGTATGCTAAATATAGCTGTTTGATAAACCCGAGAAATATTTTATTTTTATATACTGCTACGACACATTTGAATTTACGAGTACATCTGATTAATTCATTTGCAAGTAAACATCCCAATTCAGATATTTCATTATTAAAACAACAATCCAATTGTTTAGAAACGATAATGAAAAATTGTCAGCTGGGTTTTTATGAGGCAAGACGCTTTTTAAAACCTGAAATTATCACGTGGTTGATACAGGGTTGGACACATTTGGTTAAAAAGAATCCGCTAATTAAACCTGAAGATTTTTATTACATCACTTCTTTTATTCTCGCCCTTCCCCAAGAATTTATTCAAAGTGCTGCCCCGACAGTAAAATCTTATTTCTTTAGTCAAAAAGAAAGCTCTTTTTCAGCGCAACGAGGCCTAAAACGTAAGGCAAGTCTCGGACATCATTCGATGTCAACCGGACAGGAAGAATCCAAAAGAGGCCGTGTTCATTATTCCAAAAAATAAAAATCACCCATGTTTGACCATTTTAATTGCAGAGAAGAAAATACTTATGTTTGAGCAACAACCCCCCTTACTACTAGTAATTTGTGACCTCGCGAAACAAAAAAATATTGCAGTCCTAAAGGACTATGTCAATAAAATAATTTCTATTAATTTTATGGAGGGATTATTTACTCCAGTCATGTATCTTGCTCAGCAAGGAGAAGTGGAGGCAGTAGATTTTTTAATTAATAAATTTGATGCAAGCCTAGATCATGCCGTGTTTGGTTATGCTCTTGCTGATAATAAGGATAAGGTAGATGAGCTGCTTGCTATGGGCGCAAGCCAAAAAAAAGCCTTATTTGGTTATCTGGCAATCGGTTCATCTCATGGTGAAAGTTTATTACCGTTAAAAATAAATTTTGATATTCCTAATGGCTTTGTCAATTCCACTGATTTAGATGACGCATCTAAAAAACAAATTATCAAACGAGAGTTGTTTAAAGAAATTAAAGGTCTAAGAGCTAAGGGTTATGCGCACTCCGGTAATAAAGCAATGGTGGAGAAAATTATTGCTGAATCATCTCACTTTTTTAAGGAAATACGTAATGAAGCGGTTCTTGGTTATGTCCTTAGTGGTCGTATTCAAGAAGCAGGCGAACTTATTCAATTAGGAGCGTCTATTGATTATGCGGTTAGAGGTTCGATAATAGCAGGGAATGTTACTCTAACTAATACGCTTATTTACTATTGCAGAGGCAGTAAGGATGAAGCGCTGAGATACTTTGCGATGACAGGGAATCATATGCAAGTTAAAAAATTACTTGAAGAAGGAGTCGATAAAAATATCGCCGTTGAGGGATATGCTGAGGGCGGTTATATTCGAGAAGTGATTCAGCTTTTTGAAGAGGGAGCGAGTAAGGCGTGTGCGATACGGGGTTATGTCAAAGGTAATCATATCACTCAAGTCAATGAACTTGTTTTGCAGATGGATAACGGCAGAATTATTGCTTATGAAGAATATATTAAATTCGGCTCTTTGATAACGAAAAAAGAAATTTTGTTCTTACTCTCAACAACTGATGATGAGCAATTACGTATCAATTTGTTAGATTTTTTTCAAAAAAAATATCAATGGTCTTCTGAAAAATTAAATAGCCTGTTGGCAGAGGCTCAGGATTTGGAAACCATTATAAAAAACCGACACTGTAGCTTTCATGAAGCAAAAGCTGCCACTATGCTGTTAAAAAAACAAGTTAACGGAAACTGGTTTTTTGATAAAGTTTGTCAATTGGCAATACAAGGGAATACGCAAGAATTACGACATCTGACAGAGAAAGTTTCTATTAATTTGAGCCGAGGTTTTTATAGACCTATTATGCTGCTTGCAAAGCAAGGCAATGTCGGGGCAGTAAATTTCTTAATAAATAACTTTGGTGGAAGCCTGGATCTGGCGGTAATGGGTTATGCGCTTGGTGGTAATGAAGAGCAGGTTAACGGGCTGCTTGCCGCCGGGGCAGATCCCTTGTTAGCGTTAACTGGGTATGCATTTAGTCCGCTTGACTGTGAAAAGAAAATCACCTCCTTACTTCATTCCCAGTGTTTAAAAAATGAGGAAGTCTATACAAGCTTACTGATCGAAGGAGCAGCGTTTCATGGTAATTATGTACGCGTCAAGATTCTTGTTAAGGAGTTTCAAAATAAACCCAATAGACCTGACGGTAATTTATCAAAATTGGTAGCCGCCGCTATCCTGGGCTATGCAATGGGCGGTCATACCGAGATGGTGGCGGCTATGCATAATAGCAAAAATAGCAAAGAAATTTTTTTAAACCCAGCTCTTACGGGCTATGCCGTAATGGGTTTGGTCAAGGAAGTAAACAACCTTATTAATGCTGATAAAGCCAATTTTCAAGATCATATCAATTACGTGATTACCCACTATGCAATGGGCGGCAATTTTAGTGAAGTAAATAACCTGCTTAGTAGAGGGGCGAGCAAACAGAGTGCCGTTCATGGTTATGCTTGGGGTGGGTATAGTGAAAAAGTTAACGAAATGATTAACATTTCAAATACTTCGGTGGATGATACGATGATAAGTTTTGCGATGATGGGTTATGCGAAGGGTGGGCATATCGATCAAATCAATCAATTGGTCACTCGTGGTATTTCTGAAGAGACTGCATGTAATTTTTATGTTCAATACAGCACCTTAATCAATCCGAGAAAGATTTTATTCCTGCTTTCTGCCACTAAAAATAATCAATTACGGAAGCGATTAGCTATAGCATTTGAACAGCGATATCCCAATACAGATATGAACTTAATACAACAAAAAAACCTTTGCTTAATGAATATTATGAAAAATACTCAGCTCGGGTTTTATGAAGCGAAACTTTTTCTTAAACCTGAAATCATCATGTGGTTGATACAAGGTTGGAAGTACTTGGTTGAAAAGGATCAGAAAATTAAACCTGAAGATTTTTATTATATCACTTCTCTGGTTTTATCGGTGAACTATCCAAGCGTTAAGAAGGCTAGAGGTATGGTAAGCACTTATTTTTTTGATGGAATAAGAAACGCTTCTCCTCAACCATCAAAACGAAAACGAGATGAGCTAGGGTTAGCGATAGCATTACCCTCAAAAAAAGGTCGTTTATAGAACCATCCCATTAGGACAAAAAATAGTTATGTTTGAAAATGCGCCGTCCCTGCGACAAATTTGTCAATTTGCAATCCAAAAAAATACTGAATTACTAAAGATAATTATCAACGAAAAGGTTTCTATTAATTTTTTTGAAGGTTTATTTTCGCCCGTAAAGAGCCGTATGTAAGGAACTACTTTTATTTTATCGTTCCAATTGCTTTAAAGAATAAATCACTACAGAATAACCGGGCTCAATCCTGGGCCGGTGCTATACGAAGTGAAAAAGGGAAATTTTTTTTATGGATAATCAATCACCTTTATTTTCTATTGTCATTCCCACTCGCAATCGCGCTCATCTTTTGCCCTTTGCACTAAAAAGTGCATTATCACAACAGTTTGACGATTTTGAAATTGTGGTGATGGCAAATCATTGTCAAGATAATACCCGAGAGGTGGTGGCTTCATTCAAAGATTCTCGAATTCGTTATTATGAAACAAACAAAGTATTAACTATGCCTGAGAATTGGGAATTTGCTTGGACTAAGGCAAGGGGAGAATATATTACCTATTTGCCAGATGACGATGCCATTAACCCTTCTGCGCTTCGTATGTTGGCTGATCAAACGCTAAGCGGCAATCCAGAATTAGTGAGTTGGGAAGATGCCAATTATTATTATCCCAATTGGAATGACGTCAAGATGCAAAATGTCTTGTTGCTATTTAATTTTGGAGAGCAGTTAGTTGAAGATATTTGCCCTACTTTTTACCAAAAGCAATTGACAGAATTTGATTTTGCTTGGAGTTCCCCCTTACCAAAATTATTAAATTGCATTGCCAAACGTTCATTTTTCGAAAGTTGGCGTGAACGCTTAGGCCTGTTGTTTTTTCCTATCGCACCAGATTATTCTTTTGCATGGATCGCCACTTCTGTTTGTTCAAATATCCGGGTGATCCATCGACCTCTGACAATTCGAGGAATTTCTGATAATAGCATTGGATCTAATGCCGGGCTTGGAGAAGCGAGTAAACGATTTTTTTAGAATTTGGACATTTTGATTTTTTTGCTGAAACGAAATTAGATTTGCCGCTTTCTTTGAATCATTTAGCTGCGACATTTTTGCGGGTTAGGCAGGCACTTGAAAAACAAGGATTGCCACAGAAAATGGTTAATCAAGATGCCTTTATCAAGGGACTGATTAATCAATTATTAGAATGCAAATCCCTCATGCCACAATGGAAAGACCATGTAGCTATCTTAAAAAAATACGCAAAAAATCGTTCTCCTGAAATTTACAAAGAAGTTTGTCAAATTATCAAACGCAAAAAAGAAAATAAAATACCGGCAGAAACATTGCGCGAAATGCACCGTCGTACTTTAAGAATAGGGAGTGAAAATATTGAAGCCTTGGTAAATCAAGTTAGCAATCACGAGAATGACTTAGAATGCGCAACCTGCTTTTTGGCGAAAAAGCAGGAACTATTCGTTGAGCCCAGTTGGTCTTATTTATATTTGTTCGGTGAAGCGATGAATTGCTATGATCCTTATGCAATGAGCCAACGTGTCGATCATTATTATGACTTGATGTTAGATTGCAAGGCAAAACAAGAACGCACTAAGCAAGCAGCGCTTGTATAGTTATCGTGGATCTTTATTTTGCTGTCGAGGTACTGATAGAGCAGAGTCTTATAAGAAAGAGAAGTGTCTAGCGGAGGTGTCGTCGTGTCTACAAATAATCATGAAAGCTATAACAAAGTTTTTTATGCATGGGCATTACATAATGCAGCGCTGATCAGGCAAGGCAAATTTTCTGAGGTGGATATTGAACATGTTGCAGAAGAAATAGCAAGCATGGGTAAAAGTGAAAAACGGGAACTTATTAACAGGTTGGCTATTTGAATGGCTCATTTGTTGAGATGGAAATTCCAGCCGATCAGAAGAAGCAAAAGTTGGTCGTTAACCATAAAAAATCAACGAATAGAACTAATCGATCTCTTGGAAGAAAGCCCAAGCTCTAACAAAGAGCCGAGTCAAAATTCAACCATGTGTATGAAAAAGCAATTGTAATAGCAGCAGAGCAAACTGGGATCGATGAAAAAAATTTTCCACCGCAGCCCCCTTTTGATCTTAAAAATTGTTTAGATAAATCATTCTTACCCAATTGATTACATAACTATATAGCACAAATGCTAGAAGCCGCTAAACGTTCAGATTTGAGCCATATTTGAACGAAAAAACGCGCTGAAAAAGCGCAGCATATATAAAATATGCCAGCAGTTTTCAGCGGGTTTTTCGTTCAAAGATGGCCAAATATGGACGTTTCAACCCTGTGCTGAATAGTTACACGCGTTTTCAAACAGCCTGAATGGTTATAGCTAATGTTTTTTGAAAGCTCACTTTCATTAAATAACCAGTTTGGTTGTTCTAAAATAAAATCATTCCTATTTTTTAGAAAATCCAGCGCAGCTTTAGCTGGATTATCCAATTTCCAATTAGCATTACCTCGAGGTACATCATGCAAGTCGATCATGACACCATCCATTACAACTAAGTAGGAGCCAGTGGAAACAAACTGTGAATAGATGGCTAGCTCCTTGCTGACATGATCATAAGAATGATTTGAATCTAAAAGAACCAAAACTTTTTCTTCTGGTTGAATTAGGGCGCTCACTTTTTTATGAACCGCCTCTCAACAGCATCGCCTTCTATTAGCGTAATATAAGCACTTAAAGCATGGTTTTCGATTCTTTGTTTATTCTTTTCATGAATTTTGCAATCAATTCCTACAACCCGTCCTTGTCCCAGGACGTGACAAAGTGAAGCATAAAAAATTAACGAACCGCCTGCGCAACCCCTGTTTCGATAATTAAATCGGGTTTAATGCGATAGATTAGTTCTTGGATACGACAAATGTCTTCAGGCAATTGAATAATCGGACAGCCGAGCCAGGTGAATGTATAAGAATATTTTTGATTCCAACCCAGTTTTAACCAGTGATGTGAAAGTAGCTCTAACGCTTCTTTGGTATATAGGTCATGCGACTCTGTTGAGTTGCGATTTATATTGTCAAAGTGTTTGATTCCATATCCATAATAAGTTTCATTTTGCTTTCCTTAGTTAGAATTATTTATCGATGACCAGTAAAGGTAAGAACTTTCTATACCATTTTCAAATGTTATTTGTTTAGCAAGATTCAATTGCTGAAGCCTGATATCAGGAATGAGTCTATCTGTTTTTTTAGCATTATCTGTTTTGGAAGGCGGAGCTAAATCTTTAAAAAACATAGCATGTACTTGGTCGGCAATATCACCGAGTGTCATAGGATTTCCCGCGCCAATGTTGATGACACCCCGGTAATCATTATCTAAAAGTTGAATTAAATACTGTGCAAGGCAATCTACATAAAGATAATCTCTTAACGCATTGGGATGAGAAATCAAAGGGGTGGATTTTTTTAAATAAGTTTGAAAAATTTCAGGCAGAAACCGAGTGGCGTATTCATAAGGTCCAAATAAATGAAATAAACGCGCCCAACAAAAAGGGGAAAAATGCTTTTCTTTTCGCATTAGAAGTAACTGATTGAGCGTTTCCAGCTTACATTGACCGTATAATGAAACAGGATTAAGCGGCGTTGTCTTCTCGTCGCAGACCTCAGCTCCATTTGCATATTCAGCACAGCTGCCAATAAAAATAGCTTTTAGACCCCCATTGATACTGAATTGTTGGTAAAGATTGAGTGTTGCTGTGATGAAATTTCGATTAATAGGTGCAGTCCAAAAAAATGGGTGATCGACAATCCAGGCAAGATGAATTAAATAATGAGGGCGTAATTGATTAATTAATTTATTGATTTGCATGCGATCGAGCACGTCGCAAGCATGCCACGTCACTGCTTTATTATTAATTTGTCGCTGATGGTAGAGAGCATGCGTTTCATAATTCAACCGCGTTAATTGATTTAAGCAGGCACGACCAATAAAACCCGTTGCCCCCGTAATCAGTAATCTTAATTTACTAGTCATTGGTGTGGCCAGGGTGGAAGATCAAATTCTTTGCTGAAAGGCGAAAGCTCACGCGCAGATTCAGGGTGATAAAATTGATCCATCATGTAAAACACTTCTGTTGAATCCTCAAGCACTTGATAACCATGAGCAAAATCTTTTGGAATGTAAAGCATGCGATGGTTATTGGCGCTGAGTGTGATGCCATAACCCTGACAATAAGTAGGGGAATTTGGTCTAAGGTCGACAATCACATCGAAAATATTTCCTTGAGTGCAACGAACAAGCTTGGTTTCTTGAAAAGGCTCAGCTTGAAAGTGTAATCCTCGAATCAAACCTTTATGAAGATTAAATGCAGTACTGCATTGTACAAAATTTGCGACTAAACCTTTTTCTGCAAAAACAGTCGTGCAAAAAGTTCGCGCAAAATAACCGCGTGTATCTTGTTTTAATTCCAGATTAATCAGGTAGGCGCCTTTTAACGGTAATTCAATAAATTTCATAAGAGTGATAATTTTGAACTGTTAAACTATTTGTAAAGTTGGAATAGGGATAATAAATTTTCCTCCACCATGACGAAAAGGTTGTTGCTGAAGTAAGATTTCTTCTGCAAAGTTCCAAACAAGCAATAGGGCATAGTCGATTTTTTCTTGAAGTAGTGCAGCCAAGGGTTTTATTTCAAGTTGAGTGCCTGGCGTAAAATATCCTTGCTTATGAGGACTACGGTCAACAACAAAATCAATGAGCGTATTATTTAAACCAAAAAAATTCATCAATGTGGTGCCCTTAGCGGAAGCGCCGTATGCGGCAATTCTCTGCCCTGAATTTTTTAAATGATGTAATGTAGTTAATAAATCGTTTTTTAACTGTAAAATTCTCTGTGAGAATGCAGAATAAAAGTTAATATTCCTGAGGCCAAGCGCCTGCTCTTTGTGTAGTAAGCTTTGAACAGTATTCGACATGTCATGAGGAAAATGTTTGATAAATAAACGTATAGAACCCCCATGAATGGAAATGAGTTCTATATCGCTGATCACCAGTTTATGGCGAGAGAAAAGTTTAGTTAAAGCAGTTAACGAAAAATAAAAAACATGTTCGTGATAAATGGTATCAAATTCGCAATCTTCAATCATTTTAAGTAAATAAGGCACCTCGATAATGGCTGTACCAGTTGGTTTAAGTAATACTTGAATCCCGGCGGCAAAGTCTTGAATATCGGGAATATGAGCCATCACATTATTAGCATGAATAATATCTGCTTGTTTTTTTTCTGTTACTAGCCTGCCCGCGAGAGAGGAAGAGAAGTATTCATTAATTGTGGGGATGCCTTGACTACTCGCATAATCCGCAATATTTTTAGCCGGCTCAATACCCAGTACATTAAATGTTGAAGGGTAATTTTTTAATAGGTAACCGTCGTTGCTTGCAATTTCAATAATCGTGGCATTTTCAGGCAAATTAGGTAAGAGTCGTTCCACTAAGTGTGCACAAGAAATGAGCATCGTATCGGAATTTGACGAGAAGTAGAGATATTGATCAAATAAAATTTGTGGGGGCACGATATTTTTTAATTGTACTAGGCTACATTGTTCGCATAGCATTAAATCAAGCGGATAAGTCGGTTCAATTTGTTCAAGCGCCTCTAGCTTGATAAAGGCATTGGCAAGGGGCATCTTTCCAAGCGATAAAATGGGGGTGAGGGGAAAATTTTCGCAAGCTCTGCAGTACATGTTAACCTCTAAATCAGTAATTCTTTATACCAGGTGATGGTTTTTCTTAACCCTTGATCAATGCCAAAAACGGGTTGCCATTGAAGTTTTTGGTGAGCTTTAGAGCAATCCAATACTTGTGCTGTTATTTCGCAAGATGCATCATCCAGAATAATCGGTTTGAAAGGACTTTCCATGAACGACAGAATTTTTTCTGTGAGTTGCAAAGCAGTCAGTGAGGATCCGTTAGAAAAGTTAAACGCTTCGCCCCTCAGGGTGGGATCTTGGTTCATCTTTTGAGCTAAAACAAGGTAGGCGCTAACTGCATCTTCGACATAAATATAATCTCTAACCAGCTGGCCGTTTGAACGAATGATAGGCGATTCATTGCGCAAAATTTGTCGAATCGTACCTGGCACGAGTCGACTCCAATTTAAGTCGCCGCCGCCAAAGAAGTTGCCGCAACGTGTGATCGAAACGGGTAAATGCCAAGTTTTTGCATAACACATTCCAAGCATGTCGGCGCATGCTTTACTGACATCATAAGGATAGATGGCAGCGAGAGGATTATCTTCGCGATAGGGTAGTGGACTATCCCCATAAACCTTATCCGTTGAAGCAATAATGATTTCAGAAACGGATTTTTTATAGCGACAGCTCTCTAATAAATTCCAAGTGCCGGCAATATTACTTTGAAACGTAGAAAGGGGGTGCGTATTGGCGATGGGTACAATTGTTTGCGCAGCCAGATGAAATACCGTATTGATTTCATACTCGTTGATAATGCGTTCCAATAGATATTGATCATTTAAATCACCACTGATGACGGTGACTTGTTTTAAATGGTTTTGGATTAACAGGCTGTTTGGGACAAAATCTCGTAAGAGAATTATCACATCAGCCTTGAGTTCAACCAACGCGTTGACTAACCAACTCCCTACTAAGCCGGTTGCGCCAGTAACGAAAACTCGACGATCTCTCCAAAAATCCTTTACCAAAATTTCCATGGCCGATTACCTGAATTCCATAAATCTTCTAAATATTTTAAATCTCTAACCGTATCAACGCATTGCCAAAATCCATCATGACAGAAAGCAGCAAGTTCATTTTGCATTGCTAAATCTTCGAGTAACTCCCTCTCTAGACTGCTTAAATCCCCCGAAATTTTTTTAAGAACGGCAGTGTTAAAAACTAGATAACCGCCATTAATCCAACCTTCACCAATTTGTGGCTTTTCTGTAAAATTTTTGACTAAAAAATTTTCACAAAGCTCAAGCCCGCCGAATCTTGCAGGGGGTCTAACTGCAGTAATAGTCGCTAGCTTGCCATGACTTTGATGAAATGCAATCAATTTGTCAATGGGGACATTACTGACGCCATCACCATAGGTGACCATGAATAATTCATTTGTCAGCATTGAGGCAACTTTTTTAACCCGACCGCCTGTTTGAGTATGGAGTCCGGTGTCTTCAAGATGAACAATCCACTCATCTTGTTCTCTTTGGATCAGATGATTCGTGCCATTTTTGATTTCTATCGTTAAATTGCCATTTAGTTCTCGGTAATCTAAGAAATAGCGCTTGATCATATCAGCGCGATAGCCAAGTGCAATAATAAATTCATTGTAACCAAAGTAAGAATAGTGCTTCAGGATATGCCAAAGGATCGGACGACCGCCAATCTCGACCATGGGCTTGGGTTTAGAGACAGTTTCCTCTGTTAAGCGGGTTCCAAAGCCTCCAGCTAATATAATGGTTTTGATCTTAGTCATGTTGTTCATCCCATCTCAACGTCGTTAATAAGTGTGCAGATGGTATAAACCATTTTGGTGGGTGTAAATATTTTTTGATTAAAGAATTTTGTGTTATCCTGCCGCAAAACAATAAATGGAGAGTAGCATGAGGCAAGAGATGGATGACGATAGGCTAGAAATAGAGCCCAAAGAGAATTTATATCAACAAGATTCTGAAATTGAATTTTTATCTATGTTACTTCCGCTACTTAAATATAAAACTTTTATTGATATTGGAGCGGAAGAAGGCAGTTTTAGCCGTTTTCTTGTTTCTTACGGGTTAAAAGGGGTGATTGTTGAGCCTGCCCCTAAGTTCACTTTAATGCTGAGTAGTTTTGCAGAGCAAAATGGATGTGTCTTGCTGTCTTATGCTATTCACCATCAAGATGATATGGCCGACTTTTATTCTGCTTTTGATTGCACAAATCAAGCACAGCACCAATTTTCTTCCCTCCATCCCCTAAACAATGACAGAAGGTTGCATCACAAAAAAGTGGCGACTGTTTGCTGTCGTAGTCTAAACAGCTTGTTGCAGGAAGGAGTGATTGATCAGCGTATCGGGATTTTAAAAATTGACACAGAGGGGAATGATCTCAATGTATTGAAAGGCATGACTGACGTTAAGCCTGAGATTATTATGTGCGAGTTCTTCATGCCTGGTGTTTATCAAGGTTGGGAACTTGGACATCCATCGGGCTTGATCGAAGAAGCAAAAAAATTGGGTTTCAATCATTATATTGCAATCAAAAGATTTGATGAATATGAAATGTGCTCCATTAATTCCAATACTTTTGTCGATGAGCAATGGGGGAATTTAATTTTTATAGCAGATAACATTTATGAAGCCACAAAGAATCAGCTGTTTGCGTTGCTTAGACAAAAAGAGGTGTCGTTGAGCGAAATGGTATTGAGAAATACTCAAGACCTACGTCAAACTTGCAACGAACGCCTGGGTATTATTCAAATACTTAATCCGGAAATTAAAACCGAGCAGGAAGTGAAATCTGTCACTAGTGGGGTAGTGGTAAATAACAACAATAATAATTATCTTTTTTGCTCCGGATCAGCTCGATGCATTGCTAAATAAATATAAATCGGTTGGCATGAAGCCTAATAATAATAATGAGCTTGGCACTAAACGACTGGAAGATTGTTTGAATCGCATAAATGATAGCCTGTTTATCATGAAGTTGTTCAATCCCTATATTATTCAGAGAAAAATTAAAAATATTTTCCAGCCGGTCTTAGGTATTCTTTATCAGTATGCGCCTAGAAGGTTAATGATCCCTAAGCGGTATTATGCAACAAAGATATTAAATGCCACACCCAGGATCAGCATTGTCACACCTTCTTATAATCAAGGTCGCTTTATAGAGCGCACCATCCTAAGTGTCTTACAGCAAAACTATCCTAATCTGGAATACATTGTTCAAGATGGCGCTTCAAAAGATAAATCGCTCGCGATTATTAATAAATATAAACAGTCGCTGAAGCATTGGGAATCTATAAAAGATAAAGGTCAAGCGAATGCCATTAATCTTGGCTTTAAGCACGCAACAGGCGAGATTATGGCTTATTTAAATTCTGATGACTTACTTCTGCCAGGAACATTGAATTACATCGTTGATTATTTCAATAAGCATCCAGAAGTCGATGTGATTTATGGACAGCGTATCATTCTGAATGAAGATGATAATGAAATCGGAAGATGGATTTTGCCTAAACACTGTGATGAGATTATCAGGTGGGTTGACTATATTCCTCAAGAAACACTTTTTTGGCGACGTCGGATTTGGGAAAAAGTAGGCGGAGAGCTAGATGAAAGCTTCAATTTCGCGATGGATTGGAATTTAATTATTCGGTTCCAAGATGCAGGTGCCAAGTTTGCCAGACTGCCTCGTTTCTTAGGTGGATTTAGAGTGCATAGCCAACAAAAAACCTCAGCAATGGAACAAGTTGGAATAGCAGAAGTGGGTCGTGTTCGTGCCCATTGTCATGGGTACACGGTGAGCCACTTTGACATTAATCGAAAATCTAAATCCTATTTAAACAGACATGTCATCGCTAATCTATTCTATCGACTTGGTATCCTTCGGTATTAGTTATTTAGCAAAGGGATGGAAATGTCCATATTTTGCCACCTTCGGACCAAAAATTTATTTAAACTGCTCACAGACTTGTGTGTGCGGAGCTATTAAATAAATTTTTTGTCCGAATCTGGCTAAAATCTGAACGTTTAGCGACTTTTAGCATTTGAGCTAAATAGAATATTTTTTTAGTAAAGGGATATTTTCATGCAGGTTACTAATGTGATGGCATTCCTTATGCCGATCGCACTGTTTCTCTATTGGGGTGCGATAGGTTATGCAGGACTGACCTTGCTCAATCCAAAACAACCTATTCTTAAAAATCTTTTATTTTCACCTATTATTGGAGTGTCGATTAACCTGCTGCCACTTGTTTGGTTAAATCGTTTTGGATTGCCGGTTGCTTCCTTTGCTGTGCCACTTGCTCTTGGTCTTTTTATAGTTAGCGGTTTCATCTTGATCGCGAAACGACCATATTTTCCACTAAAGCAATATCTTCCTTTTTTCGGAATATTTTTCTTAGCATTGCTGATTACGGGCCATCCTTTACTCCAGTTTGGTTTTGATTGGGTTAGCTATGTCAATGATGATATGACTAATTATTGTTTAATGGCGGCGCGCTTATTGAAACATGGATTTTTTGAGCTGCCAAATATTAATCATCTAATAAATTACAATGATGGCACTTATTTTGCTTGGTTGATTCATGTCCCATCAGGAAGCCGATTTGGTGCAGATATTTTACTTGCACTTGTTAGCGGGCTGATGAATTTAAAAACAACAAAATGTTTTATGCCGCTTATATTAAGTTTTCATTTGATTTTGATCAGTACAACAGGGGCGATGGCTATTGATCATAAAAAAAATCGATCGCTCGCCTTATTTGCTTGTGCATTAGTTACTTTTTGTGCCCTGGTGACTTTTGGTACTTTATATCAATTGATTGCACAAGTGTTAGGACTTAGTTTGTTAATTGCTTCATTGTTATTACTATGTAAGCCGGTTACTGAAAACAATTTTATAAGGAGAGGAATGCTTCTTGGCATGGTTACTTCGGCCTTATTGATCTCCTACTCAGAGGCAGTGCCATTTTTAGGATTGGCTTATTTATTGTTCGTTGGATTAAATTTCCGTCGATTCGCTTATTTCCATCATTCCTGGAATCAACTGTCTCAGTTACGACTTTTGAGGATCCTGCGGACAAGGGATCGGACAACATGGACAAAAAATGAATATTATAATCAGTATTACTTGCGCATGTTAGTCGTTGCATTGATCCTTTTTCTACTGTTCACCAACACCTATTTAATTTCAAGTCTGTTTTATCTTTATGAGCAGGTTGCGACAGGTTTTGCGACAATTCATTCTAAAATCAGTATTTTATTTCCTTTCTTCTTAATTCCAAGCGGATTAGCCGATTTTTGGGGACTGCAAGCAGAATCTTTTTATTTTCAAGATCCTTGGATGTCGCTAACAATTATATTGGGCGCGATTTTTAGTTTGATCGCATTTGTTGGCAGCCTTTTTCTGCTATTTAAATTTCGATTACCCTCAGCAATCATGACTTTTGCTATGTTAATCGTTGGCATACAGTTATTTGTAAGTCATTCAGACTTCGGATTATTTAAGCTGGGGATGTATATCCAACCGTTTGTGTTAACCACGATAGCAATTTTGCTTTTCGAGCTGATAAAGAATAAAAAAATCCGACTTTTATTGTTAGTGATGCTGCTTTCTTCAAATGTGTTTGCTTTAAATTATTATATATCGAGAAGTAAGGGGGAGATTGCGGGATCTTTTGCAGAGATTCCCTTTGCTTCGAGTTCTAAAATCGCTCGTGAATTTTCTGGCCTTTATAATAAAGTTCCAGAAGGGAAAAAGGTTAGACTCAATGATCAAAATTATCAATTATTTAAATTATTAGCAGTAGAATTTGATAATAACAAAGCGATTGACTCAAATGTGGGATTAATTGCTTTACGTAGACGACCAGTAAAGAATGTCACGAATACAGAATTTGAAAAACATTTTTTTAATTCTGATGCTGAATATCAGTTCAAGAAAAAAATTGAAACTGAATTAATAAAAAAAGAACTTTCATGGCCAGATAAAAAAATAACGACTTTCTCATTTTCGGCAATTAATCATTCTCATCAAGACCCAAATAACACAGTAGTGATAACCTCGACTTCTCAACGAACGGTTATCAATAGTAGAAAGACGGAGAAGGCGAGAGGGAATTTTATTCTCACGAATTGGTCCGACACAGAAAATATATTGGAATTCATCAACAGTTCGCTTGGCCTTTCTTCTAGCGCTTCACCCACGCGATCAAATGTTACATTAGATAATATAGAGCCTGACTTTTACTATCCAGGCAAACTCATGCAGGCGATCGGACAGTATTTATTTTTTAAAGCGTTAAATCCTACTCACTCGGTGAGAGTGGCACTTTCTATTACAAACAGTCTAAGTCTTGATGGTGTAAATAAATTGCCGGCAGCTTCTGTACTTGGCAATTCACGTGCGATGTTTGAAGTAATGGGTCGTGGTTCGGCGCGTGTTTTTTCGTCCCCATTGGCAGCTAAGAAGTTTGAAGGAGAACATTATCTTTTGTTAGATGTAAACGGGCTACCTTATAGTTTTCCTGAAGTGAAACCAGGCCTAATGAAACTTTATGGAAATTCAATTTCCGTTATGACTAAGAGTTTAGTGAGTTTTGCAAGAGAAATTTCACTCGTTTCAGAAAAGGAATATGATGCGCTTATCCCTCCCACACAAGTTGAAAAATTTCCACAAGATCTGGCCAATAGTAGTTTGGAATATTCAGGAATTTATGAGGATGGCTGGTTATCGGAAAATGCTTTTTTAATTTTGAAAAAAGCAAAATCACAAAAAAAAATACAGCTTAAATTTATGATTCCAGCAATTGATAAAAATTTCAGCACGCAGCTGACTGTGTTGCTAAATGGAAAGAAAATCTTAGTTAAGCCACTTGCTCCAGGGATGCATGATTATGTTATCCCTCAAACATCAGGCCTGATTGGAAAATGCAAAGTCGAACTGCATTTTAGTAAATTTCAAAGGCTACCTGGCATTGAACGACCCGTTGCTGCCTGGATTCAGTTTATTGGTTTTCAATAAATAGAGTAAATCTATGCAAGGATTGCTGGCTTTTTTAACGCCGATTGCGTTGTTTATTTTTTGGAGCATAATGGGTTTTGCCGTGTTGAGTTTGTTTAACCCACAAGGTAATGCACTCAAAAATAGCCTACTATCCCCCATTATTGGTGTTTCAATTACCATCCTACCTTTATTTTGGCTAAGCCGTTTTGGGTTGCCGGTTAGTGTCATTGCTTGGCCTTTAGCACTTAGTCTTTTATTTATTAGCCTGCTCATTTTAATTTGGCAGCGCCCTGTATTTCCGCTTAAAGATTATTTCCCCTTTGCAGGAATATTTCTTTTAGCTTTATCACTCACGGGTTATCCCTTGCTGCAATTCGGCTTTGATTGGGTCAGTTATGTTAACGATGATATGACCAACTATTGCCTGCTCGCTGCTCGCCTTTTAAAGCATGGATTTTTTCAGATGCCGAAAATCGAGGAATTGCTTGGAAGTAATGATGGCAGTTTGTTGATGTGGTATCTCCATGTTCCAGGTGCGAATCGATGCGGAGCAGAATTTATCTTGGCATTTGTCAGTGGACTCATGAGATTAAAAACCAGCTCTTGTTTTATGCCAACAATTTTAAGTTTACATTTAATTTTAATTAGTTCTACGGCTGCATTTGCAATGGGACAAGTTAAAAACCAGCGACTCACAGCTTGGGTTGCCGCCTTATTATTGACATTTTCTGCTTTAACTAGTTTGGGGACGCTATACCAATTAATTGCCCAAGTGCTGGGATTAAGTTTATTAGTTACTTGTATAATTTTTTTGTTGCAACCAATTAAAGAAAATCAAGTGATAAGAAAGAGCTTATTATTTTCGTTGATTGTGACAGCAACATTAATTAGTTACCCGGAAGTCATTCCCTTTATTGTAGTGAGCTTCATGCTTTATACGCTGCTGAATGTTATTCAGAAAAAAAATCCATTTAGCATGGCCTATTTGAAAATGCTGCTTTATTGCTTGGGATTTTCTTTAATCTTTGCAAATAAATATTTAGTTTCCGCGTTTAATTTTCTTTATATACAAATGCTCATTGGTTTTAGCCATCCCGATCAGCTGACTCGTGTTATGCTTTTCCCCTATTATTTAATTCCAAGTGGCCTCGCGAATTTTTGGGGGTTGCAAGCTTTTTCTGTTTATCCGCAAGAGCCTTGGTTATCAATCAGTATTTTATTTGGCGCAATCTTAAGTTTGCTCACGCTATGTTGCATAGGTTGGGTGCTGAAAAAATATCGAGCACCATCAGCAATTGTCGTTGTCGCAATGTTACTTCCTGGTGTTAAATTATTTCTTTCCCAGTCTGATTTTGGATTGTATAAGCTTGCTATGTACCTGCAGCCTTTTCTTTTAGTGACGTTCGCTATTTTCATTCTCCATGTAATCAGAATAAATTGGATGAAAACTCTGTTGGTGTTGCTTATTATTTCTGTCAATTTCTATGCGCTGATTTATTATGCTTCTGCCAGTAAGGGGCTGATAGCGGGGTCTGCAGTGGAAGTTCCCTTTGCTTCTAGTTCAAAAATTAGTCAAGAATTTGCGATGCTTTATAATCGTATTGATAATAATAAAGTTGTGTTAATTAATGACCCCAATTTACAATTATTTAAATTAGCCGCCATTCAGTTTAATGGAAAAAAGAAAATTGATTCTAGTCCTGGTTTAGTCACCTTAAATTTAAATCCTTATGAAACGGATTTTAGTAAGGTGTTGCCTAATCAATTTTTCTTTTATAAAGAGTTGAAAGAAATTAATGACCAAGTGAGAGCCAATTTAATTAACGAAATATTTATTTCTCCCGATTCTAAAATACCGCTTATTACTTTTTTAACGTTGAAAAAAAAACAGGTAAAACTCGAAGATATTTGTATTATCAGTTCTACTGCAGGACGAAATATTCTTAATCATCGCCACACTTTGCATGAGAAAGGAAATTTTGTACTTTCTAATTGGGCAAGTACGCGTAATTTTCTCGAATATGTTAATTGTTCTCATGGTTTTTCTTCTAGTGTCATACGAGGAAGTAATGTTTCGCTACATAATGTGGAAAAAGATTTAAATTATCCGGGAAAAATTATGCAGGGAATAGGGCAATATCTACTTTTTAAAACACTCAATCCTTCATCGAAAAGTAGAATGTCTCTTGATATTAGTAACACGTTAACTGCAAGCAATGAAAATAAATTGCCATCACCACAAGTCATCGGTCAAACGATTGCTAGGTTTGGAATAGTAGGGCGTGGTTCGGCACGGGTTTTTTCTCCTCCTTTGACGCCACAAAAAATCGGAGCATTTGACTATCTCTTGCTGAATATGGAAAGACCCCCATTTAAATTTCCCCATCCTAGAACCGGCTTAATGAAACTTTATGGTGATCAGATTGAAATCGATGTTAAGCAAATCGTCAGTTTTAGTCGTGATATTTCCTTGATCTCGAATAAGGAATATGAATCACTCAATCCTCCTGCTCAGCTTGAAAAGTTTCCGCAGGATCTCGCCAATATGAATTTAGAATATTCAGGAATTTATGAAGATGGATGGATATCGGAAGAATCATTTTTTATTTTGAAAAAGGAAGCAGGATACCAAGTATTACAACTCAAATTAATGGTGCCGGAGATTGATAATAAGCAATTCACCACGCAGTTGACTATGTTGTTAGACGGTAAAGAAATTCTGGTTAGAAAACTCCCACTCGGATTATTTGATTACTGCATCCCATTGACTGATGTGTTAACTGGAAAGCATAAAGTTGAATTACATTTTAATAAATTTCAAAAATTACCACGAGGAGATAATCGTCCCGTGGTGGGTTCTTTGAAATTTATTGGGTTTAAGTGACAAACATCTTTATTGTTATTTATTAAATTTACAAAAAACTACCTTATTTTATCTTGTAACCGATTAATTTAGATAGAAATTTATTTTGATGGATGGTTGCTCGTGTGGGCAGGCATGACAAACGGGCTGATACCTATTGTCAGGACTTGCTTTAAACATTACACTGCTGCTTCCTTGGCAGCTTTGTGTAGCTACAAAGTGTCTGGGGTCATGGAAATTTCTTACAGGAGTTCGAATAATAGATAATAATAAGAGGTTTTTATGAAAAAACTGATAAAAATGATTAGCCTGTCATTAATTTCTTTGCCTGTAAGCCAGGTAGTATTGGCCACATCTTATAATCATTGTCACCCATTTTATCTTGGGGCAGAAATCGGTTATGGAGATACGCATTATAGTGACGTGGTGATATTTGACCAAAAGCATGCACTTGGTGATAAAGGCAGGGCAAAAGATGGCGGCTTGGCGGGACGTTTACTTGCAGGTTTTGATATCAATCAAAATCTTGCGCTAGAACTTGGCTATACCCGTTACTCAAATCCAGAGTATCATTTTGATAATGACTCCAAATACAGCTTTTCAGAGCAATCACTTGACTTCTTAGCAAAAGTGTCCCTTCCTGTTACCTGTCAGCTAAGCGTTTATGCTAAGGGTGGTTTGTCCTATGTTCATACTGATGATGCAGAGCGTGTAGTTAACAACAACACCGTATATAAATTATCAGAATCGAATACTCAGGTTAGACCAATGTTAGGTGTTGGGGCAAGTTATGCTTTCACTCCAAAAGTCGCAGGCACTGTTGGTTATTATCGAACCTTCGGTAAAGAAAATTTAGGTGATGGTGATGCAGATTTTGTTGGAGCAGGAATAACCTTTAGAATTGGTTAATCGTTTTTGAAAAATCAAGAGGAGGAGACTCCTCTTGATTTTCAAAGGATTAAGGAGGAGAAGATGACAAAAAAACAAGCTTGCACCACCGTGCATTATGAAATTACGCGGCATGATTTACCCTTATCCTGTCCTATGCCTAAGATGCGTTTGTGGGATGCACATCCACGAGTTTTTTTGTCGATTGAAGAATCGGGCCATGCCGTTTGTCCTTATTGTAGTACTGAATATTTCCTAAAAGATTTTGAAAAAAGAAACAAACTTATCGATAACTGTTGATGTAAAGGTGTCCATTCGCATGGAGTCTCAAATCTTAGTAGTGGGTCCTGCTTGGATCGGCGATATGGTAATGGCTCAGACATTATTCAAACTGTTAAAATATCATCATCCCTCGCTTGCGATTGATGTGGTGTCCCCTTCTTGGACGATGCCCCTGGTTTCCCGTATGCCTGAAGTTCGTACCGCGATTTCTTTTCCATTTAAGCATGGAGAACTGAAATTATTTAAACGGTATGCCTTTGCTAAAGCTCTGCGAAAAAAGCATTATACTCATGCGATTATCCTGCCACATTCTTTTAAGTCGGCACTGACCGCTTATTGGGCTAAAATTCCAAAGCGTACCGGTTGGGTGGGGGAGTCACGTTATGGGTTGCTGAATGATATCCGCCGTTTAAATAAAACAGATTATCCACTCATGATTCAACAGTTTGCTGCACTTGGAGTTGAAAAAACCCAAATTCTTCCTCACCTCGAAGCCTTTTATCCCAAGCTTGAGGTCGATGAGCGGGATAAAATCGCCGCAACCAAAAAATTTGATTTTCATACTGAACAACCCATGTTGGCACTTTGCCCAGGCGCCGAATTTGGTCCTTCAAAACGCTGGCCTATTCATTATTTTTCAAGCGTTGCCCAATCCCTCTTGAATCAGGGTTGGCAGGTCGTGATTTTAGGTTCTCAAGCAGAAAGTCAGCTTGCAGATGATTTAATGGAGTCAACGAATGGGCGATGTATAGATCTCACAGGAAAAACCACATTAACAGAAGCAATCGATGTCCTTTCCCTTACCCAAGCAGTGATCGCTAATGATTCAGGATTAATGCATATTGCAGCGGCGCTTGATCGGCCACTTGTTGTTATCTATGGATCATCATCCCCTGCTTTTACGCCGCCGCTGGGTAACAATGTGGCGATTGCAAATTTATCACTCGATTGCAGCCCTTGTTTTAAACGGCAATGTCCGTTAGGTCATCATGATTGCATGCAAAAGTTGCAACCAGATAGCATTCTTTCAAAATTAGCCGCAATTGTTCCATCTCTACGAGAAGCATGATGACTAAAATACTCATTGTAAAAACTTCTTCCATGGGTGATGTCATTCATTCACTGCCTGCATTGACAGATGCAGCCAAGGCGATACCAAATATTAATGTTGATTGGGTGGTAGAAGAAGCTTTTGCTGAAATTCCAAAATGGCATGCCAATGTGAATCAAGTGATGCCGATTGCTTGGCGTCGTTTTAGAAAAAAACCACTTTCACATTGGAGCATTAAAGGTATTAAACGCTTTTTGAGCGTACTTAGAAGTGAAAACTATGATTATATTATCGATGCCCAAGGGCTGATTAAAAGTGCGGTGATTGCAAGTTTGGCAAGAGGGACTCGCTTCGGACTTGATCGACATTCAGCTTGGGAATCGATTGCCAGTTTTGCCTATCAAAAAAAAATAGCGGTGGATCCCAAGCAGCATGCCATCACCCGTGTTCGGAAATTATTCAGTAGCGCGTTGGGTTATCCTTATCAGGACACTACTCCAGAATATGGAATGGTTACCCGTCACCTTAAGCAAAATCACACAAACATCAGCGCTTACTTGGTCTTCATTCATGGTACAACGTGGAAGACCAAGGAATGGCCTGAAAAATATTGGATTGAGCTGGTTAAGCTTGCTGGAATAAAAGGATATCGTGTTTTGTTACCTTGGGGCAATGCGAGCGAATATGAACGCGCAAAACGAATTAGCCTGAATTTTGAGCATGTAGAAGTTTTGCCGGCCTGTTCTCTGAGTGAAATTGCAAGTTATCTCGTTGCTGCTGAAGGGATTGTCAGCGTGGATACCGGTTTGGGGCATTTAGCTGCGGCACTTTCTCTTCCTACTGTTTCCCTTTATGGGCCAACCGATCCAAAGGAAATCGGCACAATGGGAGCAAGGCAAGGTCATATTGCTGCAACTTTCAACTGCGCACCTTGCTTAAATTCATACTGTCGCTATGGGCAATCGAAACATGAATCCGCAGCTTGCTTTGTTTCTATTCCTCCCTCTCTGGTTTGGGATAGGTTACAAAAGGTGATTGAATCATGCTAAGGGCAGTATCCATTATTATCACCACCTATAATTGGCCAGAAGCATTAGAACGGGTACTTGTGGGATTAACCCAGCAGACTTATGCTAATTTTGAGGTGATCATTGCCGATGATGGTTCAGAGTCAAAGACAGCCTTATTGATAGAATCAATCAGGGAGCAATATTCATTGAACATCCACCATGTTTGGCAACCAGATGAAGGATTTCGGGCTGCAAAAATACGCAATAAAGCGGTGGCGATAGCAAGTGGCGATTATTTGGTATTTTTAGATGGTGACTGTATTCCGCTGCCAAGTTTCGTAAAAAGACATACGGCGCTCGCAGAACCTGGCTGGTTTGTTGCAGGGAATCGAATTTTATTAGGAAAGCCATATACTAAGGAAGTCATTGAAAAAAAACTGGATCTAAGCAAATTAACTTTCTGGCAATGGCTTCTGCTTCGAAGTCGAGGTGGTTGCAATCGACTATTGCCATTGTTATTTTTAAGACGATATAGAAGGAAAAACAAGCCTGACAAATGGCAGGGAGCGAAAACTTGCAACTTGGCTATCTGGAAGAAGGATTTTGACGCTGTTCGAGGATTTGATGAGGCCTTTACCGGTTGGGGGTTTGAGGATTCCGATTTAGTGGTACGCCTCAATCACAGGGGAATAAAACGCAAGGAAGGAAAATTTGCCATTCCAGTATTACATTTGTGGCACAAAGAAAATAATCGCATGGATGCAGATAATAATTACAGACGTTTTATGTTTAGCAAGAAGCGTCTTGAGGGAAAACAATAAATGTTATCGATTAATTATGTACAGAACGAAGTTGCATTAAAATTACCAACTCTGGCACGATGGTTAATCGTGCTTAGTCTCTTATCCCTCATGATTCATGTTCCATTTTTAAATGCTGCTTGTTGGGTCGCGGGTTTTTTTATGCTGTTATCTAAAAATGGAATAAAAAATTGGAGCATGATTGTTAAGGACAAAGTCGTGCTAGCGGGGCTATGCTTAATTTTTATTTTCACCATGAGTTTATGTTACAGCGATGCTAGCTCGCACATTGCATTGCGTTGCTGGAATAAATATTTAAAAATTTTCTATTTACTTTTTTTCTTGCCGCTTTTCCTAGAAAAAAAATGGCGAATGATGGCTATTCATAGTCTTATTGCAAGTGTGATGTTAAGTGAATTTTTTTCTTACTTACATTTTTTTTCGATTTTAAAATTAGGTTATTCTCCCGCAAAACATTGGTTATTTGTTCAAGATCTAGATGCGAGTTTTATTGTTTCATTCGTATGTTATTTGCTTGCTAATCTCGCTTGGGAAAATCGCAAATATCGTGGATATTATTTAGGTTGTTTGGCGGTGTGTAGCTTTAATATTTTATTTTTAAATGTAGAGCGCACGGGTTATGTCATTTATCTTGGGCTCGCTAGTCTTTTTTTATTGCAACACTTTAAATGGAAAGGGTTATTGTCCGCGTTTCTTGCGGTGCCGCTGACGTTGAGTGTACTTTATTTCAGCTCAAACCCCTTTCATGAACGAGTCAATCAAGTCGCGAGTAATTTGTCGGAATATCATCATGGCCATCAGGTGACTTCAATTGGACTGCGTTTATTATTTGCGAAATACAGTTTAAAAATAGTGGAAGACCACATGGTTCAAGGTGTGGGTGTAGGCAGTTTTGAGGAGAGTTATCGAGCGTTACAAGGACCAAAAATGATAGACGGAACTTGGCCTGCGCATCCTCATGATGAATATATTAACATCCTGTTACAAACGGGCATTGTCGGCTTAATCACTTATTTGCTTTGGATAGGTTTGCAAATTCATGTCTCTTTTTCCCTCCCGAAATTAGAAAAAAATTTGCTTCAAGGCTTAATACTTGGGTTTGGCTTGCTTGGTTTTTGTAACGCATCGTTAATGGTCAATCCTGCAGGAGCTTGTTACTTGCTTTTTCTAGCCGTGTTTTTAGCTTCAAAATATGAAAGAACGCTATCATGCGTGTAGCCTTACTGCATCATCAATATAAATTGAAAGGAGGGATGGAATCGTATTTTTTTAATTTGATTAAAGGATTTAATCAATGTCATGATGAAATTACAGCCTATGTTTATCGACGTGATAAAAAAACCCCCTTGCTTTGTTCAGTTAAGCAATATGCTTTATATTGGCTGCCAAGAGTTCTTCGAAAATATTATTTTGGGATGTATATCAGCAAGAAGATCCCGCATCATGATATCCACATCAGTCTAATGCGTGCATTCAATCAAGATATGATTATTTGCGGTGGTACGCATTTAGGATTTTTAAAAAAAACCAGAAAAAAACCCGGATTTTTCGATAAATTAGAAATTGCTGTGGAAAGAAAAAGTTATCACACCGCGCGCTTTGTGATCGCGCATTCTAATTTAGTGAAACAAGAATTGATTCATGATTATCATGTGAGTGAAGAAAAAATTGTTTTATTGTTCCCTCCACTTGATGTGGATCATTTTACCAAATCTTCGCAGACTGCTTTGCAATTAAAACGTAGCTTTGGTTTAGATCCTTTAAAAAAATCGTTTTTATTTCCATCAACAGGTCATAAGAGAAAAGGATTAGACATTTTAATTGAGGCAATGGCGCAATTGCCTCAAGAACAGTTTGAACTAGTAATTGCAGGTGATCCGCCTAAGGCTCTCACTAACAATATTAAATATGTGGGCTTTATCAAACAGATGTCACTGCTTTATCAAGCTTGTGACGCAACGATTTTGCCTTCCTATTATGAACCATTTGGCTTAGTGGTGATTGAATCTTTGCAATCAGGAACACCCGTGATTGTTTCTAATCAGGTGGGCGCTAAAGATTTAATTACAGAAAAAGAAGGCATAGTGTTAGATAGTCTTACGCCTGAAGCATTGGCGAAGGCGATGATAACGATAGTCAGTAATAAATATTCTATTGATGCAGATTTTGCTATACGTCATGAGCTCACCATTCAAAACCATATTGATAAAATTAAGCTGTTAATGCAATAGAGTTAAAGCCATGAGTAAAAAACAACGTGTAGAAAAATTATTAAAGCAACCACTTAGCAAGGAAGGATCGATCGCATTTATCTGCTCTTCCTGTCTTGGCGATACCTTAATGGGCTTAGTGACGGTTAATAATCTCATTCGTAATGGTTATCAAGTTGATGTCTATGGAGATTATGCTTTTGCGCTGCAAGATTGGTTTCCTCAATTTAAAATTTTCCCATTCTTAAAGCAGAATAATCAATTTCAACTTAAAAATTATGCGGTGGTTTTGCATCTTTATGATTCAAAATTTTCTCAAGAAGTGGCTAGTTGGCATCCCGTTTCCATTACTTTATCGGAGTCTATTTATTATCTTGCTGATATGACGATGACAGATATTCAGGTCACTTTATGCCGACAAGAATTTGCTCTCAATCGAGTAGAACGGGTCAATCGAATTCAGCCGCCTGCAGATTTACAATTTAGAAAATATAAGAATCGCATTGTGCTTCATCCCACCAGTTCTTTGCCCAGAAAAAATTGGCCGCCAAAAAAATTTTTGGAATTGACAAAAAAGCTACGGGCAGAAGGGTTGAAAAGTTATTTCATTGTGTCACCTAATGACCGTCAAGATTGGTTATGGGTTGAAAAAGCAGGAGTGGATTTACCTAATTTTTCTTCCCTGAGCGATGTGGCAAGTTTTATTTATGAATCGAGTTTTTTTATAGGCAATGATTCCGGTATTGGGCATTTAGCTTCCAACCTCGGCATTCCAACCGTTTCAATTATTCTCAGAAAAGGCGTGGCTAAGCAATGGCGACCTTCATGGGCGCCAGGCAAGGTGGTACTGTCCCCATCGTGGCTAAACCCAAGGCCTATCAAAGAAAAATTGTGGAAAAAATTCACGCGTGTGGCTAAGGTGAAAGCGGCTTTTGATAAATTAAGAAATGAAGTTAATTTAATCAATGATGAAAAATAGTGTGATAAAAAAAGGGTCAATTCGCTATGAATTTTTGTGCCAAAAAAATTTCCAAGCAGAAATGTTGGCTCTTTTAGAGGCCATTCATCACCAATCCTTGCCGATTGAGCAGTATTATAAAAATCAACTGGGTGATACCACGACCGTTTTTAAAACTTCTATTGGAATGAATACTTATATTATTAAGCGTTATAATTTTAGAAATTTAATGCATGGATTAAAATTACAATTTCGCAAAAGCTATGGATTTCGTTCTTACTATACCGCTATCTATTTGCAACAAATCGGCATTCCTACCATTCAGCCATTCGCTGCAATTCAGGCAAAAAAAAGGGATTAAAACAAGAATCTTATTTTATTTCACATTTTGAAGCAGGACTTCCAGGATGTGTTTATTTTTCTAAAGATTCCAAACATCAAGCAACATGGCCTGAAACAATTTTAGAAATATTGAAAACAACCAGGCAATTAAAAGAGCATCGAATTTATCATGGTGATTATCATTTTGGAAATTTTTTAATCGTCAACAAAATCCCTCTATTGCTAGATTTGGACCATGCAAAAAAAATTTCTCAAAATAAAATTAATCGATTTCATCGCAAAGACAGAAAAAATTTTCATCGCTATTTAAAGCGTCATCCCTTAGCAAGGCTTAAATTTGAGGAGTGTGGTTATACCTAGGTAGAGATAGGTTTATCAATAAACCCCATAATTTTTATTAAAAAACATAGAAAATTTATGTTATTATGATATCTTTTGATCTTATTTCATAAATAATATATCCAGTTCGATGAAGTCAAAGAAAAACCTGAAATTCAGCTCCCACTTCCATGGAGAACACTGCAGGTGATCTATGTATGGGAAGAGCTCGAATCTGATAGCGATGATGAGCTAGACGTATCCGATGCAAAAGTTAAAGAAGCAACGGATGAATCTTCAATTGCTAAAATAATAAACGACGTTTGCTCAATTTCTCTGCCAGCCAAAACTAAAATTTCTGAAATCGAAAAAGAAATCTCAAAAATATCTGCCTATCACAATTTTGATTTACACTTTAATCATCGTAGATTGGATTATGCCCTGGGTTTATGTGACCTAACTGAGATAAATTCTTTAGAGATTGTTGATGGGTACTTGTACAAATAGTTAAGTTGTATAAATATTCATTTAAAAATAAATAAAGGTGTGGAATGAAAATTAATGCTAATGAATTAATCAAACAATGTGATGAGCTCATTGATATGTTTCGAGGAATCAAGCCTCACGATTCCATCTTCGAGATTTTTGCCATTGCTGAGAAATTTCAAAATTTATTAATTCCAATTATTCCTTTGGGTCTTCCAATACCTTATGAAGCATATGATGCATTTTCAACTGTCTTGCTCTATGCGCATATGGATCTCCATGACAGTTATGCAAAAGCAGTTTGGTTTGTTTCAGATTACTTGCGTTATAAAATGGAGCTAGATGAGAAAATAAAAGAAATAATTAGCAATCCAACAAATGAAATAAAATCAACATACATAGAAGCTATTGAAGAAAGTAAATTTTACGTTTCTCCTTCCCGTATTAAAGACCTTGGTGAAATTCAAGAAAAAGTCATTGACCCAATTTGGAACTTAAAGTTTCAATTAAAATACCCCTCATTGAGTTTGCTTAAAACTGATGGACAACCGTTAGGGTGGGAGGATGTACCAGTAGAAGTTCATGCGAATTTATTTGATTTTCTACCTAAAAAAACAAACTTTTCTCGAGTTGATAAACAACATTACCAGTTTTACTCAAATAAAATAGTGCCTAGACAAGCTATTGTTGTAGCGCCCGATGAAGAAAAATGTCAGCACAATAAAAACCTGTTTGACGACAAGTGTTCGGTTATGTAAAACCTCTGTCCGGAGTTCGAACAAGAAAAAAATTGCAGATCACTCTCCCTAGATTCAACTCTTCCGTGCCACTCATTTTGATACTTATTCATTAATAACAATTTCATCAGCTGGAATCCAAACCACTTTATTATCGCGCCATTCGCAAACTGGATTACCTGCTTGCTTATGCTTTAATAACGCATCCTGTATACCCGATTGGATTATTTTTCTCACTTTATCTGGATCATTAAGGATTTTTGATATGTGATCATCGATCAAATTTTTATCTTTTTCCATTGGAAATCTCCTCATTGATATAGTCAATTATTTGCACCTCTTTATATTTAGTTATAGATCTGAACCTCGGATTTTTTGTTCAATAAATGTAAAAAAATTTATTGAGCCTGCGCCAGATACAAGGTTATTCTAGAGCAATTATCTTCTAGTGGCGCTCGTTCCTCAGCGCCTAGTCGAAAATCTAATTGCGCTGAGTATATATTCTATCTGTATTTATGATAATTTTTTTTCATCCACGATTGCCTTTGCTTTTCGCCAAAGGTCTAGCATAAATTCAAAGCTTTGGTCTTGCAGGTTTGGTAGTCCTAATTCATGCGTCAATTTTTTTATGGCTCGCATTCTTTTTCCAAACTTTTCATTAATTTTATGCAGCGTATCTTCTACATCAAATCCGGCGAATTCACATAAAGACACAACGGCATGCAAAAGATCACCAATTTCTTCTTGTATACGCTCACTCTTTTCATTTTTTTCAATGGCTTCTTTAATTTCATTGCATTCATCCATCACTTGTCCAATGATCATTGCCTCAGTTGGCCAGTCAAAACCAAATTGTTTTGCGTCTTTCTCAAGCGCTAGAAGATCATACAAGCCACTATCAAGCGGTTTTACCATATAAACCATCTTCCACTCATATCCTTCTGGTTTTAAGTTAATGACTGGTTTAAATCCCGAAGATTGATAAAATTGATAGGTTTTAAAATAATTTTCATCTGATTCTTCTGGTGAAAGTGTTTCTACTGTCATGGTAGTAGCATTGATTTTTCTCGAAAGGTGACCAGCTTTTTCTATTAACTGACGACCTACGCCTTTAGCTTGATGCGCTCGTAATACTCCCATCCAATAAATATTGCTATTATTCGCATAGGGAAAATTTAATGAGAGCAATCCAACATAATGACCATTTATTTTTGCAGCTAAATTTTTACAATTTCGCACACCTTTAAAATATTGTTCATTTGCAGAGAGTATTCCAAAATATTCAGGTAAATCCTGTGTAATACTGCGGCATAACGTTTCTGCTTGATCTGGATTTATTTTTTCTATTTCAATTTTTTCTGATTTTTTTGACTGAATATTTGCAGAATATAAATTTGCTTTGGGATCAAAGCTTAGGATATATCGTTTTGACTGACTTTTATCGTAATCAATTTCTTTAGTGACTTCATGATAATGACCATGTGTAAAATGAGTGATGACTTTACGCCAAAAATGTAATGCTCGTTTATTCTCCGGAATAACGGATACCTCCCATTTTCCTGGATGAGTTTTCCAAATTTGATTGGCAACTTCCTGTGCAACTCCTCTACTCTGGAATTTAGCAATAATAAAAAACTCACCCATGTTCCATTCTGTATCAGGCAACGAACCAATTTTATTTAACAAAACAAACCCAGCTAACTCATCTTCAGTTTTCACTAAAAAAGCTTCTCTTGTTTCATCTATGAAATAATCTTTAAAATCATAGCTTTCATAAAGACCGTCTTTGGGAAGTGACCAGTCCCCAGAAATAAATCCACAATCACGCGACATATCGTACACATAAAAACGCGCCATGTTTTGAATAATAGGATAATCAGCAAGTGTTGCTCTGACCAGGTGTACTGTTGAAGAGAATTGTTTCGTCATTTTAAATATTACTCGATAGAAGTCAGTTTTTCTCAAATATAGCATCAAGTCATCACAACATAGTAACTACTCACCCACCTAATTAATTATTTTTTATTGTAACTACTTGCGTCAGGAAGGAAACGTCCATATTTTTCCATCTTCGAACAAAACATTTAATTAAAAGTCTTTTCGATGATTAATTTATTTAGATGAAACTCCAAACTGAAGTTTTAATTAGACTCTAAAATATCTCTTTGATCTTTATCAATTTCAGAACCAACTGGTCCGGCTTCTTTCCCGTGTTGATTAAAAACCCAATACCAATCATAGCTACCACCGCCCAGAAAATAACGATGCTGATTAACAATCAAATAACCTTTATACCTCCTTTTGATATGACTTCTAACTGATTACCAGGTACTATATATCGAATGCCACTTCCATCTGCATTAACTGCATGAACTGCACCTGATGTTGCCCACGCAGAAGTAATAAAATAAAGTGTTTTACTATCTGGTGAAAATTGCAAATAGCTTGGATTGACTATTTGTTTTTTAGGATGACTATAATCAAAATTATTTGCGACAATACGGCGCGATTTTTTGCTTTCAAAATCATAAATCCATATTTCATTTCCATATTTTCCATGGTTCCCAGCAAAAGCTAAACATTCATTTGGAATGATTCGATGACTTTTTCTAGTAAATGCTAGCACGCGTTTATTCGGAGATAAAATTGGGTTGGAGTCTATATTTTTAGCTGTCAATCTTAGTGTTTTTTTTGAGCTAATCTTACAATAAATATCTCCTTCTTTAGCAAAAACAAATATGGGCGTGATATCTGCTATCGCTTCTTGCATAAAGAAGTAAATATCGAAAAAATAAAATAAAAAAAACGAATAATCGCATTTTTACTCCTTATAATTTTTATCCCTACCCCCTGATTCGCAGGTACTCATCTCGAGGCAGCCCCTTGAATATTTTTTCCTTTAATAAGAAACCCATTCTAGGTCAGTTGCCTCTTTTTTAATACCTTTCTTAATTATTATCCACATTGCACGACAGCGACTATATACCCTTCATGAATAGATTTTAGGTTAGGTTCAGGGTGTTTGACTCTGAGGGAGTATACGGAAATACTTATGAATTCTTTCAAACAGCTAGTATTTTTTTCATCCTAATCCTGTTGCGGATTTTCGGAAAGTTGGCTGTCTGGAATGGGCACGCAACCCATAATGCCTGGCAGATTATTAGGGGCTTGGCTTTCTAGCCTCCGGGCTTGCCATGTTTTGCATGCTAGTAATGAGATTAATTGCGGCATATATCGATCATTGTTAGACCCTGAGCCGAGTTGACCATGAGTATTATATCCAAAGCCATAAATTAATCATTACTTCCTAATAGCAGGATTTTTAAATAGCGATAATAACACCCTTCTGCATTTGAAAAAGCTAACAAAAAACCCATTTTGCCGTCTAAAAATCCGAATTTAAGAATATAGCCTCGAAAAAAAGTCCAGAGACCATGGGTAATGGCTTTAAAAAAAGTGCCTTTTTTCCCTAGGTGGTATTGGTGTAGTGCGCTTAGCGTTGAATAAGTATTGATTTTATTCAGTACGGCTTCGAGACTTTCAAAGGGGTGGTGGAGTAGCGGGTGTTGTAAAGTTTGAGTTTTGCCTTGCACAATTAATTTTTCGTGGATGGGCACCTCCTTAAATCTGGCCGTGCCGTTTCTGAAAAGACGCAAGCAGTAATCGCCGCGCCAATCACCATAGGAAATTAAACGGCCACAATAAGTTGACTTTCGCAACAGCGTAAAAGCATTGACAGGAGGATTTTGCTTGAGTACTGCTTGTATCTCGAGTTGGAGTTGGGGGGGTAATTGTTCATCCGCGTCAAGTGATAATACCCAGTCAGATTGACATAAATCCAGCGCACGATTTTTTTGTATTCCAAAACCCGGCCAGTCGACGTGATGAACCTGTTTAGTATACTGAAGCGCAATCGCAACGGTTTCGTCTGTGCTCCCAGAATCAAGTATTATAATTTCATTCGCGAATTTAACAGACTCTAGGCATCTAGCAATCTTTTGAGCTTCATTCTTGGTTATGATGATGACGCTTAATGAAGGCATGGGTTTTGTTAAACTCACTTTTTGGTGTATCTTATCACGAAGGGTATAGTCTTTTATCAAAAATAATAATTTTTTTAAAGTGTGTAGTGCAGAAATGATGATTAAACTTCCTAAGTATGAAGAAGTAAGCGTTCTGGTTGTAGGCGATTTAATGTTGGATCGCTATTGGGAAGGTCCCACGGAAAGAATTTCCCCAGAAGCTCCCGTTCCTGTTGTTCATGTGAAAACGATTGAAGAAAGGCCAGGCGGAGCGGCCAATGTAGCGCGCAACCTTAGAAATCTTGGCTGTCAGGTGACCCTTATTGGTATTGTTGGTAAGGACGAGGCAGGGCAAGTTTTGATCGATTGCCTTGAAAAAGAAGGCATCCATTGTCGTTTACTCAAGGTGGAGGATCTGCCAACTATTACCAAGCTTCGAGTCCTGGGGAAAAACCAGCAGTTGATTCGATTAGATTTTGAAGAGAGCTTCCACGCACTTTCTAAGGCAGAGCTATTAACTGATTTTAACGCTGCCTTGCCATTGGCAGATATCGTGATTTTTTCTGATTATAATAAGGGTGCATTATCTTCCATTCGCGAAATGATTGCATTTGCTCGTAATGCTAATATCCCTACCTTTGTTGACCCGAAGCAAAAAGATTTCAGCTGTTACCGCGGGGCAACCATCATCACCCCTAATTTAAAAGAATTTCAGGAAGTGGTAGGAAGTTTTTCGGATGAAAAAGATCTCGTCAATAAGGCTCAGCTGTTGATTCATGAACACCAATTACAGGCTTTACTTGTTACCCGGGGAGATGAGGGCATGTCCTTAGTACTTCCTGATGGCAGTTCAGTAAACTTAAAGGCTCATGCCAGTGAGGTTTATGACGTGAGCGGAGCGGGCGATACCGTTATTTCCGTTCTTGCAGCTAGCTTTGCTGCAGGTCAGGATTTTGAGATAGCGAGCAAAATTGCAAATATTGCAGCAGGAATTGTGGTGAAAAAATCAGGGGTGGCTACCGTTTCGGTTCCTGAGCTCAGGAGAGCTATTCAGCGTCAATGCAGTTCCTATTCCGGGATTTTTGAAGAAAACGAGCTGCTGCTTGCTGTAGAAGATGCGAAAGCTCATCACGAACGCGTTGTCATGACTAATGGTTGCTTTGACCTGCTTCATGCCGGCCATATTGCTTACCTCGAACAGGCCAAGCAGCTAGGTGATCGTTTAATTGTAGCAGTGAATGACGATGCCTCTGTCAAAAGATTAAAAAATGAAGCAAGGCCTATTAATAAATTAGAAGACCGTATGGCGGTGCTTTCTGCTTTGCGCTGTGTAGATTGGGTCGTCTCCTTTACTGAAGACACGCCAAGGCGAATTATTAGTCGCATCAATCCCGATGTATTAGTGAAGGGTGCGGATTATGAAATTTCCCAAATAGCAGGGAGTGAAGAAGTATTAAAAAATGGAGGGCAGGTCCTGACCTTACCCTTTGTTCCGGGTTATTCCACAACCCGTACCCTTACACGAATAAAGGAAGAATAATATGTTAGTTGTCACCGGTGGCGCAGGGTTTATTGGTAGTAACCTAGTTAAAGGTTTAAATGCAGAAGGTTATGATAATGTATTAGTGGTAGATGATCTGACGAATGGCAGAAAATTTAAAAATCTTGTCGATTGTCAAATTATCGATTATGTAGATAAGGCAGATTTTTTACAAAAGATAAAAGATCTCAATTTTTTAAAAAATATTAAAGCGATTTTTCATCAAGGTGCTTGTTCTGCGACAACTGAATGGAATGGCCGTTATTTGATGGAAAATAACTATGAATATTCAAAAAATCTGTTGCATGTAGCGATAGCAGCCAAAATTCCTTTTATTTATGCTTCGAGTGCAGCCGTCTATGGCTTGACTACAACATTTAAAGAAATTCCCGAGTTTGAGTCTCCATTAAATGCTTATGGATATTCGAAATTACAATTCGATCGTTATGTCAGAAAGCTATTACCTCAATCTTCGAGCCAAATTGTTGGGTTGAGATATTTCAATGTTTTCGGCCCAGGTGAACAACATAAAGAAGCAATGGCGAGTGTTATTTTTCATTTTTATAATCAATTGGTTGCATGTGGGTCAATGAAATTATTTGGTAGCCAAGAAGGCTATGAGGCAGGCGAGCAGCGTCGTGATTTCATCTATATAAAAGATATAGTAGATGTCAATGTTTGGCTTCATTCTCATCCGCAAGTTAGCGGTATTTTCAATGTAGGAACGGGGAATTCTCGTTCTTTTAATGACGTGGCTCGAGCGGTGATAAAGCACCATGGCCGTGGTGAAATTGAATATATCCCCTTTCCTCTGCATTTAAAGGGTCATTATCAAAGTTATACAGAAGCCGATATCTCCCTTTTGAGAGATCAGGGATATGAAAAAGCGTTTACGACGTTAGAAGAAGGGGTCAGTCAATATCTCTGCAATTGGCCGAATCTGGCTAAAATCTGAACGTTTAGCGACTTCTAGCATTTGCCCTGAAAGTTACCAATCTTTTTATTATTACTGTGGATTTATATTTGCTTGCTGCTTAGCCGTTTGTTTAGCTTGTTGTTTAATGCTTTGCTCAGCGCTTTTTAGCTGCGCTCCTTTTGCTTGTTGGCGATTATTTTGAACTGCTGCATTTTGAGTGGTTGGGCTGGTCGTGCCTTTTTGAGCATTTCCCTTAACTTCATTATCGATGAGTTGTTGAATATTTTTTTCGGTTAGCTGTAAGGTTTGTTTAGACGTTTGGAAATTTGCAACTTGGTTTATTGCAAGTAATGCAATCATGCGTTCATTGTCTTGGTGCAAACGATACAGCAGCGCTTCAATTTCCGCCAACACAAACAATTGTTCACGTTGAACATTAGCAGGAGAAGCCACGCCCATTTGAGTAAACCATTGTGGTGCCAACGCTTGATTAGCGGTTCGCCAGGTGGCGGTAAATGCTTGAATTTGTTCAGCGCTAGGGTGTTTGTTTGCATTTTGATTATTTACATTCGTGGTGGTGTTGGGTTGTAGCGTACCCAAGGCAACATCTCCTGGATTTAAACTTTGAATAGGCAGGCGTCTTGCATATATTGCATATAAATTGGTTAACATCGCCGATTGCTGGGCGACAAGTTGTCTTCGTTGAACTAAGAAAGCCTGGTAAGCGCCTGAAGTTTGAATGGTAATTTTTTGGGCAGTACTTAATTGAGATTCGGGATAACTGCCTAAATTAATACTGGATAATGGCGTGCCGTAACCAGATACAAAGCGAATGTAATTGAGCGCATTGTTTTGCTGCTCAGGAGTTTCATAAAGATTTGGCACAATAAGAGATTGAAAATTAAAATTTTCGTTACCCTGTAGCAATTTATTTTTCGAATTCTTTTCGGCATCTTGTGAGTAAAAAGGAACAGGTACCCCGCCCATGGTTAAACCAGGAACGATAGTATCTGAGGCAGTAATCGCTGCTAATTGAATTGTGGTAGCATTCGGTGTGCTAGTATCTGGCGTTAGGCCGAGCACAATATCTTTATCATTTAAGGATTTGATGTTAGGTGGCACTGTGTTTAATGCTGAAGTTTGAGCATAATTTGTGACGATTTCAGTGCCGATATTGGGTGGAGCTTGGAAAATATAATTCGCAGCAGTCCACACTAACGCGTTGATGCTATAAATAATTTTATTAAGAGCGCTGCCCGCATCTGAGCCTTGCGCCTGTGCTGATTGATAAAACAAGAAGAGGCAGCCAAATGCAAAAGTAAGCCAATTTTTTTGTGTTTTCATAGCGCGTTCCTGTCAATCCATTAGTAGTACTTGATTCCAGTTGTTGCAGGGGCCGGCGTCGTAGCGGTTGGTGCAGGAGCCGGAGCGGGTTGTGGGCGTGTGATGGTGGAGGGTTGTATGGGTGCAACAGTAGGCGTAATGTTGGCAGCAGGGCGCGTTGCATTCGTGCCGCCTCCGCTGGTGTATTCTTGTTGTTTTCGCACGGCAGCTAAGTAAGTATTCGTGTAGAGCTGAGTGATTTGATCCGTGGTAGTTTGCAATTGAGGTGCCTTAATGGGGGATTGCGCGACAATCGCCTCTTGGATGCAAGTAGCCTTTGCTCCTGCTTGGTTATTTGAGGGACCGGTTAAACAGCGGTTAACTGAAGTGAGGAGGTCTTTGCTATTTTGTGCAAATGAAGAGGTGCTAAGAAGCAATAAAATTATTAATACCCATTTAGCCATTTTCATTATCCTCCAACGCTTTCAAAATGAGTGAAAAACGTTCTGGTGAAAAAACCCTGCCCATTAATCTTAGCCGTTCGAAAACAATGTTTCTTCTTAAGAAAAGGCCAGGAACATCGTCACTCATTTGGCTGGTTTCTTCGGCATGCATCAATAGTCGAGAAGCAGCTCCGGGGTAGGCCATATCTAAACATTGCAAAAGTCGCAATGCTCTACCCGCCTTGATAAATGTGGCCACTTGAATAAGTGGATCTTCTTGTTTTAAATCGATGTTACCAATATCTTCAAGCGTTTCACCTAATCGCGTCATGGCTTCTTCAACCGACTGGTCACCATCAAGTGTCCAATTCTCCACCCCTTCCATGAAGGTAATAACGCGATAGATCATGGGGTCTCTATATTTATGCCAGAATTCATGAACGGCATCATTGCTAAAATTAGGCATCCGAGTCCCCGCAAAAAAAACATTATAATAGGAATTATATCAAATAAAAATGGGTAGTGACCAGTGGCTTTGCACTATTCAACTTTATGCTATAATTAGTAATTGTTTTCTTTAATGTCGAGAGAATTATGGGTGTAACGAAACGGGCAGGCCGAGTCCTAAAGCCATTAGTTAATTTTCCTAAGTGGATGGGGTTAAGGCAGCTTCTTGATAATTTTCAAAACATTCGAAAAATGCTGCGGGATTTGAAAATGCATCGCCCTGTCATTCGAAAGGAATCTTTCGAAGAAGCGGTGACTAGAATGCATTTAACGGAAGAAGACATCCATAATCGAAAACGAAGTTGTTGGATCTTAAGCTGGGTTTATTCTCTTATTACCATCTTGTTATTTATCTATTCTACTTACCTACTCTTTCATCTGATTTTCAATTGCATCTTAGGTTTCCTTATTACCGCATTAATGGCTGTTTTTGCCTATCGAGAAAGTTTTTGGTATTTTCAGATGAAAACAAAATCGCTTGGCAATAATTTTCAAGATTGGGTGCGCTATATCCTGCGAGGTGGTCGCAAATGATACGAATGATTAAATTTTTCTTTTTTTGTTTGATCACAATTTTTCCTCTTTTCGCCCTTGCACAAGGTACGGTACCGATTCAACCGCTTGGGCCAGGCAATTCAAGCTCGCTGACTTTTACTCCTGCCCCTACCGATTTATCAGTTAGTTTTTTAGGACAAATTTTTGGAACAGTTGGTACCGTTTTGCATGGCACCAGTGGTCAGATGCTGGGCCAATTGTTTAAAATCTTCAATTTAGGATTACTTGCTGTAGCGGGTCTTTTTTTGATTTATACCATTGTGATGACAGTGTTAAATACCGCCCATGAAGGGGAGTTCATGGGTAGAAAATGGAGTTCGGGTTGGATAGCGTTGAGAGTTATTATTGGATTAGGCCTTTTAGTCCCTTCTGCCACCACCGGTTATTCTATTATTCAAGTCATTGTTATGTGGGTAGTGGTTCAAAGCGTGGGTTTTGCTAATATGGCTTGGCAAAGTGCCCTAACTTATATTGCAGAAGGGGGGCAAGTTTACACCCCGCCTGCAACCGATACATCTAGCATGGTCAATGCAGCTGGCAGTATTTTGCAGATGCAAACTTGCATGTATACGAATCAAAATATTTATTTGCAGCAAAAGAAAGCTGAACAAGAGGCATTAAAGCAGCAACAAGCGCAGGCTGGACCACCGAGTAATACAACTAATACAGCAACTCCCACCCCTCCTGGTGTCAACAATGTTCAACGCTGGACACCCTTGTTTACCACTGTAGAGGATCCGCCGGGGATTTATCGCAGTGTGGTAAAATTTCCTGGTAATCCTTATTCGTCAGGCGGTCAACAAGATGCCGCTTGTGGGCAGATTTCTTTTGGTACTGATAAAGATTTGGGTACTTTATTAAGTGATCAAAAAGCAACAACTTTAAAAGCTGCGGTAAATCAAATGATGATTGATTTAGATAGCTATGCCCAAGAGATTAGTAAGCCACCTAAGCAAAAAAATAGCTCAAATAATAATCCGAATTTTACCAATCAGCTTCAAAGCGCCGTTATCGGCGCAGCAGCAGACTGGGTAAATACCACTTTGCCCATTCGATCTGGGGCGACCTCGCAGGAAATGCCAGCAAATTTACTCGAAAAATATGTGGCTGAAGCTGCTGCGCAAGGATGGGTGATGGCAGGTCGGTATTATTATGCCCTGGGGAATATCCGGCATAAAATTAGTGCAGCCACTTCGGTTTCAGTAAATATGGATTATTATCCAGCAGGTTTTTGGGTCAGCTGGACTTCTGCTGCCTCCAATGCTCAAACTCAACCCTATATTGATTTTAGTGGAGCTCAATCCGATCCCACCCCTGCTGTTAACAATATGGATGGACTACGCTTAAGTGATGCGGATAAAAAAATCTTGCTGAACAATTTACTGAATGTTTCTAACTTTGTTCATCCAGCCGTTGCGTTGGCACAAAAGGTAGATCAATCACAAAGCAAACTGCCAGCACCAAGTGGCGGTGCGAATGCTGGAATCTTGTCTTTCATGTTCAATTCAGCTGTAGCTAGCATCACTAAGGATACTTTAGAGATGAGTAAGGCGACGGGTGACCCCATATTAGTTTTACAGGCTTTTGGGCATCAGCTTATTGGTGGCGGTATAGCTGCTTGGTTGTTGAGTACGGTAGGGGTTTTTAGTTTAGGTGCCGCGACCAGTCTTTTTTCCGAATGGAACTCGTTAGGCTATGCCTTGACAGATGCACTGTTAATATTCGTTCCACTGTATACCATTTTTATTTTAAGCTTGGTCACAATTGGTGGTGTCTTGAGTTATTATGTCCCTCTTATTCCTTATATTATTTTTACTTTTTCAGTAGTAGGTTGGCTAATTGCGGTAATTGAAGCCATGGTTGCCGCTCCCTTGGTAGCATTAGGTGTCACACATCCAGAAGGTCATGATTTTTTGGGAAAAAGTGAACAAGCGATCATGCTATTATTAAGCGTTTTTGTTAGGCCGGTATTGATGGTTTTGGGACTCGTTGCTGCTATTATTTTTTCTCGTGTGGTACTGCGCTTTTTAAATACTGGGTTTTTCCAAATCCTTGTAGAATCCGTTGGAGGGGGGTGGACATTCTTTGGTTTTGTTCCTATTTTTTTCATTTATACCAGCTTAGTGGTTACCATTGTTAACCAATCTTTTTCATTAATTTATATGATTCCTGATCGCGTGATGCGTTGGCTCGGTGTTTCTGAACAAACGACAACAGCGGGAGAAGCCTTGCAAGCGGCTAAACAAGGCTACGAGCAAGTTGCAGGTGGTATAGAAAAAATGCAGGGAGGCGCGATACAGTCAATGGGGGAATCTACTTCGAGAAAAGTAGCAGAGGTTCAAAAAGGAAAAAAAACTACAGCAACAGGGGAGTAGATCTACGAAACTCCAGCATCGCGGTCGGCGCTGTGACTTCCTGCAGCTAGAATTTTAAATGTTCGCTCAGAAATTCGGCCTTCTTGAAAAGCGCGCTTTGCGTCGATAATCATCGGCTGACCTCGCTCTTTCACTAAACGGCGAGTGATGGCGGTTGCTTCATTGGGATTGACGCTAAGTAATTGATCTCTCACGACTTCATCAAAAATAAGATATTCACGTAATGCCATGCGTTTCCCATCTACTGTCGGAACAAGCTGTTGCCAAATGATTAAGCGAAGCGTTTCTATAATGTCGATACTGCGCCCGTAGCGTTCTTCTTGGGGGAAAGTACCAACTAAGCGTCGGATGGTTTCTGCCACACCATTTGCATGAAGTGTGGTATAGACTGGGTGACCCGTTAAAGCGGCTTCTAACACAGCGCTCATTGTTTCAATATCTCGCGATTCTCCAACCAGAATCAATCTTGGAGTACGCCTTAGCGCATTGCGAACACCTGCTGCAAAAGAGGGAAGATTGCGAGGAATTTCTGATTGACTAACGATGGAACTTGGCTTTTTAATCGCATCGAAAACAAATTCAATGGGTGATTCATAAGTCAAAATCTTCCGATTACTCATGGGATCTTCAGCGATACTGCGAATAATGGCGGCGAGCAAGGTGCTTTTGCCAGAGCCTGTTGCGCCAGTGACATAGACCACGCCATCTCTTGGCGCAATGGCATCAATAATGTTTTGTGGCAATCCTAAATCGGATAAAGCAGGAGGCTCATTAGGTATAGTTCTTAAGGTGACTTGAATGCCCGCATGTCCTTCAACCTGACAACCCGTCCCGTTGACTCGAAATCGAAATCGATCAATACGAGTGGGGCGTATTTCATAATGGGTATCCACATCCACGCCACTTAAAATTTGAGTGGTGCCATTTGGTCCATAAATGGTATTGAGGATATCGCCTACTTCAGTATTGCTAAGTTTTCGATGCGTGATTTTATGCAGCCGTCCATAGACATCGATGATGACTGGCTCGCTGGTTTGAAAGGTAATGTCTGAAGCGTTTTGTTTAATACAAAATTCAAGTAAAGGTTCTAAATGTGTAGGAGTAAAGCGATTAGGCTCATTAGGAAAAATAATTTCAGAATTGTTTTCTGCTTTCATCGAATATCGCTCGTCAGGGTCTACTTCTAATTGTAGTGCACCTTTTTTTATTCATCATGATAGGGTCGCAAGGTCGTCTGCAAAATTCATCTGGACTGGTTTTAGAAACCACCGCTTTCCAGGTCTCCGGATGCGTATTAAGCTGAGAAGTAGCAGAAATAGTCAACACGCGATCGTTAATTCTAAGTTCATTGCCGTCACCGGTAACGCCAAGCTCTGTTTTTGAAACATAGGGAGGAGTCACCATATTTTGTGCAAGCAGCTTGCGATAAAGCAGCATGCCATTGTAGTCGCGTTTTAAACGCGCCAGGTTTTCTCCAAAAATTTGATTGGCTTGTTCAATACCTTGTTGCCAACCAATATTGACATAGCAATTCCAGACCGCTGCCTCCTCTCGAGTTTTTGGCAATAAAGTAATATCCGGTTGTTCGGGTTGGCAAAAGGCCATCCAGATATACTCACGCCAATTGGGTGGAGCGGTAACAAAACAAGGTTCAGTGACGATGCGATAAATTTGATCTGCGGCTCGAATAGTTGAGCAAGAATCAAGCGTCAGTTCTTGGCGTCCGTCTTCCAATACCGGTGGTCTAATATCATCTTTTAGCATCAAGGCTCGAAAATTGTAGATTTTATCGAGCTCATTTTGTTGTCTTTTGAGCACGCAGTTAATTTGCTCGGATCGCCAAGCTAAACCGCCTTGAGCGCCGACTAAGGTTGCCGTTTCGGTTAAAAAGCGTAAACGAAGCGCTGGAACGCGAGACGAGGTGGTTCGATTGAGCGCGGCGATGTGTATGGCATCGAGCTGTGAGGTTTTGCAATGGCTACAGCCTGCAATTAAAAGAATTACTAATAGAATACTTATTTTTATTTTTTTCATTAGTATGTCATATAACGAAGTTCGATTACGCGACTGCTAGGATAGACGACGATACAAGCTTTTTTATATATTTGTAAGCTAATGTTTCGCAATATATCAGCAAAAGGGGTGTTCTTTGAGTTAACTGATACAATGATTGGGATAGCGGGTTCTTTTCCTAGTACCCGAACGCAATAGTGTGTTGCTTCAGCAATACGCTTTATTAATGGTAACACAGGCCCGACCCAATCAACCGAAGCTGGGCAGGCAAGACCAAAGCGGGGAGCGTCGATCGGTGGTGGCATCCGCAAACAAGGATGTGCAGCTTTTTCAATTTCAGCTAAACAATCAATAGAGCGGCTGACAGACACTGCTGCTTCTGCAAGCTTAATCTCGGCATCATCTGCATTGATTTGATAAGGCAAGGTAGGGACAACATTATTCGTCGATACAACCAGTTTTCTGGTGGAACATCCAACAAATGACACAGCAATGAAAATAATCAGTAAGCTTTTTATTATTGTGGGTAGATTAGTAGGTTCCTGCTTCATTTGCTCATACCTTGAGGTGTGTTCTAATCATTGAACCAAGAAGCAGGCACTTTTGTCAACGATGGAAGCAGTTTCGGTTTGCAGAGAACTACAGTATTGGTTGAGTGTGGCTGGCTGTGTTATGCT
>CAVPKM010000002.1:0-29859 GCA_963705725.1 uncultured Gammaproteobacteria bacterium
GGTTTCTTATTGTGTGGATTCTCGCGAAGCCTCATGGAATTCAGTGACGGTTTACAATGGCGGAAATTCGGGTCATCGTCCACGAGTGAAAGGAGGATATTTTCCGGTACCACCGGTTGATCCCTCACAGGATATTCGTACGGCTATGTGTATGACTGCTCATGATATGGGTCTTGTCATCGAAACACATCATCATGAAGTTGCTACAGCAAATCAAGTGGAAATCAATACTCGTTTTAGTACACCCTGTCTCAAAGCGGATGAAATGCAGGTATTAAAATATGTTGTCCATAATGTTGCTCATGCTTATGGTAAATCTGCAACATTTATGCCAAAACCCTTAGTAGGGGATAATGGAAGTGGCATGCATTGTCACCTCTCCTTAGTGAAAGAGGGAGTCAATATATTTGCAGGTGAGGGCTATGCAGGATTATCGCAAACTGCTTTGTTTTTCATCGGTGGCATCATTAAACACGCCAGATCACTCAATGCTTTTACTAATCCTACGACGAATAGTTATAAACGTCTGGTTCCAGGTTTCGAAGCACCTGTCCTTTTAGCTTATTCAGCACGAAATCGTTCTGCTGCAATTCGGATTCCCTATGTCTCTCATCCAAAGGGAACCCGAATTGAGGTGCCTTTTCCAGACCCTAGTGCCAACCCATATTTGGCTTTTTCTGCTTTATTAATGGCCGGTCTTGATGGAATTAAAAATAAAATCAATCCTGGGCAACCGGTAGATAAAGATCTTTATGAAATGGAAGGAAGCGCGTCATTGCCAACTGTTTGTGGTTACTTGGATGAAGCATTAATAGCGCTTGAAGATGATCACCAATATTTATTGCCAAATGAGGTGTTCACCATGGATTTGATTCAGTCTTATATCGAATTGAAAAAAACTGAAATTACCAAACTGCGAATGGCCACCCACCCATTAGAATTCGATATGTACTATAGCGTGTAAGTAACGCTAGATATTCATATCAAATGTTGCCATCAGTTTTTTTTCAACCATTTGATTTTGAATCTTAAGATATTTTGGCAGACCCTTATCATAGAGTGGGTAATCTTCGCCTTGAATTAATGGAAGTAAATATTCCCGGCATTGATCGGTTATGCCAAACCCATCGTCTCGAATGAAGTTTTTTGGCATTTTCCGCTCCACATTGGCCACGTTTTCTAAGGGTACAGCATTAATCTGCCATTGATAAGGGTGGCTGGATAGGCGTTCAATCGTTAGCATGATATCCTTCTTGCCTTGTAGCGCATACCCTACTGCAGATCTGCCCAGTGCACTAGCCTGTTCAATGTCCGTTTTAGAAGCAATATGCCTGGCACAGCGCTGCATATAATCCGGCAGTGCCCAATGATTTTTGTAGTTTAATTTATCTTTAATTAATCGTGAGAGAAAGGGCGCAACTCCCCCTAATTGAGCGTGACCAAATGCATCTTTTAAGCCGCTTTCAGCCAAAAATTTATTCTCCCGATCGCGTATCCCTTCAGAAACAATGATTACACAGTAGCCAATTTGCTTAACCATTTCATCGACACGATGGAGGAAAGTATTTTCATCAAACGGAACCTCAGGAAAGAGAATAATGTGTGGCGGTTCATTAGGATTTTCTTGCGCGAGGCCCGCAGAAGCAGCAATCCATCCAGCATGTCTGCCCATTACCTCCATAATGAAAACCTTGGTTGAAGTGGCAGCCATTCCTGCTACATCAAGACCAGTTTCTCGAGTAGAAATTGCAATGTACTTAGCTACTGAGCCAAAACCAGGACAGGTATCGGTGTAGGGTAAATCATTATCCACCGTTTTGGGTATACCAATACAGCTCAGGGGGTAATTCATCTGCTGGCTGAGTAAGGAAACTTTATGAGCCGTGTCTTGTGAGTCGCCACCCCCATTGTAAAAAAAGTAGCCAATATCATGGGCAGCAAACACTTCAATGAGTCTTTCATATTGTTTTCTGCTCTCTTCAATGCTTTTAAGTTTGTAGCGGCAAGTGCCGAAAATGCTGGCGGCTGGTGTGTAATATAAATTAGCTACATCATCATCACTATAATAACTCGTATCGATTAACTCCTCTTTTAATGCACCGATGATACCATTTTGTCCAACCAGCACCTTCCCAATGCGAGTTGCATTTTCTCTTGCCGCTTGAATTACGCCGCAAGCGGAGGTGTTGATGACGGCAGTTGGGCCACCGGATTGCGCATAAAAAATATTTTTGGTCATTTTCTATTTCCTTGCTGAGATTTTAATCAATAGACTTTCGGTACAATCTGTCGCAATAACTTGCCAACAACAATAAGTAAGGTACAGTAATAAGTACAATTGAGAATGATGTAACGATTCAGCACAAATGCTAGAAGTCGCTAAACGTTCAGATTTTAGCCAGTACTTTAGACAAAGTAAATGAAGACCACTTAGGCGTTTATATTGTACAGTGTCATTATCACTACAAACAGGACGAAATCATGACAAAAATTCATATTTTGGGTATTTGCGGGAAATTTATGGCGGGCATTGCCACTATTGCGCAACAAAAAGGATTTTGTGTCACTGGTGCAGATATTAACTTTGTAGAGCCGTATGCCAGCATGCTGCGTGCTATGGGAATTCATTTAACTCAAGGCTACGAGGCTGATTCCTTACCAGACGAGATAGATTACGTCGTGATTGGTAATGCCTTATCACGAGGGTGCCCTGTGATTGAAAGGATTGTAGATGATAATATTCCCTATTATTCTGGACCTGGCTGGTTATTTGATCATGTTTTAAAAGAACGTTGGGTAATCGGCGTTTCGGGTACCCATGGTAAGACGACGACAACCAGTATGGTTGCTTGGATTTTAGAAAAGGCAGGATTTAACCCCGGTTTTTTAATTGGAGGGAATCCTCATAATTTTGAATCTTCTGCAAGATACACGGCTTCGAATTTTTTTGTGATTGAAGCGGATGAGTATGATACGGCATTTTTCGATAAACGCTCTAAATTTATGCATTATCATCCAAGCACACTTATTTTTAATAATTTGGAATTCGATCATGCAGATATTTTTAATAATTTGGAGGAAATTAAAAAACAATTTTCTCATTTATTAAAAATTGTGCCGGGAAGAGGGTTAATTATTGCACCAATCGGAGATCAAAATGTGACCTCTGTGCTAGCAGGAGGTTGTCACACTCCGGTAGAAACATTTGGCAATCAGGCGGCGTGGTCAGCTCGTCATCTTGTCCTCGATGGCAGTGAATTTGAGGTCTATTTCAAACAAAAGTTTGTGGGTGTCGTCAAGTGGGATTTAGTTGGTGACCACAATGTACATAACGCCTTGGCTGCGATTGCCGCAGCCCACCATGTAGGAATTACTATTGATACCTGCTTGCAGGCGCTTTGTCAATTTCAAGGAGTGCAAAGGCGGTTAGAGCTTAAAGGACAAGCAAAAGGAGTGACGGTGTATGATGATTTTGCTCATCATCCGACAGCCATCGCAACCACAATTTCTGCATTGCGCCGTCGCGTAGGGAAAGGCAGAATTTTTGCTGTAGTAGAATTCGGTTCCAACACGATGCGATCTGGTTATCATACCGAATCACTTCCCGCTGCTTTTGAAGAGGCGGATGCGGCAATTTTGTTACAACCCAAACTTGACTGGATTCGACCTTTACTGACGAAATTTAAACCCTCGACGGAGCTGTTTGAATGCGTCGATGAGATTGTCGATTATTTATCCAAAACCTGCATGGCAGGAGATCATGTTATTTGCATGAGTAACCTGCAGTTTGAGGATATCCATAATAAGCTATTAGTGGCAATAAGAGACAGGTGCTGAGGTGCTAGTAAAGGGCGGGGGCACTAATTTGCAATATTTGCCCATTCCATTTTTGTCGAAATAATTTTTCAGGTATTCTGCCTACCTTGATCAAGGCCAAACGCCATTCAGTCGCTTTTAGATATGGCAAAATTTTAGGAATGACATTAAAAGAATAAATGATTTTTTCATTTGAAGTGATCTGATATTCGGTAATGCTACCAACATAAATGACATCCCAGGATTCTGAGATGTAAACATTAGAACGCCAGAGTTTAAGAATAAGTTTATGGTTGTCGATATCTTTTGACAGCATAAGCAAGGGGGCTTTATTGAGATATAAAGCAGGCAATAAGGGAGTGATGCTCATATCAGACGTGGATAACTTCTTAATCGTTGTCTTAATTAAAGTCATTTGGGCGCTATCTTGCCAACCTTCTACTAGAAAAATTTGTTTTAATTGCGAAATATTTCCCGAATATTGAATATTCATCGGTTCATCGGGTTTCCCGAGTCGGTTAGTTCGGTAAATTGGAACGGAAGGGTCAACTTGTCCCCACCAAGTATTGGCAGTAATAATTTGTGATGGCCAATGAAGTGAGTAACGATAAAGATTAGCTCGGTAAGTATAACTAAAAAAAATACAGGCGAGAATCAAGGTAATCGCGGTAATCACAAAGGAAGTCTCAAGCGCTTCAAGCTTAATTTCACGTTTTCGATAAGAAATCGTTAATAGCGCAAGGGAGGTGCTACCTAATAAAATGCTTCCCAAGATATCGGTTAGCCAATGCGCCCCGAGATATAATCTTGATAAGGCAATGAGCGAAATAAGCGTACAGACGGCATAATATACATAATGTTTATAGCGAGGGTAGAGATTATTAGCGATGAGGTTAGCGGTAAAACCATAATACAGCAAGGCGATAAAGGTATGCCCACTTGGAAAAGAAGAAGTGGAAGAGGCGTGCAACAGTCCTGTGGGTCTTGGAAAATAAAAAAAATATTTAAAGACAACAGGAACAAAGCTGCCGATTAAAATAGCTAGTAACCAATGCCAAGCAACATAAAATTTTCTTTGCCAAACAAACAAACAGAAAATCAATGCTGAACTCAAAATCAATACGCGGCCATCACCCAATAAAGTGAGAGCGATCATAAATTTATCAGTTTTGATGTTGCGTGTGCTACGCAAAAATTCAAAAAGTGGGCGATTAAAATCAGTCAGCCCACTATGTTCAAAGACAGAAACGGTAACAATGACAAAAAGTAAAAAGGTCACGATGGCAGTAAGGGCCAAACCCAGTTGTTTATACTCCTCAGATTTATTTTTTGTTGCAAGGAGGGTAATGATGCATTGATATTTTTTATGCTCTTCAAGATATTGCCACCATTTTTTTAGATAATATCTAACTATTAGGTTTAACTTTGCAGAAAACAGTTTAATTAACCACGCAAAAATGGCTATTGCGAGAATACTGCCGAGTAAGATGAGGCTAAATTTTGTTGCAATATTTGCTGGAAGTTGGGTCGAAAATGCACCCAGTATTATTCCAGGTAGCAGGTAGGCGAGTGCCCAAAGAAAGGCTGTGGGGATTACGGCAAGAATAAATTTTGATATAGGCATGTGTAGCAAGCCCGCAATCATAGGTATGATGCTTCGAAGTGGCCCCATAAAACGACCGATTACAATGCTCTTTCCACCATGTTTATGAAAAAAGTTCTCTCCTGTTTCAAGCCATTGTGGATATTTTTTAAATGGCCACATGCTTCGTAGGCGTTCATTGTAAAACCAGCCCAGCCAATAACCGAGCAAATCTCCAAGAAAGGCGCCGATAGCTGCATAACCCAGTGCAGTCCAAAAAGGCAGGATGGCCGCACCAATAAGCATTCCAATTGCCGTCATGGTGACAGATCCTGGAATGATTGTGCCAATGATGACTAATGACTCTAAAAAAGCAATAAGAAAGGTGAGGGCGCCACCCCAGTTAGGATTGGTTTGCAAAAAATGGGCAAGAGATTGCGCGTACTGCTCTATCATGAGTTAAGCTACAACTTCTCCAGCCGCCTGGCGGTCTGCATGATAGGATGAGCGTACTAAAGGTCCGCTGGCAACATGGGTGAATCCCATTTTTTTTGCCGCTTCACCTAGATGGTTAAATTCATCGGGATGAACATATCGCATAACAGGACTATGATACCTCGTGGGTTGTAAGTACTGACCTAATGTTAACATATCAACATGATGTCGACGCAAATCCTCCAATACGCATAGAATTTCGTCATTTGTTTCTCCCAAACCCAGCATTAAACCAGATTTTGTAGGAATTTGAGGAAATAATTCTTTAAATTCTTTAAGTAATTTTAAGGACCAAGCATAATCTGATCCCGGCCGCACTTGTTTATATAACCTTGGAACTGTCTCTGTATTATGATTAAAAACATCTGGAGCGGCTTTTGAAAGCTCTGTTAAGGCGCGTTCCATACGTCCTCGAAAATCTGGCACTAAAATTTCTATTTTGATTGGAGAGACAAGGGTTCGAATTTTTTCAATACAATTAACAAAGTGTGCAGCGCCACCATCTCGTAAATCATCGCGATCCACAGAAGTAATCACCACATAAGTGAGGCCCATTGCCTTAATGGTTTCAGCTAAGTTACTGGGTTCATCAGGATCAAGTGGATTTGGTCTTCCATGTTGCACGTCACAAAATGTGCATCGTCTCGTGCATATTTCACCCATAATCATAAAGGTTGCTGTGCCACTGCCAAAACATTCAGGCAAGTTAGGGCAGCTTGCTTCTTCACAAACGGTTACCATGCGATTATGACGAAGTAAATTTTTTAATTCAGAAATTTTATTATGGCTGGGTATTCTAACGCGCATCCAAGGGGGGAGGGGGGTGCGGTTCTTGGGGTCGGTAGGTTCAATCTTAATTGGAATACGAGCAAGTTTTTCTGCCGCACGTTTTTTTTTGGAACTTTCGCTCGTCATATCGGTCATAGGTTACTTCTCAAGAATGAATATTAGCTTGGGAGGGCTTGATTATAACCGAAATTATTCATCAAGTTGGAAATAATTTTTAATTCAATGTCCTCATAGCAAGCGTGTTGATTAAGATTTTTAACTTGCGTAATAGGTAAATTAATAAAGCCACAAGGATTAATTCGACTGAAGGGAGTAAGATCCATATCGATATTGAAGGCAATGCCGTGATAAGTACAACCTTTTTTCACCCGTAATCCAATCGAACAAATTTTAGCCTGATCTACATAAACGCCCGGTGCATCACATCTTGTTGTTGCCATAATGCTAAAATCTGAAAGGAGGCTGATGACCGTGTGTTCTAATTTGGAAACCAGTTGCCTGATGCTGAGTTGTAATCGTCTTAAATCGAAAAGTACATACATCACGAGCTGCCCCGGTCCGTGATAAGTCACTTGGCCCCCTCGATCAGTTTCTATAACAGGAATATCAGCTGGGCATAGAATATGCTCTGATTTTCCAGCCTGTCCCTGAGTAAATACAGGGGGGTGTTGCAACAGCCAAACCTCATCTACCGTCTCTAGTTGACGATTTTGGGTAAAGGATCGCATGGCTTCCCATGTGACGAGATAATCCTGAATACCCAATTTTCGGACGATTAAAGGTAGATGCATCTCGCTATAAAACCATCAGGACCAGTTCATCAGCAGATAACTCTCGGTAGAGGGCATCTAATTGCTGTTGATTTTTGGCAGGAATGGTTGCGGTAATGGACATGTAAGTTCCCTTCTTGCTGTATCTAATTTTAATTGCCGCTTCCCCTAAATCTGGGGAGTGTTTGCGAAAGATTGATAGTATTCTTGCTTCAAAATGAAGATTGGCCTTCCCCATGACTTTTATTGGAAAATCACATGGAAATTCAATATTTGTATCACGATTTTCATGCATTTTGGAACCTTAAAAAATTTTTCACCGCAAGTGACCTAAACCATTCACTTCCCGTTAAATAGATAAATTGACTGCTGATTGACGGTGAAGCAATTTATGAATAAATAAAGCGACATGGTCTTTTGCTCGTGAAAATATACCGGCTTTAGGATCTTGTTCTAAAGCAACGATTGGCTGTGATAAGTAGTCTTTATTGTTTAATTTAAGTGTCACATTACCAATGACCTGCCCTTTTTGTATTGGGGCTTTCAGCCAATTATTAAGCGTCATGCTTACTTCCAAATTTGATAATTTCCCAATTGGTCCAGTTAAATAAAGGTCTTTACTGACGCCAACGGGAAGTGTCTTTTTCTCACCAAACCAAACCCTTGGCTGTTGTAGAGCAACATTTGCGGTTAACACTTTTTTCGATTCATAAAAGCGAAAACCATAATTCAGTAAGGCAAGGCTTGCATCTGCCCGTGAACGCGGGGAAGAAGAACCCATCACAACAGAAATTAGTCTCATGCCATTGCGTGAAGCAGTCGAAACCAGGCAGTAACCCGCATCATTGGTAAAACCCGTTTTCATTCCTTCAATAGTCGGATCACGCCATAAAAGCACGTCGCGATTGGGTTGCTTGATGCCATTATATTGAAATTCTTTTTGCGAATACCAACCATAATATTCTGGAAATTGATTAGCAATGGCCCGAGTTAAAATGGCTAGATCTCGAGGGGTGGTATAATGATTTGGATTGGGCAAGCCAGTTGCATCAGTATAATGGGTATTTTGCATGCCTAAAAGTTTTGCACTGTGATTCATCAGGTCAGTAAAAGACTCTTCTGTGCCGGCTAAATGTTCTGCCATGGCAACACAAGCGTCATTCCCGGAAACAACAGCAATGCCCTGTATTAGCGCATTAACTGGAACCGTATCGCCGACTTTAATAAACATTTTAGAACCACCGGTTCGCCAGGCTTTTTCACTAATTGCAATAGTATCGTTCAGATGCAAACGATTTGCTTTCAAGGCAGAAGCAATTTGATACAAAGTCATTAATTTAGTAAGACTGGCAGGAGCCATCGCTGTGTCGATGTTTTTCCCTGCCATAATATAGCCGGTATTTGCATCCATTAAGATATAGCCTTTGGCATCTACGGTAGGAGGCGTAGGAATAATTGATTGGCTTACAGGATTATCCTGACCCGTTGTGGCTTTTGGGGTCTCGTTAACCGTTTCAATTGCCTGTACAGTCAAAAAACTAAATAAACAGACTAAACAAACGAGATTTCTAGCCCAAGCAATTTTTTTCATTATCATTCCTTCCAATTTTATAGATACAATTCAGGTATAAATATAAGGTATATTTTATTTTCTTCAAGATTAATAAGAAGTAAAGATGATGACAGGAAAAACTTTTATTTATGGTTTTCATGCTGTGACGGCTTTTTTAAAAAAACAGCCAGACCGTGTGGATTGTTTAATTGTCAATTCAGAGAGGCAAGATCCGCGCATTATTCAGTTAATTGAGTTGGCGCAAACACTTAATTTAACTGTTAAATATGAACAGCGTAAAGCGATGACAAAAATGGTGGACACTGAGCAGCACCAAGGAGTCATTGCCTGGGTCTTACTTGAGACTTTCTCCGATTGCCTCGAAGACTATGTCCAAACCCTCCCTTCCCCGTTCTTGCTCGTGCTAGATGGCGTACAGGATCCACATAATTTAGGTGCTTGCCTTCGAACTGCAAATGCAGCTGGTGTTGATGCAGTAATTGCACCCAAGGATCGTGCGGCAGGGATTACCCCAGTGGTGACTAAGGTGGCGTCGGGTGCCTTGTTGTATACCCCTTTTTTTCAGGTAACCAATCTTGCTCGTACATTAAATTTTCTTAAGCAATGTGGCGTTTGGTTATATGGCGCAAGCGAACAGGCAAAGAGTGATTATACACAAGTTGATATGCGCGGCAGTGTTGCCATTATTATGGGATCAGAAGGCCAGGGATTGCGTCGATTAACAAAAGAACATTGCGATTATTTAATCAAGATACCAATGCACGGAACCGTTTCCAGTTTGAATGTTTCAGTAGCCACAGGAATTTGCTTATTCGAAGTCCTCAGACAAAGGTCGGTTTAAGAATTTTTTACCTCTCACCAGGGGAGAGGTAAAATTATGAGTTACTGTCCTGCTTTTGTAACAGTCTGTAAATGCTCTAAAAACTCTTTGGGTCCCATTTCACCCACTATTCTCATCTTTTCTAGTTCATGCCCATTACTATCGAAGAAAAGTAAGGTGGGGGGAGCAACAACTTGATATTTATGTTGTAGCTTTTTAGCAATTTTATCATTCTCTGTAACATCTGCTTTTAAAGCAATAAAATTACCCAGCGCCTTAGTCACTTCTGGGTTATTAAAGGTTCGATGTTCCATGAGTTTACAGGAAGTGCACCATTTCGCGGTGAAATCCAGCATGACAATTTTATTATTATGAACGGCTTCTTGGATCGCTTCATTGATTTCTTTTTCGTTTGCAACGTGTTTAAACATGGAGCGATTTTCAGCGCTGATCATAGAAGAAGATTCAGAAATTGAATAAAGTGGTTGCAGTGGATTGCCATGACCCATTGCGGCACCGATTAGTAACAAGACCCCATAGACTAAAAAAATTGCTGCCAATCCATGATTTAGCCTTGAAAGCGGTGAAGCAGTGCTGGCAGAAAAAATTCCCATGTAGGTAGCCATAAATATCAGTAAGCAGGCATAGAGAAAGAGGATGACGGGTGCAGGTAAAATGCGTTCTGACATGTAAATAGCCATGGCCAATAGAATAAACCCAAAAAAGATTTTAACTCGATTCATCCAAATGCCTGCCTTTGGTAAAAATTTGCCACCAGCAGTTCCAATTAACAACAGGGGCATGCCCATGCCAAAGCCAAGAGCAAAAAGGGCACTTCCACCCAAGAGCGCATTTCCTGTTTTACCGATATAGCCAAGCGCTCCAACCAGCGCGGGTGTGACGCATGGTGAGACGATTAAGGTGGCAAGACAACCCATTACGGCCACACCCAAGTAGCTGCCACTTTTTTGCCGGTGACTGGCGTTTGATAGTGAAGTTTGTAGTCGCTCAGGTAATTTAATTTCATAAAGCCCGAAAAAAGAAAGGGCTAAGGCCACAAACATTATGCTAAAAGTCATCAGCATCCAGGGAGCTTGAAAAGCCGCTTGGATGCTGCCGCCGGCATAGCCAATCAAAATACCTGCGATTGCATAGGTGAATGACATGCTGAGAACATAAATCATCGATAAACTAAATGCGCGCTTTGTCGTCAGTTTTTCACGATTCTGACCGACAATGATGCCAGAAAGAATCGGAACCATGGGTAGCACACAAGGAGTAAATGCAAGCAATATGCCAAATCCTAAAAAACTTAAAATTATGCTGAGTATGTGTCCAGAACCTAATAAACGCGTGACTTTATCCTGTTCAGAGCTTGGAGAAGTTAATTCCTTTATATCCGGTAAAGCCGGATTAGTATCGATTGCCTTAGCAATCGGTTGTTTATCCACCGTTGTGCTTGGCAAGGTTAAATTTCCATCGATTTTCGAAAGGTCAACTGATAAGACCTTATCAGTTGGAGGATAGCAAAACCCAGCTTCAGAACAGCCTTGATAATGGACCTTTATCTTGAATTGATTGTGATGATGATTGAGAACAGGAATAGGTAATGAAATTTTATCGAGATACACCTCAAAGGTGCCGATTTCAGGCTCAGTTTTCTTCACGCTGGTAGGAAATAAGGGATCACCTAGCTGCACATTATTGGTATCAGATTTGGCCAGAATATGATCGCGGTACAAATAATAACCAGGCGCCATTTGCCATTGAATCACAATGGTTTCCGGATCTTTGACCTTTATTGCGATCTTAAATGCGGAATCAATGGGAAGCGGTTCCTGCGTTGCGCTAAAGACAGTAAAACTAGCAAGAACAAGGCCTAACCCAATAATAAAACTTAGGAATCTACACATTGATTTAGCCATGAAAGTACTCCGAAGATAGGAATGGCGTAACTTTTGCGGAAAGCAAGATGGCCAAAATGTTAACACAATCTGTTAATGAATTGCTAACAACTTATAGTGCAAATAACCTGAACCGATTCTTTGCACTATAATAATCGAGTCATAAGGAGATGGTAAGGTTTATGTTGCCCATAAAGATATTGACACAACCAAATGATGAGACATGTGGTCCGACTAGTCTTCATGCTGTCTATCAATACTTTGGTGATGATATCTCCTTAGATGAAGTAGTTGCACAGGTTTCCTATTTGGAAAGTGGCGGAACATTAGCGGTGATGCTTGCCTTGCATGCATTAAAAAGAGGGTATGAGGCAAATATTTTTACCTATAATCTCAATGTGTTCGATCCAACTTGGTTTTATGATGCGCATGTCGATCTCTCTGCTAAATTACATGAACAACTTTCCTATAAACCTGACAAAAAACTCCATCTCGCCACAGGCGCCTATTTGGAACTACTGAGTTTGGGGGGGAAGATTTTTTTTGAAGATTTGACGCCCACTTTGTTAAAGCGTCATTTTAATAAAGGAATCCCAATACTCACAGGACTTAGTGCTACTTATCTTTATCAATGTGCAAGAGAATATGTCAATCCCAGTAATCGCACGATTTATCATGATGTCAAGGGGTATCCCAGCGGCCATTTTGTGATCTTAGCCGGCTATGATGATGCAAAAAAGTATGTGGTTATCGCTGATCCTTATGCCGGAAACCTGGTATCTGGGGATAATTATTATTCGGTAGGTATAAGCAGATTAATTAATTCCATCATGTTAGGTATTTTAACCTATGACGCTAACCTGTTAGTTATCCAACCGGGTGGAGGGATGTATCATGCATAGTATTGTTGTCGTCAATCAACTATCTGATTGGAATTTTGATATGCCAGATGTTGAGGTCATGACTTCACGCTGTTATTTAACTGACAATAAGTATTCAGAGCTTCGTAACGTTCGCGTTTATAATTTGTGTCGATCTCATCGTTATCAAGGTCTCGGTTACTATGTTTCATTGCTCGCACAGGCAAGAGGACACCGTATTTTTCCAAATATCACCACAATGCAAGATATAAAATCGCAAAGGATTATGCGAGTTATTTCAGATGAGCTTGATGAATTAATTCAGCGTAATTTTAAAAAATTAAAATCTCAACATTTTGATCTTAGTGTCTATTTTGGTCATAATGTGGCAAAACAGTACGAAAAAATTAGTAGAGATCTATATAATCTTTTTCAAGTTCCTCTTTTTAAAGCACACTTTGTTTACAATAAGAAATGGATTTTGCAAAACATTTCACCCATTCCCCTTGGGGAGTTACCTAATCATCATAAAAAATATTTTACTAATTTTGCACAGACATATTTTTCTAAAAAAAGAATTTATCCTTCGAAAAAATCAAAAACCATTTATGACTTAGCTATATTAGTTAATCAAGAAGAAAAGGTTCCTCCTTCAAATAAGCGTGCGATAAATGCATTTATGGAGGCAGCAGAATCGCTTGGTTTTCGAGCAAAACTAATTTGCAAAGAGGATTTTAACCGCATACCTGAGTTTGATGCTTTATTTATTCGAGAGACCACGTTGGTAAATCATCATACCTATCGATTCTCAAGAAGGGCCTTTGCTGAAAATTTGATTGTAATTGATGATCCTGAATCAATTTTAAAATGCAGCAATAAAGTGTATTTGGCAGAAGTCATGAAAAAATTTAAAATTCCTATTCCAAAAACCATCATTGTTCATAAAGATAATAAAAATCAAGTTATGCAAGAATTGGGTCTTCCTTGTGTGTTAAAGAAGCCAGATGGATCTTTCTCGACAGGAGTAATTAAAATAAATGAGCCTTCGCAATTAGAAGAAGAATTAGATAAATTTATTAATCGTTCTGAATTAATTATTGCTCAAGAATTTACTCCAACTGATTTTGACTGGAGAATTGGTATTTTAAATAAAAAACCTTTATTCGCATGCAAATACTATATGGCGAAGAATCATTGGCAAATTTATAATTGGCAAGCAGCAGAGGCGAAAAAACAGGGAGGATTTGAAACATTGCCGATCAGTAAAGTTCCTAAAAAAGTTCTTGAGATGGCAATTCGTGCTAGCGCATTAATTGGCAACGGATTTTACGGTGTGGATTTGAAAGAATTAAGTGATGGTCGCGTACTCTTGATCGAAATTAATGATAACCCAAGTATTGATTATGGAATTGAAGATAAAATTTCAAATGAAAATATTTATCTCAGTATTATGCAATATTTTCTTGATCGTATTGCAATGAATAAAAATCAATCACTATTAAAAAAGTAATTAAATATGAAAACAAAATTGTCTTTATTTTCAGCGTATGGTGTAGAAATTGAGTATATGATTGTGCGCCAAAGTGATTTATCGGTTTTGCCCGTTTCAGACAAATTAATTTTTGATGTGGAAGGACGCTTTCAAAATGAAGTTAAGTTTGAGCATATTGCTTGGTCAAATGAATTGGTGCTGCATGTTCTGGAATTAAAAACAAACGGTCCAGTTTCTTGCTTGATGCCGCTTTCAAGTCATTTTCAAGAAGAAATTAATAGGATAAATCAATTGTTAGAAAAGTATCAGGCTAAGTTATTGCCAACTGGCGCGCATCCTTGGATGAACCCGTTTACGGAAGCGAGTTTATGGCCACATGATAATAAAATAATTTATGAAACCTACAATAAAATTTTTGATTGCAGAGGTCATGGCTGGAACAATCTTCAATGTGTTCACTTAAATCTACCATTTAAAAATGATATCGAATTTGCCAAGTTGCATACCGCCATTCGTTTAGTATTGCCTTTGATTCCCTCTCTTTGTGCAAGTACACCAATTCTTGACGGTAAAAAAACAGGTTTTTTAGATACGCGCTTGGAATTTTATCGTTTTAATCAAAAGAAAATTCCTTCAATAACGGGTAATGTCATTCCAGAACTTGTGCTTACAGAAGAAGAATATCATGATGAAATTTTGAATAAAATGTATCAAGAGATTTCTCCATACGATCATGAAAAACATTTACAAGAGGAATGGTTAAATTCAAGAGGTGCTATTGCGCGTTTTGATCGCAATACCATTGAGATACGTCTAATCGATACCCAGGAATGCCCAACGGCAGATATAGCTATTCTTACTGTGTTTGTTGCTATTTTAAAAAAGCTAGTAGCGGAAGAGTGGATTGATTATGAAAAACAAAAAACATGGACAACCCAAAGCCTGCAAGCAATATTAATCGATAGTATAAAAAATGGAATGAATACGATGGTCGAATGCGATTATGCAGAGGTATTTGGATGTAAAGTGGAAAAGCCCATTTCTTTACAAGCGCTTTGGGGGTACTTAGTGAAGGATGTCTCAGAAAATTTGAATGAGAGTGCCAAGGAGGTGATGAATTCGATATTAGTCCAAGGTAATCTAGCACAACGCATTCTAGCAGCATTTGATCAAGGAAAAACATTAGTTGAGATTTATCAACAACTGTCGGTGTGCTTGCAAAAAGGAAAACTATTCTTAAATGAAGAAGTCGCTCGTGGATTACAATTTTCAACTGGTGTAAATGCAGAGATATGAATCAGATCATTATCACTTGTGAGCATGGAGGGAATGAAATCCCTAAAGCCTATAAAAAATATTTTATACCTTATCAAGTGAGACTTGATTCGCATGAAGGGTGGGATATTGGAGCGCTCTTTCTTGCCAAAAAATTTTCTGATAAGTTTTCTGACTATTTTTTTTATACCACAATCAGTCGTCTGCTGGTTGAGTTGAACCGTTCATGTCGTCATCCTAATTTATTTTCAGATATCACTAAACCACTTGATAAAAAAATTAAAGAATCATTGCTTGCTCATTATTACTTTCCTTATCGTTATCGGGTGACCGAAACTATTCAAAATATTTTAAAATCTGGCGGGAGTGTTTTGCATCTTTCCGTACATTCATTTACCCCTTTTTTTCGAGGAAAAAATCGATTAGTTGATGTGGGATTGCTCTATGATCCAGGAAATCACCAGGAAAAAAAATTCAGTATGTTGTGGCAAAAAAAAATTCTTGAAGCAGGCGATTCAATCGTCAGATGTAATTATCCTTATTTAGGCAAGTCTGATGGATTTGTGACTTCATTGAGAAAACAATTTCATGGTCAAGCTTACATGGGAATTGAACTTGAGGTTAATCAAAAATTTGCACAAAAAAACTTTTCAAAAAAAATCACTGACACTTTATTGCAAACTTTTTCTGAAACATTGCATTCCTTTTTAAAAAAGGAACCGATATGAATTGCCAATCAGCTAATACTAAAGGTTTACTGATTTTTATTGGTTTTTTAAGTTCCTTGGCGGTGTTGACTTCTGATATGTTTTTACCCGCAATGCCTAAAATACAAAAAAGCTTTGATACTACTTCTGCTGATGTGCAATTTTTGGTTAGCATTTATATGCTTGGATTAGCCCTTGGACAATTAATTTATGGACCCCTATCTGACATGATTGGACGACGTAAAACGCTATTATTTGGTTTATGCCTATATACACTTGGAAGTTTAACTTGCAGCCTAGCACCCTATATTTCTGTCTTATTAACCGGGCGATTATTGCAAGCCTTAGGTGCTTGCAGTGCGATGACTTTATGGCAACCATTGATTATTGATGTTTTTGGAAAGAAAGATGCCTTTCATAAGTTGGCGCTTATCTATCCTATAATGGGCGTATCTCCTGCAATATCTCCCGCAATTGGTGGGATTATTCAAACTTTTTCAAATTGGCATGTCATATTTATCTTATTCATCGTGCTAGGAATTTCGTTATCAATTTCAACTCATTTCCTGGTTACAGACCGTACTGTTGAAAAAGCTCGTTCAACAGGTAATTACTTCCATGAAGTTAAAAATAATTATTCTATTATTATTACCTCTGGAAGATTTTGGTGTTATGCCAGTTTTGGTTTCCTGACTTATGGTGCCTATTATACCTATATCACTGCCTCACCTTTTATATTTCATCACATGGGATATCCACCTCATATGATCGGATTATTTTATATCCCGACGACTATTGCTTATATTGGAGGAAATTTCTGTTGCAAAAAGCTTGCAAAATATTTTAATAAAAATCTGCTTTTAGGTATTGGAGTGATAATATTTCTTTGCAGTGCCGGGATGTTAATGATTAATACTATTTATTTTCAACCACAACATGCCTACCAGATTATTATTCCATTTAGTTTACTTGTTCTTGGTAACGGATTTCTTATTCCTATTGGAATGTCAACGGCAATAATCATTCACGAAAAAATTTCTGGTACAGCGGCTGGAATGATGGGTTTTAGTCAAGCTGCCATGGCTTTTATTTGCTCATCTCTGGTTGCGTCATTTACTCAAGTGGGAGTATCAAGCATGTCGATTGTCATGGCAGTTATGGCTGCTTGCATTGCGATAGCATTTTTGTTTTTAAAGGTAAAGAAATTCAAATTTATTTAGAAGACTAGCCGAAAGTGTTCTACTGTAAATTTATCCATACGATACTTCCAACGTATTGGTATTTGGGAGTAATAAGTTATCTAAATCTGCAACTGTTAAATTTTTAAGAAATTTTTCATTAGAATTTTCTGGGATAGTACTTAATACCGAGATATCTAATTCATTTTTCATTTCATAAGTAACTAAAGCAGTAGTAAAATTATTCATTACAGTTGGTAAGAAAAGACCGAAGTATCCTCGTTTTAAAGCGCAAATATCTCTTATTAAAATTAATAATTTTTCTTTGGTTGCTCCATTAAAATTATTTTTGTTTTCAAGCCATACACAAATTGTTTCGAGTAGAGTTATTTTAAAATTTTCACTATTCTCAGATTTCAGTTCATGGATTAGATATTTAATCAAGTAATAAATTTTTACAAGAAAGGTAACGTTATTATATTCAGGCAAATAATTTAAATATTGATTGGCTATGCTAGACTCCCATTGCTCCCAAGCTGCCCAATGGTTCTGAAGGATTGGAATTAAATTCTCACCTAGAGACAAAAAATAGGTGGTTATATAATCATCTGGAAGCAATGATATCACGGTATTGAATAAGTGGTCGTTCGATGATTCTGTAATTATTTTGTATCCATATCTTTCAACAAATTCAATTCTATACTTTGGTTCCAATTCAGATATTTTAAAAAAAATTCTGCAATCCATTCTAATACTATCGATGAAAAAATCTAAGTATGGAAATAATAATTCGGGTAAGTCAATCAGCACGTCGATACTTTTCACTATTAACCCTAAGCGAGGACCGATCGCATCTATAATAGCAGACCTTTTATAATTATTACGCCACTTGGTCATACGATATAATTGAATAATTTCTGTTAACTGCTCATCACCAAGAGAATCAATCAATAATTTATAGTTTTCTACAGAAACTTTTGCAAATAAACTATCAAAAAAAGTTGCGGTAAAATAGGTTCCCATCAAATGGTGAGTTTGTTGATCAATTCTAATGCTTGCTAAAAATATCGGCCAATTATTAGGAGATATGGCATTAAGCAAATATGGAAAACAATTGTCTTGATAAATAATTTTATGAAAATTTATATTGTTTAATATAATCAACTGATCTGCTTCAGTTATTTCTTTAAGTATAATTACTAAATCATCAATGCTCCTAATAAAATTAGCGGCCTTGTTTTTAAAATGATCAAAAAAAGTAGCAGTATATTCATTAGGAATTTTTTTCCAAATATTAAAAAAATCAGCAGTGTTCCTAATAAAATTAGCTCCCTTATTGTCAAAATGATTCAAAAAGGTAGTAATATATGCTTTAGGAATTTTTTGAAAAATATTAAAAAAATCAGCAGATTTTGTGATTATTTTAGAAAAATCTATAAATAAGGTATTTAAAAGGGTAATTTTTTGTTCTTCCGTTATATATAAATCAAGAATACTTGATAAATCACGACTAGATTGTATTAATGGCGCTATCTTATTTAATATAGGCTCAATAAAGCTCCAAAAAACATTTAAGCGTGAAGCCTCAAGCAGATTATCTATTGATGCAGTTACCATATCCGAGAGATTATGTAAAATCAGAAATTTAGATGACGAAGAAAGCCTGTATAAATAATGTAAATGATTACTCACCTTAAAAAGCTCTCTTATATTTTTACCTAATGAATTGATGAATAATATTTCTTCTTCTTCGTTTAGAGTTAATAAGATTCTATGTAAACCCTCGACGCTATCGCAAAAATCGACAAGCCTATGTGATAATTTTTTAATTATCTGGCGCTGAATATTATTTGGAAGTCCCCATAAAATAGTACTTAAATAAGGCTCATCATCGCATGATGAAGGCTCAATTGATGTCAGGTCATCGTTTAATCTTTCAATTAAAATCATGCGTTGATCGTTATTGACATCAAGTAATATGTTATTTAATTGTGCGATATTTTTAATCAGCTTATAGTTAACCAAATCCAGGCTAAAATTAAATTTCTCATCCGCTGGAATAGTCCAAAAGTAAGTTAATAATAAATCGTTATATCGCTTAATATGATTCAGTAAAATAAAATTAATATTGACTTTAAAAGCCAAATAAACAGCGCGAAAATTTTCTTGATTTAATAAAGAAAATAACCGAAGCCAATCTCTTCCTGTTCGAATTTGATTTGGTAAAAATATTTCAAAATCTATCCTGTCAAGATCGTCTTCAATATTTAGCGGAGCTCTAACAAGCTGCTCATCTTCCGACAATTCTGCCCATAAATTTCGTCGATGTTTTTCTAAAAGCCAGGTAAGTTGCTCAAGTAAACTATTTGGATAGGATGAAGATTTTATTGAGTTGGCGATAAAAGTCTGATTATTATTAAAATGTTGTTTGACGAACTCTAGTGTTTGTTGTAATACTCCGCCAACTAATTCACTTGAAGTCAATTTAAGGCTGCCGCCAAAATTATTTGACCAATTTCCAGGGGGAGTAATGATAGCGTGTAAAAATATACGATTAATTTCATAAGGAGAAAGCTCTAACTGACCATCTATTTTTTGGTTATAAAGTTCGTCAATCCAGCTGTCATTGATCAAGACTTTATTTTGAAATTGAGTATTTAAGAGTAATTGATATTGAGATTTTCGTGCAGAATGTTCTCCGGTAAACCAGATGGAGAAAAAATTTTGTATTTCATGCACCATCAAATCTTTTTTGGCTAAATCAATTTGGCTTTCTATTAAGGAAATTTCTTTTTCTTGATCAAGTGTTAATTCAGAGTGGATGAGATCTTTTTCAATAAAGATTTGATCAAAATAATTTTCTATAAATGAAATGAAGGCTGGCAGGGCAGCCTCTAAGATGCCTGTTATTCTCAATAGATACTGCTGATCCATAATGAGTTGATAAGTTTTAAAAAGCAAACAAAAAACACCTAAACGTTCGACATGGGAAGGATTGGATAAATCCATCTTGTGGCTAATCCATTCCTGTATCTGCTTAAGAACAGCATCAGCCTTTTCTTGTTTTATGTTGAAATGTTGAAAAACTAAACTGATATAATAAAGCCCAGGATGGGAAACAGGATCACAAGAAAAATCAAGCGAGGAAATCGCTTCTTGCATTAAATTTTTCAAATTAATTTCTTCCGGACGTGTCCCATTTTTCAAAAATAAGGTAGAAAGCTCTGCAATAAAATTTTCTCCCACTAAGTTGAATAAAACAGTGGGATTCTGATCGTTAATCCAGATTAACATCGCCTGTTTTAATTCAAATTGAATTTTTTCGTCGCTATATTGTTCCGAGAAAGCTTTAATTAAATTTTCCTTGATAAAATAAAAGACGGTGGCTTTTTCATCTTCAATTAAATCAATATCAGGATAACTTTTATTTAACGTGAAAACCAATTCATTACGACTGCCGTGATGACAAACACGATTATTATTCATCGTTATAATGCAAGAGAAAAAATAAGAAATTCTATCCTGTCTATGCGCTTTAGAAGTTTCTTCGTTAACGATTTGACCTTCAGCTTCAATATAAGCGTGATATTTGCAATCATCAGTTAGCGCTAGCCAAACTAGAGTAATCACTTCTTTCAATGGAAATAAATAATTGATGTGTTCATTTTGAGCCAATATAAATGGCGTTACCCGGTCAAAATGAGGATCAATCGCCTTTCTACCTAAGGATTCTAAATAATCGATAGCTTCCTGTTGAGCTGCCTTTAGCATGATCGCGCATATCTTGAATAGTATACTGAAATGCAGTTTCTAGCGCCGCTTTTTTAGTTTTCCCTTCAGGAAAATAAATATTGTTTAAATTGATCAAGGCAATAGCGACGCTATTTGAAATTACTTTTTTATGGGTGTTTTGACTATGACTGATAAAACTTTTTATAATCTCACTATCTTGCTTCATTACTTATCTCTCATGGGTGTATTAAATAATCTAATTTCTTAATTATAAAGTACATTTCTTAAGGTTATTTTAAATTCTCATCATATATATTATATTCTAGTTATATTGGGTAATCATGTTAAATAGCGAAAACCAAATTCATGAATGTCTCAATCAGTTAGATGGCATATTTAAAAATAATCTACTCGAGGTGTATTTGTATCAACATTAGGAGGACTTCAAAAATATAGCGATATGGATTTATTCGTTGTTTTTGCAAGGGCTACCACATAACTGGTTGGTCTTGATCCTTTTGATCCTCTTGATCCGGTACATCAATTGTCAAAATATGTTATTGACCTTGCAGGTTATCTTTCAAATTATCCTGTTACTGTATCGAGTCTTACTACTTATCAAGAGCACTTAAATATCTTACTTTCTAATGCAATTGAAAATCTTAAACAACAAAGCCCTGTCTCTTCTTGAAAAAGTATGGAGGATAATACTTTAACCTCCACTCATCATAGTAGGAGTACTAAATAAGTAACTGCTCACGGGGGGTAAGAGTTTGTTAATATATACTGACTACAATAAACACAATTGTTGAAAAGAGGTGTGTTTATGTTTAAAAGATCTGCCGAAATTAAAAAAAAATCACTTTATAACCAATGGAAAGAAATTTATTTGCAATTGGTGGATCACCTTAATGCTGCTATTAGTGTCGAAGAGGACAATAATTTACAAAGTATCATTGCTATTAATGAGCTTTTAACTGGATTCGATAAAGAAATTTTCCGTTTTAATAGCGGGAGAATCTCTGAAAGAACGATTGGGAGTTTTTTAGGTCGCCTTTTGTCTATAAAGATTTATTTTAATCTTCTTAAAATGCCAGTATGTGTCAACTTACTCACCCCGTTAGAAATCAGGATTAGTTCGCTCGAAAAGGGCATGGAGGAATGGGCTGAAATTGATGAAATTCAGCTAGAAGGGCATGAATTGCCCACATTACATATCGATATTTTTCAATGCTTAATGATTTTTCTATCACTCAGTGATATTTGTTCAGTCAATCGATCGTGTAAGGCGCTTCACGATACAGTTCAAGAGGTCTTAACAAATAAGGAGAAAAGTCGTTACTTTTGGAAATCAAAAGCTTTATGGATGCTTAATGGTGAGCAATACAAAAGTTTGAATAAAGACTATGAGGAAGCGAAGGAGGTCGTGATTACTAGATCTTTCCCGTTCAATTTTTTAGAAAAACGTTTACAATCCTGTAAGGGTTTCTTTGATTGTAATGTGTCACTTCTCTCTGTATTTAACAATAAGCACTCTTATGAAATTCCTTCTACTGGTGCTGAGTTTACTGTTAGTGAAATTGAATCTTTAATTTTAACGGATAATGCGCAAGCTTTATTTTGTAAAATAACACGTTTGGAAGGGATGTATCCTTATTTGGATGACCACACCCTTGACCAAAATAAAATACGTTTGTCACTTGTCACAGACTCGAATCCATTCAATATTCGCCGGGAGGATTTTAATTTTATTTTATTAATCCCTGCCTTAATTAAACTCAGGGCTATTAATTGTTTTAATCGGTTCATTCTTGCATTCTTACTGCTTGAAGCATCAAGCAACTGCGAACGTAATTATTGTGATTTTGAAAAGATGTTAGAGTTGGTCACTTCTTGCCGGCAAACTTATTTTATTAAAGCCTTCTTATTTATAGTAATATTAAATAGTTATGCATCAACCTCGAGTATAATGAGAGCGGTAAGGTACGCAATCGAAGAGGAAGAATATAATGTGTTATTCAAGGAAATATATGCGGCGCTTCCTGATGAGAAAAGAAAATCCATCCTTAATGAATATAAAAATACTCTTTATTGGGAGTCGATGTTCAAAATTATCTGGGGAGATAAGACTTATAAACTGCGTGAGAATCTTTTGGAGATCGATGATAAAATTCTAGAAAATCATGCTCTCACAAGTGAAGAGCTTATGACGATGAAGGAAAAAATTCAGGGGTTATTTGATGCAGTCATAAAAGAAAAATTCTCAGAAGAAAGGCGGTCAGCTAGCAATACAATTTAGATCGCAGCTTATTCAGTATAAATTGATAGTGTAATCGACCTACCTAAGTAATAAAAAACCATTGCATAAGATTAACAACAATTTCGATAAAGATTAAAAGAATAACGACTACTTCCAGCTTAGTGGAATGTTGAAACTGTAGTTGGCCTGTTAGCATGTCGAAAAATTGGTGAAGCACATCGAGTCTTTGGTTTAGTGCTGTCACGCGACGAGTGATGTCTAAGAATTGTTCTGTTATGGCATAATAATTTTCTAAGCTAGGGAATCGCCAAAAATATTCTGGTACATCGAGATAATCACTGTTTAAGTTAACTGAACTCATTTCAATGAAAATTTCGCCCATTCGCTGTGAAATAGCTTTGCGTGATAATAATATTTTTCCGCTTCTTGCTAATTCTTCGGGAAGCAGGCTGTTTTTCTTAATCGTGTTTTTAATGATTTCTTCGTAATATTCAAGTTTGATTGATTCTGCTAAACCATAAGAAATGGCTAATTTAATTTGAATGGCATCAGATTCTAATTTGATGATATCGGCATTAAATCGTTCGTGAGTTTCAAGCGATGTTTCTTCGTCATAAAAAAAAGAGAAATAGTCCACTTCGATTTTGTCGAGTGGCTCAAAACTGAAAGGTTTAATTTGTTCTAATAGGGCTTGCTCTTGTATGCGCGAGAGATTCCAAGACACAAAGCAACCATGAGAGAAGAAAAATATATCGGCTTTTTTATCAGGAAAAGCAGCATGCAAAACATTACGATAGGTTTTTGTTACTATTTTTTGGGTTTTAAAGTGATTGAATAATTCGCCTAACCCGTAATTTTTGGCGGTACAAAATGAAACGCAACGCATGAAGCTTCCTATTTTATTTTTTTATCGATTGAAACGGTGTTGCTATTTAACTAGCGTGCTGAATAGTCACATTCTTTCTAATTGTTCAAACAGTCGTAACCAATTTTCTTCAACCTTTTGGATTTCAGTACGAAGCTCATTTAATTGTTGTTGATAAGTTTTAATCGCTTCATTTTCTTGGTTTTCGTAAAGTTTTGGATCGGCAAGTAAACCTTCAAGTATTTCTGCCTGCTTTTGTAATTTTTTTAGCGCTTTTTCTAAAGAACCTAGTTTCGATTCAAGCTCAGTTTTTTCTTTACCTGGATTTTTATTAACCTTAGGTGTGGGCTTATCAGCCAGTTTAATAAAAACATTCTCGCGATAATCATCTAAATCGCCAATGAATCGTTCAACCTGGCCATCGTTAATTACCAGCAGTTCATCCGTTGTAGTTCGGATTAGATGTCTATCATGAGAAACCAATATTAATGCGCCGGTATATTCTTGTAATGCAAGAATTAATGCTTCGCGCAAATTCATGTCTAAGTGGTTAGTCGGTTCATCAAGCAAAAGCAAGTTAGGGGCTTGCCAAACAATCAAAGCAAGTGCGAGCCTGGCTTTTTCACCACCTGAGAAATGTGCAATTTTATTGGTGGCCATCTCCTTGCTAAAATTAAATGTGCCTAAAAAATTACGCAATTCTTGTTCTGAATGATTGCCAGCAATTTCTTTAAGCAGTTCAAGCGGTGATAGGTTAAAGTTTAAATGCTCCACTTGATGTTGGGCAAAATACCCTATTTTAATTCCTTTGTAAAAGTGTACTAGGCCAGAAATAGGTGGTAACTTGTCCGCAATCACTTTTATCAAGGTAGATTTTCCTGCTCCATTGACACCCAGTAACCCAATACGGTTTTCAGGCACAATTTGGACATCGACATCGGTTAATACCAAGTTAGCGGCTGAGTAGCCAATGTTAGCTTTTTCAATTCGAACAAGAGGATTTGGGCAGGCTTTAGGTGGCCTGAATTTAAATTGAAAGGCAGCTTGAGTTTGTACTGCGGCGATTAAATCTATTTTTTGCAAAGCCTTTAAGCGGCTTTGTGCTTGCTTGGCTTTAGTGGCTTTGGCTCTAAAGCGATCGATAAAGGATTGCATGTGGGTAATCTGTGCCTGCTGTTTTGTATAAGCGGCTTGTTGCAGCATTATTTGTTCAGCTTGCTGCTTTTCAAATTGAGAATAATTGCCACGGTAAAGACGAAGACTTTGTTGGGTAAATTGCAAAATATAGTTAATCGTGTTATCCAGAAATTCACGATCATGAGAAATAATTAATAATGTACCGGAGTAATCCTGTAGCCATTTTTCCAGCCAGATGATCGCATCTAAATCCAAATGATTAGTGGGTTCATCAAGTAACATTAAATTAGCGGGTGACATCAATGCCTGAGCCAGATTAAGGCGCATTCGCCACCCACCCGAAAACTCGGTAGTGGGTTTGCTCAATTCATCGGGTTTAAATCCCAAGCCTTTAAGAATTTTCTCTGCCTTGCCTGTTATGGCGTAGCCATTAATACTGGCTAGCTGATCATGGCATTCTCCTAAAGCGTAAGGATCCCCTTGCTCTTCAGCAATTTTTAATGCTTCCATAATTTGGCAATATTGATAATCCCCTTCAATAACATAATCAATGGCGGGGTTCTTGCTGGTGGGCGTCTCTTGCTTAACATGGGTAATGGCTAGCTGATTGGGAAGAAATAGAGATCCTTGATGGAGTTCGAGTTCGCCTTGTAGCATGGCAAAGAAAGAAGATTTTCCTGAACCATTATCACCGATAAGCCCAATTTTTTGTTTGGAATGAATGGTTAAGGTGGTGTTTTCAATTAATACTTTTTGAGCACGTTTTAATGTAGCTTGTTGTAAGGTAATCATAAGTGGATTGAAGCATGCCTATTAGCCAAAATCAAGTCAAAGGGTAACTACTTGCCCCAGGAAGGAAACGTCTATATTTGGCCATCTTTGAACTAAAAACCCGCTGAAAACTGCTCACATATTTATATATGCTGCGCTTTTTCAGCAAATTTTTCGTTCAAATATGGCTCAAATATGAACGTTTGTGCGTTGAACAGACTCTACCCCGTGAGCAGTTACGTCAAAGGATGATAGCGAATTTTCTGGTATAAAAATGCAATTTGCCCTTGAAATGGAAATTACTGTCCCTATATAACAAGGGTAGCACTCAAAAACTTCTGAGTGCTAAGAACTATAAATTATTCAACGACAGCGGTTCTCGCTGAGCGGTATAAAGTAATTTGGAATGCAAGCTCGACCTTATGGTCTTAGCATTTCTGTTGCTTGGGATGTGATTCTTGTTAATTAGCAAGAATCATCAAAATTAATAATCTATTTGGTGAGGAAAAATAATGGATATGAACATACGTCCTTTACATGATCGTGTTGTCATCCGTCGGGTCGAGGGAGAGCAAACTTCTGCAGGCGGAATCGTTCTTCCTGATTCAGCAAAAGAAAAACCTATTCTCGGTGAAGTCATTGCTGTTGGTCCTGGCAAGCTAGGAAAAGGCGGCGAGCGTCTTAATCTTGATGTTAAAAAAGGTGATAAAGTGTTGTTTGGCAAATATTCAGGCACCGAAGTCAAGCTGAACGGTGGTGAAGAATACATTGTCATGCGAGAAGACGATATCATGGGTGTTGTGGAATAATAATTTTTTCTAACTATTCAGCTCAAAACGTGTTAACTATCTTAATTATGAATGCTGAATAGATCTAATTTCTAACTATTTGACGAGGTAACTATGGCTTCTAAAGAAGTAAGATTTTCTGAAGACGCAAGACACCGCATGTTAGCGGGTGTCAACGTGTTGGCGAATGCAGTTAAGGTAACACTGGGTCCAAAAGGTCGTAATGTGGTGCTAGAAAGATCTTTTGGCAAACCAACTATCACCAAGGATGGCGTTTCTGTTGCAAAAGAAATAGACCTAAAAGATAAATTTGAAAATATGGGCGCTCAGATGGTCAAGGAAGTGGCTGACCAAACTTCTGATGCGGCCGGTGATGGGACAACTACAGCAACAGTGCTAGCCCAAGAAATATTCCGAGAAGGCATGAAGGCTGTTAGCGCTGGAATGAATCCTATGGACCTAAAACGTGGTATCGATAAAGCGGTTGCAGTTGCGGTTGAAGAACTTAAAAAACTCTCTAAACCCGCTGCTGATAGTAAGTCTATTGCCCAAGTAGGAACAATTTCTGCTAATTCAGATGAAGCAATTGGCAATATTATTGCTAAGGCAATGGAAAAAGTAAGCAAGGATGGCGTCATCACTGTTGAAGAAGGCTCTGGCTTTGATAATGAGCTCGATGTCGTAGAAGGTATGCAGTTTGATCGTGGCTATCTCTCTCCTTACTTCATTACCAGACAAGAAAATATGAGTGCTGAATTAGACACGCCTTATGTTTTATTAGTGGATAAGAAAATTTCTTCAATTCGCGATATGTTGCCTGTTTTAGAAGCCGTTGCTAAGTCTGGTCACCCACTATTGTTGATTGCAGAAGATGTAGAAGGCGAAGCATTAGCGACACTCGTTGTTAATAATATTCGTGGTATTGTAAAAGTTGCTGCGGTTAAAGCGCCTGGTTTTGGTGATCGTCGTAAAGCCATGTTACAAGATATTGCTATTTTAACTGGTGCTAAAGTGATTTCTGAAGAAGTTGGCCTAATGCTTGAAACCACTCAATTGACTGATCTTGGACAAGCTAAGCGTGTTGTGGTGACTAAAGAAAACACCACGATTATTGATGGTGCAGGAGATGCTAGCGAAATTAAATCTCGAATTGAGCAAATTAGAAAAGAGATTGAACTGAGCAGCTCTGATTATGATCGTGAAAAATTACAAGAACGCCTTGCTAAATTAGCAGGGGGCGTTGCTGTGGTTAAAGTAGGTGCCGCAACTGAAATTGAAATGAAAGAAAAGAAAGCTCGCGTAGAAGATGCACTTCATGCTACCCGTGCAGCGGTAGAAGAAGGTGTGGTTCCTGGTGGTGGTGTTGCCTTGATTCGTGCACTTGCTGTGTTAAAGAATCTTAAAGGCTTAAACGAAGATCAAGACCGTGGTATTGCTATTCTATGTCGTGCGATGGAAGCACCTTTGCGACAAATCGTAACCAATGCAGGAGAAGAGTCTTCTGTTATTCTAGCGAAAGTGGCAGAAGGTAGCGGTAATTATGGTTACAACGCAGCGACAGGTGAATTTGGTGACATGATTCAAATGGGAATTTTGGATCCCACCAAGGTAACACGTACTGCATTGCAAAATGCTGCTTCAATAGCCGGCTTAATGATTACCACAGAAGCAATGGTTGCTGAACTTCCTAAGAAGGAAGAAGCACCTTCTGCAGCTGACATGGGTGGCATGGGCGGTATGGGTGGTATGGGCGGCATGATGTAAGCTCGACCACACTTTCTCTAAAAAACCCCGCATTTGCGGGGTTTTTTTTGTACCTAAAAAAAGTCATTGTCAGTCTCATTGCTTTTCCAGTATCGCTATTTTCGCTATGGGTTAGCATGCAGAGTTTCGACATTGAAGCAGGCCTAAACAAAATTTTCTTTTTTCAGTAAAGATATCGTTAATATTTATTTGTTATAATAAATTTTTATATTGAAATGAGGTAAAGTATCAATGTTAGAACCAACCGTATATAAAATTAAATTAATAGGTGATCACGGTGTCGGTAAAAGTAGCTTAATACTACGATTTGCAGATAATGCTTTTACCTCTAGTTATATATCAACCCTCGGGGTAGCTTTTAAAGCAAGATGCATTCAGGTAGATAATACAGAAGTTAAACTACAGGTTTTTGATACTATGTGGGGAAGAGAAAGATATAGAAATAATTACGAAAATGTAAGGGGTGCTCACGTGGTATTTATTCTATTTGATCTTACAAATCGTGAATCTTTCAATAATTTAAATAAACACGTACAAGATGTTGAAAGACATGCCCTTGATGGTACCCCTACCATTATTATCGGAACTAAAAGTGATTTACCTGGAAATAAAATAGACAGTAGTGAAGCTCAAGATTATTGCAATCAACTCAACTTTCCCTATTTTGAAACTAGTGCAAAAGAGGGGATTAATGTTGATGAAGTTTTTATTTTCGCTGCGAGGATAATTCTTGATCCTAAAATATATGCCAACTATGAAATGGAAGGGCAAGCTTTATCTCAGGACATGACATTAAATCAACAACAGTATTTTTGCAAATTGAATGATTTGTGGTCACAAAAAGATTCTGATTCTGAGCTTGATAAAGTCAAGGCCGTGCTTGATGATTATACCTGCAATAATTCAGTCGTAGGTCGATTATTTTCAGGACGTTGGGCGTCCTATGCTGGATTAGTGAATAGCCTATCTGAGTCTATTAACCTTGGAGTGATTAAAGAAACACAGGCAGTGATAACACTTCTGGAAGATAAAACTTCTGGCCGAAATACAGAAGGCGATATAGAAACAATCATTCGATTTTTAAAATTTAAATTAGTGCCTATGCCTATGGCGCTACAAGGTGGGTCAAGCCCAGGAAATTATAAATAGTATTATTGGGGTGAAAAGGGCGAATGATTGCTCATTCACCCTTTTAAGAGGTAGGTCAGGGTCTGAAAATAACTTTATAAATAAAGTTATTACGTGTTGTCCGAAGACAATTCGGTAGTGAGATTAGATTTC
>CAVPKM010000003.1:0-23463 GCA_963705725.1 uncultured Gammaproteobacteria bacterium
AACGCGATTAAATCACGAAGCAATCGTTGATCATTTTGCGGTGTTCCAGTGTGAAAGTTAGGATCGCTTAAACTTTGGGTGTAAGGTAAGGCCCAGGATGCTTTTTTAGCTACAGCTGGCAATTCGCGATACATGTTAAAGACTTCGGACTCATCCAGTCCCAAGCTCTCAATAATATATTGGTAGGCGTGAGTATGCACCGCCTCTTCGAAAGCTTGACGTAGTATGTATTGTCGGCATTCAGGATTGGTAATATGTCGATACACTGCTAAGACTAAATTATTCGCTACAAGGGAATCTGCCGTAGAAAAAAAACCAAGATTACGTTTAATCATGAGACGTTCATCTTCTGTTAAACCATCTGCACTGTTGCACAAGGCAATATCTCGCTGCATGCCGACTTCCTGTGGCATCCAGTGGTTAGCGCAACCAGCTAAATACTTTTCCCAAGCCCATTTGTATTTTAAAGGGACCAATTGGTTTAAATCAGCTCGGCAATTAATGATTTGCTTTTCATCCACTTGAACTCTGGCTGCACCCATTTCTAAATCTTCAAGTCCCGTTATACCAATATGGGGCGATGTTTCTGTGAATATCTAAATCAGTAGGGATGGCTGTTATAGGCATTTTACTTTCTATCCTGTGCTAAATTAATTATTTATTGGCATGCTTCACAATCTGGATCTGTGATTGCGCATACTTTCGGTTTTGAAATATTGACTAGCATTTAAAGCGCCATCGGTAATGGTGGATTTTTCAGCATTGGTCGCGCCAAGACTACGTAAATAGTAAGTCGTTTTTAAACCAAGCAACCAAGCATGGGTATACAATGCATCCAGTTTCTTGCCAGAGGGTTCGGCCATATACAAATTTAAGGATTGTGCTTGATCTACCCATTTTTGTCTTCTGACGCTGCCTCAACTAACCAACGTGGTTCAATTTCAAAAGCCGTGGCATAAAGGATTTTAACTCGTTTGGGATGCGGTTAATTTTTTGTAAGCTGCCATCAAAATATTTCAGATCATTCACTCAACACTTCATCCCAAATGCCCATTTTTTTCAAATCTTCAACTAAATATGGGTTAATGACAGTGAATTCACCTGACAAATTCGATTTGACATAAAGATTTTGATAAGTAGGGTCAATTGATTGCGAAACCCCACAAATATTAGAAATCGTTGCTGTAGGTGCAATCGCCATGACGTTAGAATTGCGCATGCCAATGGTTGCAACCTGAGTGCGAAGCTTTTCCCAGTCAAGTGTCATGCTGCGATCTTGTAACAAGTGCTCGCCTCGTGCTTGTTGCAGTAATCCAATAGAATCAATTGGCAGAATCCCTCTGCTCCAAAGCGATCCTTCATAGCTTTGATAAGAGCCGCGTTCTTCAGCCAACTCAGAAGAGGCAAGAATAGCGTAATAACTAATAATCTCTGTGCTATAGTCTGCAAATTTAATGGCTTCTTCAGAAGCATAAGGAATGCGTAATTGATAAAGCGCATCATGGAATCCCATTATGCCAAGACCAATAGGCCGATGACGTAGATTGGACTTGCGCGCTTGTGGAACAGGATAAAAATTAATGTCAATGACATTGTCTAGCATTCGGATAGCGGTTTTAACAGTTTGCTTGAGTTTTGCATGATCAAGCCCCGCTTTTGTGAGGTGATTGACAAGATTGATGCTGCCTAAGTTACAGACAGCAATTTCGTCTTGTGAGGTGTTAAGCGTAATTTCTGTACATAAATTCGAACTATGAATGACGCCAGCATGTTGTTGGGGCGAGCGTAAATTACAGGCATCTTTGAAGGTTATCCAGGGATGACCTGTTTCAAAGAGCATGTTAAGCATTTTTCGCCAGAGCGTGATGGCAGGGACAGTTTTATAGCTAATTTCTCCCTTCCTTGCTCTTTCTTCATGGGCGATATAGGTTTTTTCAAAGTCGAGACCATATTTTTCATGTAAATCTGGTGCTTCATGGGGAGAAAATAAAGTCCAGTCCCCGTTGGCAAGTTTTCTCTTCATTAATAAATCTGGTACCCAGATAGCAGTATTCATATCATGCGTACGGCGACGATCATCCCCGGTGTTTTTGCGTAGTTCTAATAGCTCAAAAACATCCATATGCCAGGCTTCAAAATAGGCGCAACCTGCACCCTTGCGTTTGCCACCTTGGTTGACTGCAACCATTGCAGAGTCAGCGACTTTCATAAAGGGAATAGGTCCGAGCGATTCTCCGTTTGTGCCTTTAATATGAGCACCTAAAGCACGGACTGCGGTCCAATCAGTACCAAGACCTCCAGCCCATTTAGAAAGCAGGGCATTGTCTCGCAGTCCGTTAAAGATGCCTTCCAAATCATCTGGTACAGTGGTAAGAAAGCAACTCGATAATTGTGGGCGACACGTCCCGGCATTAAATAATGTAGGTGTTGAACTCATGTAGTCAAAGGCAGATAGGAGGTGATAGAACTCAATTGCGCGCTCAGTGCGTAAACTGGGTTCGTTGATAGCCAAGCCCATGGCGACTCGCATGAAAAAAACTTGTGGTAATTCATAACGCACGCCTTGATGATGAATGAAATAACGATCGTAAAGCGTTTGCAACCCTAGATAAGTAAACTTTAGATCTTGTTTAGAAATCAGTGCTGCCCCCAGCCTATCTAAATCAAATATAATCTTGAGATTAGGGTCCAACATTTCTAAATCAATGCCAGTGTGAATATAGCGTTTAAAAGCTTCAGGGTAGAATTTTTCAAGTTCGCTTTGTGTGGCTTCGTGGCAAATATCCAGAAAAGATAACGCTTCTGCGCGTAAATCATTGAGCAGTAATCTGGCAGCAACAAAACTATATTGAGGTTCTTTCTCAATAAGCGTACGTGCGCTCATAATCATTGCTTTGTTGAGATCGCTCACTGTCGCACCGTCATAAAGATTACGAAGTGTTTCTTTAATAATGCTTTCTGCATCAACGTCATTTAGCTCTGCGCAAGCTTCTCCCACTACTTGGTTGAGGCGAATCAGGTCAAGTGGTAATTTTTCGCCATTAGGGTGGATGAGGCAGGGAACGGCTGGATCATGGTGAATTTGTTTTTCGCGGGCTTTATGCCGCTCCTCGCGGTATAAAACGTATTCGCGTGCAACCAGATGTTCGCCGGCACGCATTAATGCCAATTCAACCTTATCTTGAATGGCCTCAATATGAATCGTGTGACCGCTGCTGGGCGCCCTGCGCTTAAAATCTTCTGTAATGGTTGTTGCCATCGATTCAACTAATTCTCGAATTCGATCAGAGGCAGTGGCTTGATTGCCTTCAACGGCAATAAAAGCTTTAGTTAAGGCAACCGCAATTTTATTATCATTATATTCAACTACTGAACCGTTTCGTCGAATAACCTGTAACTGACCCGGGGTGAGTAGGTATTCTTGATATTGTTCATGCTCTTGAACTGGGGCTTGTGGCATTTGACTCTCCGTCAGGCTTCATCAATTTAAGCAGGTATGCTATTCATCACAGGTTACCTGAACTCTTTTATCATTGTCAACAGCCACACACAACATCTTGTGTTTAAAATAACTGAAGAGCACTTTATGATGTGTTTTGCAAGAGGGAAACCTGGGAAAATCATGTGGATAACATGTGGTAATTTCGGTATAACTTTGAAAGTTATTTTTTGTGAATAAAATTTACCCTAAAAACATGAGTTATACTGCCAAAATCTTAGTAAGTGAGCTACCTCACACAAGAGGTGTTCTTTTCTTCCATATTCTCCTGACTCTCAATGAGGGGAAAGAAAATTAATTGTGGAGCCAATTGGTTATTCTCATGCCCTAATCCCAGTTGACCACACTCATTATCTCCAAAACCATAGGCCGATCCATCATCACATAAAATTAAACTATGACTAAAACCAGCAGAAATTTGGCAAGGCCTTACTTCCACTGGCATAGGAATGAATTGTGGGGTAGATTGGTCATCCCTATGGCCTAATCCCAGTTGGCCGCAGCCATTATCTCCAAAACCATAGACCGATTCATCATCACACAAAATAAAACTATGATCAGCACCCACAAAGACTTGGCAAGGTCTTATTCCCGTTGGCATCGGAATTAATTGGGGAGTAGATCGCTTGGTGTTGTGGCCTAATCCCAGTTGGCCTTTGGCATTAGCTCCAAAGCCATAGACCGATCCATTTTCACACAAAATAAAACTATGATCAGCACCAGCAAAGACTTGGCAAGGCCTTGCTTCCAGGGGCATAGGGATGAATTGCGGAGTAGATTGCTTATTCCTGTATCCTAATCCTAATCCTAATCCCAGTTGGCCGCTGAAATCAGCTCCAAAGCTATAGACCGATCCATCTTCACACAAAATTAAACTATGCCTAGAACCAGCAGAAATTTGGCAAGGCCTTGCTCCCCTTGGCATAGAAATTAATTGTGGGGTAGATTGTTTATTCCCGTCGCCTAATCCTAATCCCAGTTGGCCGCTTAAATTATATCCAAAGCTATAGACTGATCCATCATCACACAAAATTAAACTATGCCAAGAACCAGCAGAGATTTGGCAAGGGCTTGCTCCCCTTGGCATGCGAATTAATTGTGGCGTAGATTGACTGTCCGTGTGCCCTAATCCCAGTTGGCCGTAGCCATTACATCCAATGCTATAGACCGATCCGTCATCACACAAAATTAAACTATGACCAGAACCAGCAGAAATTTGGCGAGGCCTTGCGATCAATGGCAGAGGAATTAATTGTGGCGTAGATTGACTATCCGTGTGCCCTAATCCTAGCTGGCCGTTGTCATTAGCTCCGAAACCAAAAAGCTGACCATTTTGAAGTAGCACAAAAGAGCAGTTCTCTCCCCCTGATACTAGTTTAATTTCAGTCCCCTTTTCCGCTATTTTTTTCCAAATTTTTTCATGTTGATTAAAAAATTGGCAACTGCTAGATAAGCTTTTTAATCCTCTCAATGGCAAGTGCGAAGCAATATTTAGCAGAATTTCAGCTGGCAAAGATATAGTGGCGATTGCGGCTTCTGGTGAGAGGTTCCGTGTAATTTTATTTTGAATAGATTGCAGTGATCTCATGCATTCATTTAAGTGCTTTTCTGAAAACAGTTCCATGAGCGCAGTGATTTTCTCATTTAGCTGCTTCAGTGCTTCCCTATTTTCATCATTTTCATAATCCTGTAGATTTTTATCAAAATCTTGTAATAAGGTAACAAGGGAGCCAAACTCTTTACCACTCCCGTTTTGATTGGCTATATTTTCTACTATCTCGCTGTAAACAGCGCACCAACTTGAATAAAGTTCTCCATTTTCTAACATCATTTCCTCACTATTAATTCGATTAAAATATAAAAATTATTTTAACGCTACCTTGATTACATTAAAAAACTATTAATATTTTCAAATAAACTTGAAAGTTATTTTGTGCTAGACAGCCATCCTTCTACATGAGTCCCCTTGTTAGCCATTCGACACTTTTCGCTTTCTAACTGCTTTTTCTAGGTTTTTGTAATTCCCATTAATATGGATCAAAAAAATGGGGAAATGCTGGTGCTTCTCAGCCTGCTAGAGTAGACTTTTAAGCTGAATAGTTACTTTATTTGATAGGTAGTTTTATTGTTCGGAGTAGTGATGCGTTTTCTAGATAATGATCAATGGAAAATTAAAGTCGGATTTGCTGAAATGTTAAAAGGGGGCGTCATCATGGATGTGACTAACTCAGAGCAGGCAATGATTGCAGAAGAAGCCGGAGCTTGCGCCGTGATGGCCTTAGAGAGAGTTCCTGCTGATATCAGAAAAGCGGGAGGCGTAGCCAGGATGGCGTCTACTAGCATTATTGAAGAGATTATGAAAGTAGTGAGTATTCCCGTGATGGCGAAGGTGAGGATTGGACATTTTGTTGAAGCACAAATTCTTCAAGCACTTGAAGTAGACTTTATTGATGAGAGTGAAGTCTTAACGCCTGCAGATGATGAGTACCATATAAATAAACATAATTTTACCATCCCATTTGTTTGTGGTTGTCGTAATTTGGGCGAAGCACTTCGCCGAATTGCAGAAGGTGCGACAATGATTCGTACTAAAGGCGAAGCAGGATCAGGAAATATAGTTGAAGCGGTTCGACATCTGCGTACCATCCTCCAAGAAATGAAACAACTCACTGTACTTTGCGAGGATCAATTGGTTCATGAGTCAAAAAAATTAGGTGCACCATTAGAATTGGTAAGCTGGGTGGCTAAACATGGCAAATTGCCCGTGCCAAATTTTTCAGCAGGCGGGATTGCCACACCCGCAGATGCAGCATTAGCAAGGCAATTAGGAGCGGAAGCCGTGTTTGTGGGTTCAGGAATTTTTAAATCAGTGGATCCAGAGAAGCGAGCACGGGCAATTGTCAAAGCCACGACGCATTATAATGATCCAGAAATTTTACTTGAGGTTTCCAAAGGGTTAGGAGAGGCGATGGTCGGCCTTGATATTCGCCAGCTTGCAGAAGTGGAATTATTACAAACACGTGGGGAATAATGCGCATTGGCATTTTATCAGTGCAAGGTAATGATGATTCACATAGACAGGTATTAGCCAGCCTTGGAGTGACTGCTGTTAACGTCACGCTTCCGAGACATTTAAGTGGTCTCAGTGGATTGATTATACCAGGTGGCGAAAGCACTGTTATGTTGAAATTTTTGAGTGAAGGAAATTTTTTTAATGCGATTAAAGAGTTTGCAGAAAATGGAGGGTGCTTGTTTGGTACTTGTGCTGGCGCTATTTTGCTTGCAAAAGACGTAAAAAACCCTGAGCAGCAATCTCTTGGCCTCATTAATATTACCATTGAACGAAATGCCTTTGGCAGGCAATTAGCTAGTAAAATTGTAGTCGGTAAATATCAAAACAGAGAAGATTTGGCAATGGTATTTATTCGTGCTCCTAAAATAGTGCGAGTGGGTGAAAATGTCAGAGTATTTGCATCCTGGGAAAATCAGCCTGTTGGCGTGATGCAAGGTAGGCACATGCTGACAACATTTCATCCAGAGCTTAGCAACAATCCTGCTATTCATCGATTCTTTGTGGAACAATGTTATTTGCGAGCGTGATTGAGACATGATAGATGAAAAAGGCTATCGCTATAATGTTGGAATAATCTTAATTAATCAAGAGAATCAATTATTTTGGGCTAGGCGGATTGGGCAACTCGATGCTTGGCAATTTCCACAAGGCGGTATTTTAGAAAATGAATCGCTTAGGGCAGCGATGTACCGCGAGCTTCGCGAGGAGTTAGGATTAGAACAGGATGATGTAGAAATTTTAGCATGGAGTAAAAAATGGCTATATTATCACCTGCCAAAAAATTTTCGTAGATATTATTCTAAACCGCTTTGTATTGGGCAAAAACAAAAATGGTTTTTGCTACGCTTAGTGGGGGATGAGAAGAAGATTCATTTTGATTTAACAAATAATCCTGAATTTGATCGCTGGGTATGGGTCAATTATTGGTATCCTATTAATCATGTGATTTCATTCAAGCGATTAGTATATAAAACCGCTTTAAAAGAATTTGAATCAATTATTTTCTAATATACCCATATTTAAACGTTCATAGGGTTGTCAATGCTAAATGTTTTGCGTCGCATAGTACAAGAAGTCAATCTTGCCGCGGGCTTGCAAGAAGCATTAGATATTGCGACGACTCGCATACGAGATGCGATGATGGCAGAAGCTTGCAGTATCTTCATTGTTGATGGAGATAGACGTGAGTATGTCTTGATGGCGACTGAGGGGTTAAATAAAGAATTTATTAATAAAGCTCGCTTGAAATTTGGTGAAGGTCTAATTGGCTTAGTAGGAGAAAGAGAAGAGCCGATTAATTTAAGTGATGCTCCTATGCACCCACGTTTTAAATATTATCCCAATATCGGTGAAGAACATTATCATGCTTTTCTTGGCGTGCCGATAATCCATCATCGCCAATTGCTTGGCGTGTTGTTTGTACAGCAGCGAGAGCCTCGCAAGTTTGATGAATCTGAAGAAGCTTTTTTAGTGACCTTATCCGTACAGCTCGCGACCGCAATTGCCCATGCTCAAGCAGTAGGAACTTTATGGGAACTCAATAATATTGAGATTGATGCAAAAACTTACAGTGGGCTGCCAGGTGCGCCAGGTGTTGCAGTTGGCACTGTGATCGTGGTTTATCCCTTAGCTGATCTTGAATCTGTGCCTGATCGCCACGCAGCAAATTCAGAAGAAGAGCTTATTACTTTTGAAAATGCGATAACTGCTACGCGAGCAGATATTCAGCAGTTAGCAAAATTATTGGCAATGAGTCTTCCTAAAGAAGAGCAAGGCATTTTTGACGCTTATTTGCGCATTCTTGATAGTTCAAGCTTTATCAACCGGGTCAAAACAGAAATTAATCACGGCAATTGGGCTCAGGCTGCGCTTAAAAGAGCAATTAAACAATATGTCGTTCAATTCGAGGCGATGGATGATCCTTATTTACGCGAGCGTGCTGCTGATTTTAAAGATTTAGGCCAACGTATTCTTTCGCATCTTCAATCCGAAGAGCCAAAAAATCCTCATGCTTATCCTGAGCAAACCATACTGGTTGGTGATGAAATGACGCCTTCAGCATTGGCCAGTATTCCAGAAGAGAAATTAGTTGGATTGGTATCTGCTAAAGGTTCGAACAATTCACATGTAGCAATTTTGGCGCGTGCGATGGGAATACCCACAGTGATGGGTGTCAATAATCTCCCTGTTGCACGATTGGAAAATAAAGAAATCATCATTGACGGCTATTATGGTCAAGTTTACTGCTCACCTTCGTCATCGGTGAAAGAAGAATTTCTAAAATTAGCGTCTGAAGAAAAAGAATTAGATTATGAGCTTGAAGGACTGCGTGATCTTTCAGCAGAAACCTTGGATGGATTTAGTTTATCTCTCTATATTAACACCGGACTGATTTCCGATGTCAGTCGCGCCTTAGGTGTAGGCGCAGAAGGAGTGGGACTGTATCGGACTGAAATTCCTTTTATGGTAAGGGATCGATTTCCTAGCGAAGAGGAGCAAAGAATAATTTATCGCCAGCTTTTACAAGCTTTTTCTCCGCGTCCCGTAATGATGAGAACTTTAGATATTGGCGGTGATAAGAAATTGCCTTATTTTCCTGTCATAGAAGATAACCCTTTCTTAGGTTGGAGAGGGATTCGTATTACTCTTGACCATCCAGAAATTTTTTTGGTTCAGATTCGCGCTATGCTAAGAGCGAATTTGAACTTAGGAAACCTTCAAATTATGCTCCCCATGGTCAGCAGTATTGCCGAGGTGGAAGAAGCGCAAAGATTGATTACCCAAGCATATTTAGAATTGGTGGAAGAAAATGAGCAGATTGTAAGGCCACCCGTTGGTATAATGATTGAAGTGCCCTCTGCTGTTTATCAGGCTAGAGAGCTGGCTAAACGAGTCGATTTTTTATCGGTGGGAAGTAATGATTTAATTCAATACTTACTCGCAGTGGACCGTAATAATGTGCGTGTTGCTAGTCTTTATGAAGGATTACATCCTGCTGTACTACGAGCATTGATACAAGTTGTGGAAGGCGGGCATCATGAAGGAAAACATGTTAGTATCTGTGGGGAGATGGCCAGCGACCCCGTTTCTATTATTTTATTGCTAGCTATGGGATTTGATACACTTAGCATGAGCGCATCTCGAGTGCCAAGAATGAAATGGGTCATTCGAAAATTTACTATGGCAAGAGCCATCAAACTGCTTGAAGAAGTATTGTTAATGGATGATCCCGTTGAAATACGTTGTCATTTAGAATTGGCCTTAGAAGAAGCTGGTTTGGGTGGGTTGATCCGAGCTGGAAAATAGGTGATTTATGCTTTACCACCCTCAAATTAATCCCGTATTGATTAGCCTTGGACCAATCAAGATACATTGGTATGGCGTGATGTACTTACTTGCTTTTAGCCTAGCTTGGTTGCTTGGAAACTGGCGTGCTAAAAAATCAGCGGGCGTTTGGTCAAAAGACAATATTAATGATTTAGTTTTTTATTGTGTGGTTGGTGTCGTCATCGGTGGGCGGTTAGGGTATATGCTATTTTACTCGCTGCCAAATTTTTTCTCTGCTCCCATGACTTTATTCAAAGTTTGGGAGGGCGGCATGTCCTTTCATGGCGGATTAATTGGCGTTTTAATTAGCATATGGTGGTTTAGTAAAAAGTTTAACAAACATTTTTTTGAAGTAGCTGATTTTACTGCACCCTTGGTTCCGCTGGGGCTTGCTGCAGGCCGGCTGGGTAATTTTGTCAATAGTGAGCTTTGGGGAAAGGTGACAACCGTTCCATGGGGGATGGTTTTCCCTCAAGTTGACACTTATACGCGACATCCTTCTCAACTTTATGAGCTTTTTTTAGAAGGCATTTTGCTTTTCATCGTCCTTTGGATTTTTTCAGCTAAAACCCGCCCTACGATGGCTGTTTCAGGTTTGTTTGCCTTAGGCTATGGGTTAATTCGATTTTTTCTGGAATTTTTTCGCGTTCCTGACGTGCAATATGGATATTTTGCTTGGGATTGGTTGACAATGGGACAAATTCTTTCCCTTCCGCTTATCTTGTTTGGGCTCGTACTTTTGATCTTAGCTTATAAGAAAGTACCAGTTCGAACTTAAATAGAAAGAGTTGAAAAAAATGAGACAATTCTTGCAATTTTTAAATCATATTCTTACGAATGGCACTCAAAAAAATGATCGCACCGGGACAGGCACGCTGAGCGTCTTTGGATATCAAATGCGCTTTGATCTTGCAGCAGGATTTCCATTAATTACCACTAAGAAGGTACACCTTAAAAGCATTATTCATGAATTACTTTGGTTTTTGCGAGGTGATACGAATATTCGATATTTAATTGACAACAACGTGACAATTTGGAACGAATGGGCAGATTCTGATGGGAATTTAGGTCCGATTTACGGTAGGCAATGGCGTTCTTGGATAGGAGCGGAGGGACAGGTAATTGATCAGATTAGTCAGCTCATTGCAGAACTGAAATCTAATCCCAATTCAAGACGGTTAATTGTGAGCAGCTGGAACGCGGGAGAAATTGACAAAATGGCATTGCCACCTTGTCATTTATTATTTCAATTTTATGTTGCAAATAACAAACTTTCTTGCCAACTACTGCAACGTTCTGCCGATGGTTTTTTGGGGGTGCCGTTTAATATTGCTTCTTACGCCTTGTTAACGCATATGGTGGCAGATCAATGCGGCTATGAGTTAGGAGAATTTATTTGGACTGGAGGCGATTGTCATATTTATTCTAATCATATCGATCAAGTTAAACTACAGTTAACACGTGAGCCTTACCCCTTGCCAACCCTGAATATTAATCGGCATCCTGCTTCGATATTCGATTATCAATATGAAGATTTTGAGATAATAGACTATGTGTCTCATCCGTTAATTAAAGCTGAGGTGGCTGTCTAAACATTACTCACGTCGTCGGTGGCTTCGCACTCAGTAGGCCTCTATGAATAGTTATCGATTTTTCTCTGCATTCAAGCCTTCTAGTAGTATTAACGCTTGATAAAGCTGAAAATCATTTTGAGCCAGTGCGCTTTCTGATTTAGTTTTGGTTTCTAAATCTTCTTTAGCAGATTTGCCGTTGCCATTTTTCAAATGCCCACTCAAATCACTTTCATTAACGGGGTCAATCAAGATTTCATCGTTGTCAGTTTTTGAAACACTCAAGTTGTTGACGATCACATCTGGGACAATTCCTGTAGCTTGGATAGAACGACCAGATGGCGTGTAATAAAGCGCAGTAGTTAATTTTAAGGCAGTAGTATTGTCGATGGGAAAGACGGTTTGCACCGAGCCTTTGCCAAAACTGCGTGTTCCCATCACAATTGCCCGTTTATAATCTTGTAATGCACCGGCAACAATCTCTGAAGCAGAGGCTGAACCCTCGTTAATTAATACCACCATGGGAACTTCGTGAACAATATCTCCCGGTGTCGCTTTAGCCTTAATGTCCGCTCGCGGAATTCTGCCCTTTGTGTAGACAATCAATCCGCCATATTGTTTAAGTTGATTTAAATCTAGGAAGGTATCTGCGACATCAATGGCTGCGTCAAGTAATCCGCCAGGATTATTTCTTAAATCGAGAACCAGACCTTTAAGCGGGCCGCCTGATTGCTTTTCCAAATTGGAAATGGCATTCCTAAGATCCTGTTTTGCAGGAGTTTGAAAAAAAGCAATTCGAATGTAACCATATCCTTTTGCTAGCAGCTTACTCTTGATTGTCTGCACCTTAATGACGTCGCGCTTGACCAAGAGCTTTAAGGGTTTTTTTTCACCTTTTCGAAGGATGGTTAACGCAACATGGCTGCCACGTTTTCCTCGGATTAAATTGATTGCTTCACGCATGGTCATTTCTTTAATCAATTTATTATCGATTCGAATAATAAGATCGCCCGGTTTCATTCCGGCCTTGTAGGCGGGAGTATCGTCAAGGGGGCTAATGACTTTAATGTAACCACTTTCTGGAATAATTTCGACGCCAATGCCACCAAATTTGCCAGTTGTAGCGGTTTGTAAATCTTTGAGGTCATCTTCATCTAAATAAGCGGAATGTGGGTCAAGACTTGAGACCATTCCTTTCATGGCATTTTCAAATAAAGTGTCGTCCTTAACGGTATCAATATAAAACCGTTTAATTTGCATAATCACTGTTGAAAATCGCTGAATATCCTTAAGAGGAACGCTAACGCTTCGATTATTGCTTGTGTTATTTTCTGTTACTGCATAGCAGCACGTGTTGATGCTGATGCCAAGACTCAGGCATAAAGTCATCAGAATTTTAAGAGTGCCACGCTTTGTGAGTTTCACTCAGGTTCCTCCGCTTGGATTTCAGTTTGGCTACGCAAATAATAAAATAAAATATTTTAGCGCTAACTAGGGAAATAAGAAATAGTCAATCCCAACTGAATTTTTCAAAGAGATAGATGGACTAATGATTCGCCTTGCATTTCTTGAGGTTTTGGAAGTCCAAGTAGGTATAATAAGGTTGGTGCAATGTCAACTAAACTGCCGAGAGTAGGGTCGACTGTTGCCGGTCGCCCGATATAAATAAATGGGACTGAGTTTACAGTATGCGCGGTATGCGGTTGTCCAGTTTTTTCATCATACATCAGCTCTGCATTGCCGTGGTCAGCGGTGATAATTGCTTCGCCTCCTACTTGCTGCAAAGCTTGGTTAATTTTACGCAGGCATTCATCAATCACTTCAATAGCTGCGATAGTGGCCTGAATATTGCCTGTATGCCCCACCATATCCGGATTGGCAAAATTACAGATAATGACATCATGTTTTTGATTTAAAATATCATCTACCAGAAAATGGGTTAATTCTCTTGCGCTCATTTCAGGTTGCTGATCGTAGGTTGCAACTTGAGGGGAGGGGATTAATATTCTATCTTCCAAAGGAAAAGGCGTCTCAATACCCCCATTGAAAAAGAAGGTGACATGGGCATATTTTTCTGTTTCTGCGATTCGTAGCTGGGTGTAATGTAAATGAGATAAATATTCTCCTAAAGAATTGGTTACCTGAATAGGCGGAAAGGCGACATCGGCAGGGATATCTTCAGCGTATCGCGTGAGGGTAATGAAAGAACTGAGTTGTGGGTGTTTGCCTCTTGCAAAATGATTAAACTCCGGTTGTGTGAAGGCGCGGCTGAGTTGTCTTGCTCGATCAGCTCTGAAATTCATGAAAATCAGCGCATCCTGGTCATCTATCGTGATGGGGTTGCCGCTTTTATCCATGATCACTGTGGGTTGAACAAACTCATCGCTTTCCCCTCGTGCATAAGCCAGTTTCAGGGCGGATTCAGCAGAGGAAACATAGAAATCGCTCTTGCCCTCGGTATAAAGCGCGTAGGCTTTTTCGGTTCGATCCCACCGATGGTCACGGTCCATTGCATAGTAACGACCAATTATTGAGGCAAAACGACCTTTATTCAGACCCTGAAATAAACGTTGGGTGTTTTCAATCGAGTTAAGTGCTGATCGCGGGGGAGTGTCTCTACCATCTAAAATTCCATGTAAAAAGATATTTTCTAGATTGTGAGCTGCTGCAGATTCAATTAGAGCAAAAAGATGCTGTTCGTGGCTGTGAACTCCGCCAGGAGATAATAAACCTAAAATATGTAATTTTCCGTTATTTTGTTTTAATCGATTAAACACATTTGAAAAAATAGGGTTTTTGAAGAAATCTCCGTTTTTAATGGCCAGATCGATCCGCATTAAATCTTGGGGTACCAAGCGACCAGCTCCCATGTGCAAATGGCCAACTTCAGAATTTCCCATTTGTCCATCCGGCAAGCCAACTGTTCTGCCCGAGCCTTCGATGAGTTTATGTGGATAATTTGACCACAGGTAATTCCAGTATGGCGTATGCGCGGCATGGATTGCATTATGAGAAGTTTGTTCGCTATAACCCCAGCCATCGAGAACGATGAGTGCAATTGGCTTTGTTTTCATATTATTCTTCATTCGATTGAACTACGCGATTAGATGTGTATACTAAACCTTTAAGCCTACAGAAAAGAAGGAAACGGGTGAAGCAGTTTTTTCAATTTCTTATCAATCATTGGTTACTAAGTTCAATATTTATCTTAATCTTGCTCTTGATTATTTATGATGAAATCAGAGGACGGGTTCAAGGGGTGCCACGTTTACAACCCCATGAATTAACAAGACTGATTAATAGAGAAGGAGCGGTTGTTCTTGATGTAAGAGACAGCCACGCTTTTATGAAGGGACATATTATTGGCGCTATCAACATCCCTCATACCGCAATCGATGCTAACTTAAAAAAACTTTCTCAGTATAAAACTCTACCCTTAGTCATTGTTAGTGCTAATGGGCAAACCGGTCCCCAAGAAGGCGTGCATCTGAAGCATCAAGGGTTTGAAAAAATTTATTTTTTAGCGGGTGGTCTTGCCGCATGGCAAGAAGCCGGACTTCCACTCACTCGGGAGTAATCAATTGCCAGATGTGATAATCTATACCAGTGCAATTTGTCCTTACTGTGACCGTGCTAAGGCGCTTTTGGGTCAAAAAGGAGTTTCATATAAAGAAATCCGTATTGATCTTGATGAAAATAAGCGAGAAGAAATGATTGCATTGACAGGAAGAAGAACCGTTCCACAGATTTTTATCAATGGGAAACATGTCGGTGGATGTGATGACTTGTGGGCATTAGAGAAAAATAATCAATTGGATAGCTTATTAATCTAGGAGATATTATGACTGACACAGCAAACAGTGAAAAGCAAATGGATTTTGGGATACAACGTATTTATGTAAAGGATTCTTCCTATGAATCACCACATGCTCCTGAAATATTTAAACAAAATTGGACGCCTGCTGTAGAAATTGATTTGCAAAGTAAAGCAAAATTACTTGAAAATGATACTTACCAAGTCATTGTCAGCATTACTTCTACTGTTAAAATTGATAGTAAAGTGGCATTTATTGCTGAAATTCATCAAGCGGGTATCTTTACTATTCGTAATTTCCCTGAAGATCAGCTTGATCATCTTCTCGGTAGTTTTTGTCCTAACATTATTTTCCCCTATGCGCGTGAAAGCATTACTGATCTAGTCACGCGTGGCGGTTTTCCACAACTTTATATGGCTCCAGTCAATTTTGATGCGATTTACCAACAAAAATTAGCACAAAAACAAGAACAAAAAGAAGAAGTTGCAGAATAGTTAAATTAGAGGTTTTTAGAAGAGTTTATGTCTCAAATTGCCATTCTCGGCGCTGGGTCTTGGGGAACAGCTCTTGCCATCGTATTAGCACGTAATGGTCAGTCAGTTCGATTGTGGGGGCGAGATGAACTCGTCTCCATACAATCATCGCGTTATAATCAGCGCTATTTGCCTGGCATTTACTTGCCTGATCTCATTGAAATTGCTCCTGACTTTTCAAAAGCAATAGAGGGCGTGCGCGATGTATTAATTGCTGTGCCAAGTGAAGCTTTTAGGTCAATCATACAGACCTTGCATTCCCTGCGGCCAGATCATATTCGTATCTCGTGGGCAACAAAGGGATTAGACGATCAAAAAAATCAACTGCTACATGAAGTCGTACTGGAAACTTATTCAAAAACTATTCCATTAGCTGTATTGGCAGGTCCTTCTTTTGCTAAAGAAGTGGCTGCTGGATTGCCTACTGCTATTACATTAACCAGTAATGATCCCGCATTTGCAAATGATCTTGCCGCTTGCTTTCATCATCGACATTTTCGCGTCTATAAACAAGATGATTTAATCGGTGTTCAAATTGCTGGCGCCGTAAAAAATTGTTTAGCCATTGCAACCGGTATTTCAGATGGGTTGGGTTTTGGTGCAAATGCGAGGGCTGCTTTAATCACCCGCGGGCTTGCTGAAATGACGAGACTTGGGCTTGCAATGGGCGGTAAGCAAGAAACATTTATGGGTCTTGCGGGGGTAGGCGATCTTGTATTAACCTGCACCGATGATCAATCTCGAAATCGACGTTTTGGTTATGCGATGGGGCAAGGAAAAAAAATTGAAGAAGCCGAGCAAGCCATTGGCCAAGTTGTGGAAGGAAAACGCACGGCTTTTAAAGTCTTAGCGCTTGCAAAACATTATTCCGTTGCAATGCCAATCATTGAACAGGTCTGTGCAGTGTTACAGGGAAGGATCTCTTCCCGTGAAAGCGTCGAATATTTATTTTCAAGAGAACCGCGTCACGAAAAAATCATTCCTTATTAAGTTTCTCTAGTTATTCGCAACTTGAAATCCTAATTGGCGCCAAGCTTCATAAAGTATGATAGCAACGGCATTCGATAGATTTAAACTACGGCTTTGTGGTTGCATGGGGATGCGAATGATAGAGCTACTAGCAAACGATGAAAGTATTTCTTTAGGTAATCCGCGAGATTCAGGACCAAAGAGGAAAGCATCACCAGGCTCATAGCAAACGTTGGAATAAAAATTTGTTCCTTTTGTTGAGCAGGCAAAAACCCGCCTGGGTGAAATTTTGTTTAAAAAGTTTGTATAATTTGAATAAATTTGAATACTTGCCCATTCATCATAATCCAGACCCGCCCGTTTTAATTTTGAATCTGTCAATGCAAACCCTAAGGGTTCAATTAAGTGTAAACACGCGCCAGTATTGGCGCATAGTCGAATAATGTTGCCAGTATTTGGTGGAATTTCGGGCTCGAATAAAATGATGTGTAATTGATTCATTTTAAGGAGTCACAAAAGGATCATCGCCATCAGTGGTTGAGGTTTTGGCGTTTGGCTTCATATTGTTTTTTTTAGAGGGTTCATTTTCATCTGCAATGAAGGGGTCATCTGCGTTATAGGATTTTTTTTCATCTAAGGGGGTTTGTGACTCGCTAACAAAGGTGTCTTCTTCTGTTGATTTCGTTGGAGATTTATTTTCAATATCACCAGATGGGCAAATGCTTTTAATATCACATTCTCGTTTTTGCAGATAGGCATCTCGCACAAAAAGATAAGGGTCGATAGCCTCTTCAATTAACTTATCTGCAGCAAGTAAGCTTGCACGCTTATGAACCAGACGAAACCCATAAAGACCATAGCGTAGAGAGCGAGGCTGAATATAGGGCCAAACTGAAAGATACCGCCAATCAACTGTCCATCCAATTGAATCTCGGAGAGTAGAAGGTCCAAAGAAGGGTACCATCAAATAAGTTGATTGCACAAAACCGTATCGTGCCAAAGTTAGTCCAAAATCTTGGTGATGTTTTTCGAGTCCTGCCCGTGTGGCCACATCAAATAAACCGAATAAACCAAAGGTGGTGTTAAAAGCCAGTCGCCAACAATCGGACCAAGCATCAAGAAATTTACATTGCAGAACATTGTTAGCTATGTTGGTTACATCATCGACGTTATTAAAAAAGTTTTCGACGCGACAAACTAAAAAAGTCGGCATGACCTTATCATAGGCGGTGGCGACGGGTCTGAAAACAACCTGATCAATCACCATGTTGAAGGCAAATATTTTTCGATTGATCGGTTCTAAAGGGTCAACACAGGCGCAACCCGTCATAAACATCAAAATTAATAGATAAAAAAAACGAACTATCAATATGCACTCACGCGGTTAACTGTAGACGAGTGGTAATGGTACGCGTTGCCTTCACTAAGCCATCAACAATGCCGGGCTCATAAGCGGAATGTCCTGCATCCCTAATAATGTGTAGCTCTGAATTCGGCCAGTTTTTATGTAATTCCCACGCGTTATCAAGGCTGCAAACAATGTCATAACGACCATGAACAATAATGCCAGGAATTTCCGCGATAAGAGGCATATTGCGGATGATTTGATTGGGCTCTAAAAAGCAGTTATGCATAAAGTAATGACACTCAATACGGGCGAGGCTAAGTGCATGATGAGGATTTTTCATGATATCCATCACATGTTTATTAGGTTCAAGTGTTGAACAATTCCCTTCCCACGTGGCCCAAGCTTTGGCGGCTGCCATCCTAGTGACTTCATCATCGCCGGTCATCATTTCATAGTAGGCTAGAATAGGGTTATGGCGATTTGCTTCTGGAATCATTGCTAAAAATTCTTCCCAATGATCGGGGAAGATTCGATTGGCGCCTGCGCCGCCAAATAACCATTGGATATCAGAGTTACGATTTAAAAAGATTCCTCGAAGGATAAGCGCTAATACTCGATCGGGATAAGTTTGGGCATAGACTAAGCTAAGCGTAGAGCCCCATGAACCGCCAAATAAAATGAAGCGATCAATGTCAAGGTGATGCCGTAGTTTTTCAATATCTTCGACTAAGGTTTGAGTGGTATTTTCTGCCAGTTCCAAGTGAGGTTTTGACTGGCCACAACCTCGTTGATCAAAAAGAATAATTCGGTAAACATTGGGATCAAAAAAACGGCGTTGTTCTTCGTTGCAGCCGCTTCCTGGGCCACCATGCACAAAAAAAATGGGAAGGCCATCTGGATTGCCGCATTCTTCAACATAAAGTTCATGTGGCGATTCCACACTAAGCATAAATTCTCTATAAGGTTTGATGGGCGGATAGAGTGTGTGCATGTTAAATGACCTCCTTTTCGATCGATCACCCATTATATGTTATTTTTGATAAATAACATATAATGGCACTCTGCCTAATAGGTTTTAATTAACTTTGAAGGTCACTCGAGGATAGAAATTTAACAAATGAAAAATATTCGAAATTTTTCCATCATTGCTCACATAGACCATGGTAAGTCGACGGTTGCCGATCGTTTCATTCAAATTTGTGGAGGGTTATCCGAGCGAGAAATGAGTGAGCAGGTGCTAGACAGCATGGATATAGAGCGAGAGCGCGGAATCACCATCAAAGCACAAAGCGTGACCTTGTATTTTACAGCTAAAGATGGCAACCCATATCAATTAAATTTTATCGATACGCCGGGACATGTAGATTTTGCTTATGAAGTTTCCAGGTCACTTGCCGCTTGTGAAGGCGCACTCTTAGTGGTAGATGCCGCTCAAGGAGTAGAGGCGCAAACTGTTGCTGTCTGCTATATGGCTATCGATCAAGGATTAGAGGTCTTGCCTGTCTTAAATAAAATCGATTTACCCCAAGCGGATTCAGATCGTGTTATTAATGAAATAGAAGAAATTATCGGCATCGAAGCAAAAAATGCCATCAAAATAAGTGCGAAAACTGGGTTCAATGTTAAGGAACTCCTCCAGGAGCTTGTTGACCGCATTCCTCCTCCAAAGGGAGAAGAAAATGGAAAATTGCAAGCCCTCATTATCGATTCTTGGTTTGATAGTTATTTAGGCGTCATCTCCTTAGTGCGGGTGATGAATGGCAGCATTCAAAAAGGTGATAAAATGCTGGTTATGTCAACAGGCAAGGCACATTTAGTCGACCAAGTCGGTATATTTACCCCTAAGCGCAAGGAACAGGAAGGATTACACGCAGGCGAAGTTGGGTATGTGGTTGCAGGAATTAAGGAAATTAATGGTGCACCGGTAGGTGATACCCTAACCTTAGTCAATCAGCCTGCTTCTTCGCCCTTGCCGGGTTTTCAAAAAGTGAAGCCACAAGTTTTTGCAGGACTGTTCCCGATTAGCTCAGATGACTATGAAGCGTTTCGCGATGCATTAGCCAAGTTACGATTAAATGATGCTGCCCTCTTTTATGAGCCGGAATCTTCAGAGGCCTTAGGATTTGGCTTTCGCTGTGGATTTTTGGGGATGCTCCATATGGAGATTGTTCAAGAGAGACTAGAGCGAGAATATAACCTTGATTTAATCACCACTGCCCCAACCGTTATTTATGAAGTGGTAACCAAACAAAATGATATTCTTCATATTGATAACCCTGCTGCATTACCGCCTGTCAATGAAATTTCAGAAATGCGAGAGCCGATTGTTAGTGCGCATATTCTGGTGCCACAGCAATATCTAGGGAATGTCATTAAACTCTGTGTGGAAAGACGTGGGGTACAAAAAAAAATGCTTTACTTAGGTAACCAAGTGACGTTGACCTATGAATTGCCGATGGCAGAAGTAGTGCTGGATTTTTTTGACCGTCTTAAATCAGTGAGCCGTGGCTATGCATCCCTTGATTATGCTTTTGATCATTTTAACTCCGCTGATCTCGTTAAATTAGATATTTTGATCAATGGCCAGAAAGTCGATGCGTTGGCATCTATTGTGCATCGAGATAAAGCTTATCAACGAGGCAGGGAGCTAACAGAAAGATTGCGTGACATTATTCCTCGTCAAATGTTTGAGGTAGCCTTGCAAGCGGCAATTGGCGCGCATATTGTTGCTCGTCAAAGCGTGAAAGCCCTTAGGAAAAATGTCATCGCGAAATGCTATGGGGGTGATATCTCCCGTAAACGTAAATTATTAGAAAAACAAAAAGCAGGGAAGAAGCGAATGAAGCAAATAGGAAAAGTAGAAATTCCGCAGGAAGCATTTTTAGCGATTTTAAAAGTTGACAAAGAGAGCTAGAATGCGCCTTTATCTCTCCCAGGAGAGATGAAAAATTTATAAAATCTTTCCAGTTTTTGGGGACAAATAATGCCAATACATATCGATTTTCCATTTATACTCACGGCCTTTGTACTATTGACAGGCTTAATCGCGTTAGCCGATATCCTTTTTTTTGCAAAAAAAAGAGTGGGGGCAGGACAGGCGAAAATGCCCTATATTATTGAGTTTTCAAGGTCCTTCTTCCCAGCCTTGCTGCTAGTGTGGATAGTGCGCTCATTTATTATTCAACCTTATCGCGTACCAACAGGATCGTTAGAACCTACTGTGTTGCCAGGTGATTTTATTGCTGTTAAACAATTTTCATACGGGTTACGTTTTCCCGTTTTGAATACAACCATTGCCAAAATCGGAGAGCCACAACGAGGAGACATTGCGCTCTTTCATTGGCCTGTTGATACCAGTAAGTTGTTTGTTAAACGAGTTATTGGTATACCTGGGGACCATATTGTTTATAAAAATAAAATTTTGACTATTAATGGTAAAGAAATGATGCAAACTTATGTTGGCAAGGCAGAGGATATCGAGCAAGATGGGATCATTTCACAGGTGGAACAAAAGACTGAAAACTTAGATGGCGTGAAGCATGCTATTTTCGTTAAACCTGATATTTTTGATCAGCTTGATATTGACGTAATTGTTCCTCAACATCACTATTTTATGATGGGAGACAATCGGGATGACAGTGACGATAGTCGCTCTTGGGGATTTGTGCCGGATAGTTATTTAGTAGGTAAAGCATTTGGCATCTGGATGAGTTGGAATTCAATTGATCATCGGATTCGTTGGCATCGTATTGGTAAGGCCCTTGACTAGATGCAGTCAATTGAAAATTTATTACAAAAATTAAATTATCGTTTTAAAAATTCTGATTTATTGCTGGCAGCATTAACCCACCATAGTGCTCGAGGGAAAAATAATGAGAGGCTAGAGTTTTTAGGCGATGCTTTGTTAAATTTTATTATTGCTGAACAACTTTTTCAGCACTTCTCTGGGGCGCAAGAAGGAGATCTTAGCCGGTTTCGTGCGATTTTAGTTAAGGGCGATACCCTGGCGGAAATCGCGATAGAATTTCAATTAGGAGGCTATATACGTCTTGGTCCTGGCGAATTAAAAAGCGGAGGATTTTCACGAAAATCTATTCAAGCTGATGCACTGGAGGCCATAATCGGCGCTATTTACTTGGATTCAAATTTTGAAACTTGTCGTCAATGTGTATTAGGTTGGTTTGAATCGCGAATCAAGGAAGTGCGCTTTGAAACAAAAAAAGACCCGAAGACGCGGTTGCAAGAATATCTACAATCAAGGCGTTTACCTTTGCCAAAGTACGAAATTTTGACTATTGAAGGAGAAGCACATGCGCAGCTCTTTCATGTCGAATGCAAAGTACCCGGTCTTGCTCCTATTACAAGCAGCCAAGCGCCCACCAGACGTAAAGCGGAGCAATTGGCTGCTGAAAAATATTTGGAATTATTAAATTTATGACTAAATTATACTGTGGTTACGTGGCCATTGTCGGTCGTCCCAATGTAGGAAAATCCACACTCTTAAATCATATACTGAAACAAAAAATTAGTATTACATCCCGCAAACCTCAAACGACGCGGCATCGTATACTTGGAATTAAAACAGAAGGGGATATCCAGGCTATCTATGTAGATACACCTGGACTCCATCATGATGCTAAAAAAGCATTAAATCGTTACATGAATCGCGCTGCTTTTTCGGTGATTGACGATGTGGACATACTTATTTTTGTCGTGGAAGCATTAAAATGGTTGGAGGATGACGAGTGGATTTTTAAAAAAATAAAAAAAGCTACTTGTCCAGTTATTTTGGTAATCAATAAGATTGATAAAATAACTGAAAAAAATGCTGCTACCTTTTATAGAAAAGATTTGTCACGACTATGCTTTCAATGCGGTTATTCCTGTGGCGGCATTAAAAAATGATAATATTCAAGCGCTTGAAGAGCGAGTGGCTTTGCTTTTGCCTGAAAATCCACATTTTTTTCCAGATGATCAAGTCACCGATTCAAGTGATCGTTTTTTAGCAGCAGAAGTTATTCGTGAGAAATTAATTCGAAGCTTGGGACAAGAACTGCCTTATGCATTAACAGTTCAGATTGAGCAATTCACTGAAACAGATAAACTCGCGCGAATTACTGCAATTATTTGGGTTGAAAAAATTAGCCAAAAAGCGATTGTTATCGGAAAGGCGGGTGGAGTGCTTAAAAAAATCGGTACTTTGGCTCGTGAAGAAATAGAGCGTCAACTAGAAAAAAAAGTTTTTCTCACCATGTGGGTGAAAGTAAAAGAAAGTTGGTCGGATAATAATCGTGCGTTGCAGAGTTTAGGTTACGATAATAAATCATG
>CAVPKM010000004.1:0-24563 GCA_963705725.1 uncultured Gammaproteobacteria bacterium
GAAGATGCAATTGGTGCATTAGCCGATAAAAAAGTCGACAGCGTATTACTCGATACTTTAAACGCAAAGTGGTGGCTAAGCCGTAGCGCAAACTTATTTCAGCTGGTCGTTCCACCCGAGCCCTTACCCGAGCAATATGGCATAGCAGTGAAAAAAAATAATATTGGGCTTTTAAATGACCTAAATAAAGCCTTAAATCGCTTATTCGAAAATGGAAAAATTACTGAAATTAATCAAATCTACATCGATTTTGAAATGCGCTAGCGTTCTGCAAAATCCCATTGAATTTCAAGCAAGGATAGGTTAAAATTGCCTTGCAAATGTTACGTTTTTAGTATACCCATTCGTGAAAGGATTGTAAGCTAGGCGCAAGCGAAAGGCTTTGAGGGAGTGTACACGAAATACCTGACCCGAAGAGGAGCAACACTTGCAGCAACGCTTAAGATTTATTAACGAAGGGCATAGTTGAGAATGGGCAATTACAGCGCAAAACAAGAAAATGAAAAAGGGGTTGTCGCTTATACAGAAGAGGAAAATGAAACCTGGCGTATTCTCATCGAAAGGCAAAATAAAATTATTAACAACAGAGCCTGCCATGAGTACCAATGCGGTTTAGATAAACTTAATCTTCCTCATGACCGAGTGCCTCAGTGTTTTGAAATCAGCAAAAAACTACAAGCGACCACCGGCTGGGCAGTGAAGGCTGTTCCCGCTTTAATTTCCTTAAAGGAGTTCTTTGAATTACTTGCGAACAAGCATTTTCCTGCTGCAACATTTATTCGCAGACGTGAAGAACTTGATTATTTACAAGAGCCGGATATTTTTCATGAATTCTACGGTCATTGCCCCCTACTAACAAATCAAGCTTATGCAGACTTTATCGAGTGGTACGGAAGAACCGCGTTAACTGCAGATAAAAAAGTTCAATCCTTATTAGGACGTTTATTTTGGTTCACGATTGAATTCGGCCTGCTAAACACCAATCAGGGTGTGCGTATTTTTGGAGGTGGAATTCTTTCCTCTTTTGAAGAAACGGTTTATGCCTTAGAAAGCCCATTGCCGCAACGAATACCATTCAATCTTTCACAAGTTTTAGATACGCCTTATCGATATGATATTATTCAAGATCGCTATTTCGTGCTTAAAGAAATCAACCAGTTATATGAAATTCAAAAACTGGATATCGTCAAATTAGCCATCGCTTCAAGCATGAATGACGCTCAGGGCAAGGATTTCAATATCTGCTAGTCCACGCTTCAGCCCAGGATTTGAGAAACCTCCACGCTGAGTTGCGAGCGCCGCGCAGTAGTTATCTGTAGTTTTTTTGAGGGCTAGTCTTGTCAATTGCCTCTTCTATAATTCTCTCTACATTGCTTTCAATTTGGTGAAAAGATAAGCTGATTTTTTTTGATAAATTGAATATATCTCTTGAATTTGCTTTTGACGCAGCAATGAAGCATCCCATTTGCGCTTGGGTTGCAGGAATATCTTGAAAAAACATCATGTTTCTCATGGCTTGATCCATGTCGGCAAGCTTCACCAAGCAATTCACCTCCTTCTTATTTGCGCCTTCCTTTTTTAGCGCTTCTTTTTCTTTTTTTAATAACTCAACTTTTAAGCTTAATAAACTATTTTCTCCTTGTAATTTTTTATTTTTCAGGAAAACAGCTTCAATTTCATGGTTAAGTTTTGTTAATTTTTTTTGCAGCGCTTCATTTTGATTTAGATAGCTTTGAATTAAATTTTCATTTGATTTTTCTTGTTTCACTAATGATTTTTTGTTGCTTTTTAAAGCTTCATTTTTTTCTTTTAAATACCTAATCACCGATTCTGCCTGATTACTCAGCAGCATATAGTGCCCCAATCTTTGCCACAAAACATTATCATCACTGGATTCAAGATCTTTTTTTAAAGCCAGCAATTGTTGATAAAGCAGCTGATAGCTATAAATCAATTTATAGTATTGTTGCCGCAGATCCTCATCAGAAAGCTCCAAGAAATTAATGGTAAACGAGGCGTCGACTAAATACTGCCCGATGATTTGAGCTATTCTAGCCGGCAGGGAATTCCATTCGTAAAAAAAATTTAACCAGGATTTTTCTGTTTGTAAGGCTATTTGGCGGCATAAGATAAATAAAGGTAATTCATCGCCGGTAACTTTTGATTGTTGAAGTGACGCCTGTAAAGAGGCTAATTCTTGGCTTCTTTTTTGCCATATTTCTTCATAGAAAAGAGGGGGTTCTCTGAACCAATCTTGCGCCTCTTCTACTAAAAGCCGAATATTTCTAGATAAAGACGTTTCCTCATCTCTTGTTGCCGAAAGTTGGTTATATTGTTCAATTAGCGGATTAGCACCTTCCAGAAAAGCCAGCCCATCTGCATCTGGCGATAGAATGGACGAGGGCAGTTGTTGATACTCATTATCAAACCGGTCCATGCACGCTCCTCCTTAGCTAGCAACCGCACAAAACAAAGCAGTATACAACAGTCCGCCGAACTTTACAAAAACAACAATTTATATTAAACTTACAAACCTTTTCACATAGCTTCATGGCTGGGGTTAGCAACATAGCGCTTCTTTATGAATTCACTCATTAGTCAACTCCAAAATGTAGCGGACACAATAAAAGCAAATATTCCTCTCGCCCTGGTAATAATTGGTTCTCTATGGTTAATTTTAATTCTTAACTCGCTTTTACGTTATCGCTTAAACTATTTAGGCATTTATCCGCGCCACCCTCTTGGCCTGCCAGGTATATTATTTCATCCCTTCTTGCATGGAAGTTTTAATCATTTATTTTTTAATTCTATTCCTCTTTTTGTATTACTGCTTTTCATACTGACGTTAAATATTAGTACTTTTATTGGTGTGACTCTATTCGTTATGTTGATCAGCGGCTTTGCGATTTGGCTGTTCGGACGACCTGGCCTGCATATTGGAGCAAGTGGTTTAATTATGGGTTATTTTGGTTACCTACTAGTTTTTGCCTGGCGCCATCCCTCAATACTTTCTTACTTACTCGCCATCATCAGTCTTTATTATTTCGGCAGCATATTGTTAAGTATTTTTCCAAATGAAGAAAAGAGTTCATGGGAAGGACATTTGTTTGGGTTATTAGCTGGAATTATCACTGCTTATACTTTTCACGAATGATTTTCTCTGCACACGAAAAAAACTGTCATCATGTATTTTATACGTTACCATAGCCCTTCTAGACGTGAATTTTTCAAAATGTTATGATGTTTCATTCAAAGAGCAGGGATCTTTATGCAAAAGCTTAACCAATTCACTTTAATTTCGCTAATTTTAGGAAGTGTATTCTACTTTTTTTCTTATTCTTTTTTGGATCTGCCTATAGCAAAATTTTTTCATGACTTACCTCATACTTATTTTGTTTATACGCTCTACCCAGCTGGCACCTTGTTAGGTTCAACTAAATTTGCCCTTGCCTTTATTGTTTTAAGCCTTTTTTGTTCAGTATGTATCTTATTCAAAAAGCCACAAAGTAAATTTGCTAATCTGCTTTTAGCAGCAGGCATTGCCTTGATCGTCGCTATTATCGTCGATGGCTCGCTAAAATTTTTACTGGGTCGTTATCGCCCGATTTTTTTCTTTCAACAAGGGCTTTATGGTTTTCATTACTTAAGTTTTTTAGGTAGCATGCACTCCACTCCCTCCGGTCATGCCACACATGCCTTTGTACTCGCAACAGGTTTATCTTTAATTTGGAAGCGATTAATACCTGTTTTTGTATTGCTCGGACTCTTCGTTTGTTTAAGCCGCCTTGCATTAGAATTTCATTACCTTAGTGATGTAATTTTTGGCTCGCTTTTAGGAACTTTAATTACACTTTGGGTAGCAAAATTCTATTCTTGCATGACCTTATCCGACCATTTTCCTTGTCATCGAATAAAAATAGAAAAAGCTTGGGGATAATGTCTATTTTTTCCACTCTCCACTCTTGGACCGTATGGCTAATTGCAGCCCTATTCTTTTTTTATAAATATCTTTTACAAGTTTCGCCAAGCGTCATGAGCAGCAACCTCATGAGCACGTTTCATGCATCAGGTGCACAGCTCGGTAACTTAGCCGCTTGCTTTTTTTATTCCTATCTTGTCATGCAAATTCCAGTTGGAATTTTACTCGACCGTTATAATACGCGACTCATCACCACGACTGCGATTCTATTTAGTGCTATCGGTACCTTCTTATTCTCGGAAGCATTGGACATTAATGCAGCCTATATCGCACGTGCAATAATTGGGCTAGGCGCAGCTTTTGCAGCTGTTTCATGCTTTAAAGTGGTTACACTTTGGTTTCCGCCGCATCGCTTTGCGCTCCTAGCTGGATTAAGCATGACTGCTGCCATGTTAGGAGCGGTCTTTGGCCAAGCGCCTTTAGCCATATTAATTAAACATTATGAATGGCAAACTGCGATGAAATACCTCTCAATTCCTGGCTTTATATTGGCATTGAGTTTTTTTTTCATGGTAAAGCAGAAAAAAGATGGCCCAAAATCCGCTTCATTACCCACTTTAACGCTAAGAGAACAATTCACCACCATAGTGAAAAGCAAACAAACCTGGGTGTTATCTTTATATAGCGGGCTCGCCTTTGCCCCTGTTTCAGTATTTGGTGGTCTATGGGGCGTTTCTTTTTTGAAACAAGCCTATCAACTCAGTGAAACCGCCGCCGCATCTACCCTTTCCTGCATTTTTATCGGTTTTGCGATAGGCTGCCCTGTTTCTGGTTGGTTATCTGATCATCTAGGACGAAGAAAACCTTTGATGCTGCTCGGCACCAGTATCGCCATTATTTGCTTAAGCTTAGTAATATATTTACCTTCTGCAAATACGCTGTTACTAAGCAGTCTGTTACTTTGCTTTGGGCTAGGAGCGAGTTGCTTTTTCTTATGCTTTTCGATGATAAGAGAAATTCACCTACTCACCATTGCTGCAACGGCACTTGGCTTTATGAATACTTTTGATTCAATCTGCGAAGCGCTCTCTGAACCTTTTATTGGGAAAATACTGGATCTAGGTTGGAATGGAGCATTAGAGAAAGGAGCAAGAGTCTTCTCACTGAAAGATTATCATTTAGCACTGTCCATCCTTATTACCTACTTAATCCTCAGTTTCTTTTTATTATTTTTTATCCGAGAAACTTACTGTCAACCCAAAAACTAGGCGCTTGAGTGTACTAAAATTATTATAGTGTAATAAATTTTGGGGAAAAATAATCTATGGTAATCAAGCAGTCAGCTTCTTATAACACGCCAAGAGATTTTTTTATCTACCTGCTATCAATCATCACATTGTATGTTTTTTTTATAAATTTAATATTTTTGCTTTTTGCAATCATTAATTTTTATCTACCCAGCCCTCTTAATAATTATGAAATCAACTATAATGCTAGTTTACGCTGGCATATCGCTGCCTTATTTATCACTTTTCCTGTTTATCTTTATACCACGGTGATGATTAGAAAGGATTTCTTACATTATCCAGAAAAAAGAAATCTTAAAATTCGTCGATGGTTACTCTATTTTACTTTATTTTTAGCAATAAACATCATGATGTCAGATCTTGGGGTATTATTTTATCATTTTTTAGGAGGTGAAATTACCGCTGGCTTTTTATACAAAACCTTGATTATTTTTTTCTCTGTTGCCTGCCTTTTTGGTTTTTACTTCAAAGACCTACATCAAGGTTGGAGTAGCTTGCAAGCAGCATTATGGTTATGGTTTATTGTCATCCTAGTATTATTGACACTTATAATGGGATTCCATTTAACAGGAACACCGAATTTAGCCAGAAACCAAGCTTTAGATAATAAACGGATCAATAATTTAACTACGATTCAGATGGAAGTGATTCACTACTGGCAACATAACCATCGCCTACCCCCATCCTTAGATGTCCTCACGAATACCCTCACGGGCTATTCAGTACCCAGCGACCCCATAACACAATTACCTTATGGATATCGAGTAGTTTCACCTTCAACATTTGAACTTTGTGCTGATTTCTCAACCATGAGTCAGGATAGGAATGCTTATCAGCCTAATATCAATTGGAATTGGTCGCATCCTGCTGGTTTATATTGCTTTCAGCGGAAAGTTAGCCCGTCGACCCTGCTTAATATTAGATAAAAAGTTGGAGCGAACACGGCCTTCGTTCCCTTGTTGAAAATGAAATCTGAACTATTCTTAATAAAAGTGATTTTTTTAAGGATAATGATGAAAGCTTCTGATTTATTTTTGCAATGCCTTGAAGCGCAAGGGGTGGGGGCCATATTCGGAGTACCCGGAGAAGAAAATGCCGATTTTATGATATCATTATTAAATTCTAATATTCAATTCGTCACCTGCCGCCACGAGCAAACTGCTTCTTTCATGGCCGATATGTATGGCCGCCTGACAGGAAAACCTGGAGTGTGTTTAAGCACACTTGGCCCAGGTGCCACAAACCTAATTACAGGTGTAGCCAATGCAAATATGGATAACGTGCCCTTAATTGCCCTGGTAGGTCAAGCTAGCACTAACCGCTTACACAAAGAATCGCATCAAAATATGGATGCAGTTTCTATGTATAAGCCTGTTACTAAATGGGCGACTTCTATTCGCGAGGGTATGGTTATCCCTGAAGTGGTTTATAAAGCATTCAGCTTAGCTCAACAAGGAAGGCCAGGCGCAGTGATGATAGAACTTCCTGAAGACATCGCTCATACCGAAGTGGAAGTAGGCCCCCTTCCACTAGTTAAAATGATTGTTACCTATGGCCATTCTACAGAAAGGGTTAATCAAACATTAGATTTAATCAAAAAAGCCAAAGCGCCCATAATATTAATTGGACCGGGCTGTACTCAAAAAGGAATTGATCAAACTATTTCTCGCCTAGTGGATCAAACCCATATTTACGCAGCTTCAACATTTATGGCAAAAGGAGTACTCTCTGCGCGCAGTCCTTACTCACTTCATACAGTTGGTTTAGGGATGCGTGATATTGCTTTGGAAGCATTTGCAGAAGCGGATTTAATCATCTCCATCGGTTATCGTTTGGTCGAATGGTTGCCTGAATATTGGAACTTTGGCAGCAAGAAGAAAATTATTCATATTGATGTTGCCCCAGCTGAAGTTGACCAGAATTATCTTCCCAGTGTCGAGCTAATTGGTAATATTAAATCTATTTTAGATGAAATTAATGACAAGCTGACCATAGATCAGGTTAAAAATGAGGATAATTTCAAGAAAATTCGCGAAAAAATAATAGAAGATTTACTGCTTGAAACCGATAGCCCTAGCTTCCCACTCAAACCGCAGCGTATTCTGTACGATCTTCGTCAAGTATTACATGATGAAGATATTGTCGTTTGCGACGTGGGGGCACATAAAATGTGGGTTGCAAGACAATACCCCGCCTTCAGTCCTAAAAGCTGCTTTCTTTACAACGGTTTTTGCTCTATGGGTGGTGCGATTCCCGGCGCTATTGTCGCAAAATGGCTTCATCCAGAAAAAACTGTCGTTGCCCTATGTGGCGATGGTGGTTTTATAATGAGTATTCAAGCGCTGGTGACAGCCGTTCAATACCAAACACCTATTATTATTCTGGTGTGGGAAGACGATTATTATGGATTAATTAAATGGAAGCAAGAAATGACTTATAATCAATCCTCGCATGTTGAATTAGTCAATCCTGATCTTGCCGCTATTGCAAAATCCTTTGGTTGTAATACCAAAAAAGTTTATGAAGCAAAAGAGCTTATTCCGATGTTATTACAGATCAAAAAAGATAATAGTGGTCCTACGGTTATTATTTTGCCGGTTGATTACACTGAAAATATGAAGCTGACTAAACGCCTAGGGAAAATTTTATCACATTAAAGAGGCTGTCGGTTGAAGTGGTAATCCAGCTATAATAATTTGCTCTTGAGCTTCGTAATTCGTCATCCACTCTCTGATGTTAGCCAACTGTTTAGCTTGCAGTAATTTCATAAATTCTTGGTAATCCTCGGCTGTTTTAAAAAAAATGCTTTGAATATATTCAGGAATGATCCTATCGCATAAATCCATAATAGCCAGCTTGCTATTATCTAATGGGCGCGACTGCCAAAATACCGCAGGATTTTTCGTCGTCCGCATTTGGGAAAATTTTGGTTCAAGCTTGACGCTAATACCACAAGCAAAATGCTCTTCCTCAGATGTATCAAATCCGTGGTGATTTATCCTAACCTCTTCTTGTAACGCATTAATATTTTGTGTACTGGTCAGGATTTTCAGCAACGACTGGCAGGATGTTTGTAAGTAAATTAATTTAGGCGTGACTTCCTTAACCGAGCTTAATGTACTGATTTTCAGATCTTGTGCCCTTGTATGCACCCAATGCAATTTGCTTGGTATATTTACAATTGTTGATTTATTTTCAATGAGTTGTGCCAACACCTGGTGAGTACTATCAATTCTCATCTTTACGCTTTCTGCTGTCGCTAATCGAGAATAAGTTTCATAGGATTTTTTGATTAAAGATTTTTTTAATATTCTATTTCGAGCAAATAACTTTCTCTTAAGCGAACGAATAAAAATATCTGATAGCAGTTGTTTTGTTTTCAATAATTCTCTTAAAAAAGGCGTGACTTCTTCTGTATGATCAAATGAACATTGGTTGATTTTCTTTTCTATTTGATTTAGGCGAAGGGTAACAAGCAAGCTAAGAAAAAGAGAATAATACTTGCGAAAAGGTATATTAATAAGGGGTAGGTTGAGTAACCAAATCACTATCCTACTTTTATCTGGTTGCAGTCCGGCAGTTGATCGCAAAGCGCTTCCTTGGCCTTGCCCAAAGGGACTGTCATCAAGCCAAGCCATCCATTGCTTCTCCCGTAACAGAGGCCGGTATTATAGATATAAACAAATCGAGATTCAAGCATAATCAGCAGACAATATTGCAATGCCCATCCTAACCTGGCAAAGTCATATTCTCTTGAATCTTGCAATGTGTTTCTTTAATGAATAAAGTCAGAATAAAAGATAAAAATAGACCGATTGGTACCACAGCAAGCGCAAATTTGTAATCAGCTAGGCTATAAATTCTCACCCCTCCAACCAAATTTCCACTCCAGTGCCAATCGAGAATTTTTCCCATAAAAGGCTGGAATAATAAGCCACCCAGCATAATAAAAAAGTTTGTCGCAGCTGTTGCCGTTCCTGATATTTGTTCCGGATTTTTTTCGCGACTAAGTGAAAAGACTAAGGGGTGTGACCCACAAGTCACACCGAAGAGGAATAGTAATGTATAGAGCATCCAAAAAGGAAGATTTGGAATATAAAATGCCATCGTGCTAAACACTGTGGAAAAAATGGAGGTAACAAGCAGTGGCAGACAACGAAGACGTATTTTATCAGATAGCGCTCCAATAAGTGGTCCAGCGATAATCCAACCTGCATACACGAAAAAGATAATCATCGCGGCTTTTTGAGCGGTAACGTGATATGCCGTCTCGAGATAAGGAATTCCCCAAAGGTCTAAAAATGCGGAGGCAGGCAAATAAAGCAATAAACCCACTATGCCAATTACCCAGGTTTCACTCTTTAGTAAAACTAGCCGAAGACCATATAATGTCTGACGTAATGTCAATTTTGGGGCGTTAGGCTGCAATCTTTTTTCACGAGGACAATCTCTAACAATCAAAAAGAGCAGAATTGCCAAAATAACACCTGCAATCAGACCAGTTGACAGCGCAGCTTTATACCCAACTTTTTGCACAAAAGTTGCCAGATAAATTTGGGAAAAAATTCCTGCTGACATGCCGAATGCGGAAGTCAAGCCAGCGGCAGCGGCAAAGCGATTGGGGGGTAACCAAAGGGCAACAAGCTTCAACACAGTAATATAAGCGAAAGCAGAGCCAAACCCGATTAAAAATCTCCCGCTTTTTGCTAATTCTAATGAACTTGCATGGATGAAGATAAACAACCCAACCATGCAAATTAAACAAGCAGAAACCAGCACTTTTCTCGCACCAAGTCGATCTACAATTACCCCTACAAATAACTGCATCGGTGTATAAGCATTATAATAAGCTGAACTTAAGCTGCCAAATTCTGTTGCCGTAATTTTGTAATGTTTTAATAAATCCTCCTTCATCACACTCGGCGAAACGCGCAAAAAATAGGCCAAACAATAATAAGCCGCGCCCATTCCAAACATGATCCAGGGTAAAACTCGTTTACTATATCTATTTTGTGTTTGTGTTTGTATTTTTTTCATTTATTCCTATTGCCACAAGGGTATGTAATAAGTTTTCTTTATCAATCAACAACTTACAAAAATCATCAGAATGCTCGAGATTCAATGTACCCAAAAATGAATCTAATTTCTAGTCCTGTACCATAAAAATGCCTATAATCTCCCCCGTTGCCTTTAATAATTTGGAGAATAAGATGGTCAAGACGACAGAGCCGCATGAAATTTTTCTAAAAGATTATGCTCCTAGTAACTATCTTATTGAAAATGCTTTTCTCTATTTTGACCTTCACCCAGAGTATACCGTGGTCAAATCCGTATTAAAAATTAATAGAAATCCCCATGCAATTAAAGATAATACGCTAATTTTAGATGGTGAAGCTTTAGAGCTGCGCAATGTTATTTTAAACGGCAAACAGCTAGCACCGGATCAATACCAAGTTCACCCCAATAAACTAATGCTTCCCAATATGCCAGAACAGTTTACGCTGGAAATAGAAGTCTTAATCCAACCCAATGAAAATAAAGCATTAAGTGGACTTTATCAGTCAAAAGGAAATTATTGTACGCAATGTGAAGCGCAAGGTTTCCGACGAATCACTTATTTTTTAGATCGACCGGATATTTTGACCCGTTTTACCACGACCATTTCAGCAAACAAACACCGCTATCCTGTTTTGCTATCAAACGGCAATTTAGTAGATACAAAAGAACTGGATAACGATCGTCATTGGGTGATGTGGGAAGACCCCTCTCTTAAGCCATGCTACCTGTTCGCCTTAGTTGCTGGAGATTATGAATGGCTCGAAGATACCTTCATTACCATGAGAGAGCGCCCCGTTGAGCTTCGTATTTATGTTGAAAAAGGAAATCTAAGCCAGGCCGACTTCGCGATGGAATCCTTAAAACGTGCCATGCGCTGGGATGAGCAAACTTATGATCGAGAATATGATCTAGATATTTATATGATTGTTGCAGTTAGCGATTTTAATATGGGCGCAATGGAAAACAAGGGTTTAAATATTTTTAATGATCGTTACATATTAGCAAAACCCCAAACTGCTACTGACGATGATTATATTAATGTGGAAAGTGTGATTGGACACGAATATTTTCATAATTGGTCAGGAAATCGTGTCACCGTACGCGATTGGTTTCAGATCACTCTCAAAGAAGGCCTTACCATTTTTAGAGATCAAAATTTTACTGCTGACATGACTTCTCATGCTGTTAAAAGGATTAAAGATGTCAATGTGATACGAAATTCTCAGTTTCCTCAAGATGCAGGGCCCATGGCTCATGCTATTCGACCCGAGTCCTACATTGAGGTCAATAACTTCTATACCGTTACTGTGTATCATAAAGGGGCGGAAGTGATTAGAATGCTTGAAACGATCCTCGGGAAGGAAGATTTTCGCAAGGCCTTAATTTATTATTTCGAAACAAATGATGGCAAGGCCGTCACCACCGAAGATTTTGTCAAAGCAATGGAAGAAATATCCAATAAAGATTTAATACAATTTAGACGTTGGTATAGTCAAGCTGGCACCCCTTTGGTTGCTGTGAAAGGTGAATATAATTCACAGAAAAAAACATTTAGCTTAAATTTTAAACAAACTTGTTCCCCGACCCCTGGTCAACCACATAAAGAAAACTTCTTTATTCCTATTCGCGTTGCACTGTTTGATCAAGCTGGGAAGGAATTACAATTAAATCTTGATGCTAGAAATAGGGATGCTGGAAAAACCGAGCAAGTTTTGATTCTAAATCAAGCAGAAGAAGAATTTGTTTTTCATGGCATTGAGGCTCCCCCCCTTCCTTCCTTACTACGAAATTTTTCGGCACCTGTCCGCTTAGCCTATCCCTATACTGAACAGGATCTTATATTTTTAATGTCTCATGACACGGATGGCTTTAATTCGTGGGATGCCGCGCAGCAACTTTTTACCCAATTAATTACGACTGCGATCAAGGAACAAGGGATAGAATCTGACCTCAAGCTTTCTAGCTCTTACATAAAAGCTTTCAGCATAATATTAAATAATCCCAAGCTTGATCAATCATTAATCGCAGAAATGCTTACCTTGCCGACAGAATCTTACATTTTAGAATTATTAGATTGTCCAGATATTACCCACATTTATTGGGTGCGGCACATAATTAAAAAAGAGTTTGCCAAGCAGCTAAAGGAAGATTTGCTCAAGCGTTATCATGAAAATAATGTGAAAGAGTTGAGTCTAAGTAAAAGGGCAATGGGGCAACGTCGTATTAAAAATTTATGTTTGAACTATTTAATGCTTCTAGAAGACAACGCAATCATTCATCTTGCTATGGACCAGTTGAAGCAAGCGAATAATCTTACTGATACTATGGGAGTACTGGCTTCTCTAACTCATATTGACTGCCCCGAAAGAGAACAAGCTTTTAAAACTTTTTTCGATAAATGGCAGAAAGAGCCGCTTGTTATTGATAAGTGGTTTGCACTTCAAGCCTTATCAACGCTGCCTAATACCTTTCAAGAAGTGAAATCATTAATGTCACATCCTGCTTTTGATTTAAAAAATCCGAATAAAGTTAGAAGCTTACTCGGTACTTTTTGCAATTTTAATTATTTAAGATTTCATGATATCAGCGGCGAACCCTATACTTTTTTAGTCGACCAAGTACTCACTATTGACGCATTTAATCCACAACTTGCCGCAAGACTGATTGAACCCTTGATCAGATGGCGAAAATATGACCCAACTCGTCGAGCTTTAATAAAAAAAGAATTAGAGCGGATGGCAAGCGCTACCAAGCTATCTAATGACGTCTACGAAATCCTCACCAAAAGCTTATAGTTATTTAGCACAGGATTGAAACGTTCATATTTTGCCACCTTCGAACAAAAAATTTAATTAAAAGTGCTCACATACGTGTGTATGCGGAGCTTTTAATTAAATTTTTTGTCCGAATCTGGCTAAAATCTGAACGTTTAGCGGCTTCTACATTTGTGCTGAATGGTTACAAAGCTTATCGCTTTGCTACTCTTTAACTAACTTGCTAATAGTTAAATAAGCACTGCGCAGGAGAGCTGCTTTTCTACCCAGGTAAGAATATCTTTTGGGTGGTCAATGTAGTAATCTGCATGCCAATATTCTGGGGCAGAATTTGCTGGGAGATAACCATATAACGCGGCGATTGAGCGCATGCCAGCGTATTTTGCTGCTTCAATGTCTCTTTCTGCATCACCAATATAAACGCATTCCTTTGGAGAAGAATGGGTTCTTTCGCAAGCTAAAAGCAGGGGATCTGGGTAAGGTTTTATGCGTAATGTGCAATCTCCACCGATAATACATGAACAGCGTTCTGCTAATTTTAAATCTGTCAGCAGCTGCTTTGCGAGGTGGCTAGGCTTGTTGGTGACTACACCCCAGTTAATTCCTAGCTCTTCTAACCTCGTTAGTACACAGTCCATGCCTGGAAAAAGCATGGTATCAATGCTTAGATGTTGAAGATAATAATCAATAAAAGTTTGTCGTAATAAGAGAAAATCAGGATGAGTTTCATTGATGTTGAAAGCTAGCATCAGCAGTCCTCGACTGCCATCAGATGCAACTTCTCTTATTTTATCCAGGGCGAGCGCTGGCAAGCCTTTTTGTTCTAACACTTTATTAAGTGCATAAGCTAAGTCAGGAGCAGTATCAAGCAAAGTTCCATCAAGATCGAACAGAATAGTTTTTAATTTACAAAGATTCATTCGCACCTAGCCTAAAATCCATTCACGAAGTGTATAAGTTGGGCGAGCATTTTATCTGAATTCACTATTTCGCGCAATGAACGAGATAATTGACCGAAACATCATGGGTCAGTCGATAGCTTTTATTAATTGGATGGTAAGTGATTCCAGCTAATGAGATCAGGCGTAAATCAACTTGCTGAATCATATCAAATAATTCACTAGGTTTTAAAAATTTGGCATATTGATGCGTTCCAGCTGGCAAAATTTTCAGTAAATATTCGGCGCCTAAAATCGCATATAAGTAAGATTTCCAATTACGGTTGAGCGTTGAAAGAAATAAATGACCATCGGGTTTAAGTAGCCGGGCGCAGGCTGCAATGACCTGAAAAGGATCAGGAACATGTTCGAGCATTTCCATGCATGTCACAATGTCATACTTGCCTTCATAAGATGCAGCATGCTCTTCGATTGTGGTTAGCTCATAGACAATAGATAAATCTTGCTCTTCTGCATGCCCCCTTGCAACCTCAATTGCTTCGGCTGACATATCAATTCCCTCTACCCTACCTCCTGCCTTGGCCAAACTTTCGGTAAGCAAACCTCCACCACAACCTACATCTAAAATAGCTGCATCTTGTAACTCACAACGCGCCTTAATAAACTCAAAACGTAGCGGATTGATATCGTGCAAAGGCTTACAAGGACCAAAAGGATTCCACCACTCATCAGCTAATTGTGAAAATTTAATAATTTCAGTTTTATCGATATTGATTGTTTCGATGATAAAATCTCCAGGACATAGACAAGTTTAGAAGTCTACTGCTTTGTATGCCGAAAGGACATTGTTCACTTCTTCATCGAATTCAGCAAGTAATTCTTTAAATTGATCATATAATTCTTCTCTCAAAGTAAATTCCATTTTACCTAACAATGCCTTCAAGCGGGATACTCCACAATAACATGAAGCACCATGCAAACGATGAACTTGGTTGACAAGTTCGGGATATTGTTTTTGCTCGAAAACCGCGTGTATCGCTTCGCTTGACTTTGGAAGATCACCAATAAACATGGCTAACAAGTCTTTTGCTAAATTTCTGTTATTATTGGCTAATTTTATACTCAATTGCCAATCTATTGAAAAACGCTCATCAATCATTACACTTTCATTACTCATATAAATCCTTTTAATAATTATTCGCTTATGCCTCTACGGCACAGCCAGAACTCGTCGTCTTGCGGCTTGTTCCCGGGGCGACGAGGGTGGAAACACTCGCGCTAGCCTAAAATCCTTTATATAAGTGACTAAAAGTTACTTATATAATTAGCCGCGAGTAGAAATAATTATCTGATGAAAGTAAGCGGTTAGCAATTAAGATATTTTTGTCAAAATCATCAAACAGCGGAAAAGGGAGCAGTGACTTGATGTATCGTGTGAATATGTGTTTCCGGCTGTAGAGTAATATGGTCAATATCGTACTTATCTGCAAGCAAAATGCGAAGATTTTTAAAAACATCATTCCAATAATGAAATTCATCAATTTCAATATGGGCAGTGAGCACAATGACTCCAGAGGAAAGAGTCCAAATATGAAGATCATGAACCGCCCTGACTTTATCTACCTTTGCCATCGCATGACCGACATCATTGATATCTAAATGTTTAGGGACGCCTTCCATTAGCACTAGCAAGGACTCACGAAGTAAACGCAAGCTTGAAAAGAGAATCAAGACTGAAATGAAGATGGACAAAATTGGATCTGCTGGTGTCCAATGTGTAAAGTAAATTACGGCCCCCGATATAAGCGCAGCAACAGAACCGAGTAAGTCACCCATTACATGTAATATTGCCGCTTTGACATTTAAGCTTTGCTTACCATGTGTCAGTATCCAGGCAATAGTCATGTTAACCATTACGCCGATAAATGCGACCACCATTACAGTGCTGCCTGAAACTAACTGAGGCGTATTAATCCGTCTAATTGCTTCTACAATTACCAAGATGGCAACACTTAGCACCAGCAAGCTACTTAATCCTGCACCTAGTATTTCTGCACGTCCCAGCCCATAGGAATGCTGTACAGATGGCGGTTTTTTTGCAACCCATGCGGCAAACGCAGCAAGCGCTAAGGCCAGGGCATCTGAAAACATATGGCCTGCATCGCTCAGCAAAGCCAATGATTGAGACCACCATCCCGCTGCTGCCTCTATACCAGCAAAAACAAAGGTTAGCCCTAATGCCAGAATCAACACATTTTGTTTCAGGTCGCCATGAGTGTGAGCATGATTATCAGCATGCATATGCATATTAATCACCTATAAATAGTTCAAACTACTTTCAAGCATTTGCTTAATAGAATGAGATATTTTACTTGCAAATGATTTTTTTTGTTCATAATGAACCTCGAAAATTGTTTTGTCGCGACTTGCTTGCATCAGGTAATCATCACTCGTCATCAATTCATCGACGAGTTTGAGCTTGAGCGCTTGAATACCATGCCAATGCTCTCCTGTGGCTACTTCATCTATATTTACTTGTGGCCGGTGTTTAATGATGAATGATTTGAAAATTTCCTGAACATTATCTACATCCTCTTGAACTTTCTCTCTTCCTTTTTCCGTGTTTTCACCAAACAGACTTAATGTCCTTTTATATTCACCTGCCGTAATTTGCTCAAAATCAATATCATTGCGTTTGAGTAAACGATGGAAATTGGGGATTTGCGCTACCACCCCGATTGATCCGATAATGGCACATTCCGCAGCGCAAATTTTATCTCCCACACAAGCCATCATATAGCCACCGCTCGCTGCAATTCTATCAACTATAATGGTTAACGGTATATTACGATCACGCAACCGCTTTAGCTGAGATGCAGCTAACCCATAATTTGAAACTAGCCCTCCTGCACTTTCAAGCCTTACCACAACTTCATCGCATGGGGTGGCAATTAGTAGAATTGCCGTGATTTCTTCCCTTAACGACTGGGTAGCTTGAGCGCGAATATCTCCGTTAAAGTTCAACACAAAAACTCGAGATGCGGCCGTTTGTGTTTTCTTCTCCGCTTTAGCCTTTTGTTTGTTTTCCTTTGCTAGCTGCTTTAATTCAGTTTTATTTAATGCTTCTTTATTAAGCGCCGCTTTATAATCTTCATAGCGCTCATTTAATTTTTTTATTTTTAATCTATCCTTGCTAGATTTATTTTTACTTGCTGCTCCAACAAGGAAGGAAACAATAACGATTACTGCCAAAACAAAGGTGATCGCCTTTGCTAAAAATAAGCCATATTCTACTAAAAAATTCACAATATTTACCTCTAAATTAAATTCTCACGAAGGGGTTCAATCACTCTCCTACCTTAAGTAAATTCCAATATTTTTCATAAATTCGATTCGCATCGCCCAAATCCATTAAATATTTTCCCTTTCTTACGATACTATTAGGTGGATTAATCAATTTACTTTGCCTCATTGCCTTTGGCAAATAGGAAATCGCTGCGCTGTTAGGCGTTGAAAAGCCTGTAGCTTTTGAGATTTGGGCTGCAATATCGGGTCGCAATAAAAAATTGATAAAAGCCAAAGCGGCTTTAGGATGAGGCGCATATTTGGCAATGACCATACAGTCTACCCATAACTCATACCCCTCCTCTGGATAAATATATACTAAATTTTTGTTTTCAGCTTGCGCATTATAAATCTCACCATTATAGCCCATGCCAATATAGGCATCTTCATCAATATAAATATTTTGTTCGGCTTCACCACTCAGCAACTTAATATTTTGCCACAACAATTTTAACTGTTGATAAGCTTCTTCGATGTGTCTTGGATCGGTCTCGTTAATGTTATAACCAAGCTTAACTAAGGCAATGGCAAAAATTTCTCGCATATCATCAAATAAAAGTAATTGATTCTTAAATTGAGGTTGCCAAAAATCTTTCCAAGCAGTAATTTTTTTGGGATCCAGATAACTCTCATTGACGACAATAGCAGTCGTACCCCATAAATAAGGAAGGCTGTATTTGTTCAGAGGATCATAAGCCTGATTCAGTAATTCTGGATTTAAATTTTTAATATTGGGTAATTTGCTATGATCAAGCGGCAGCAACATGTTTTCTCGTGCCATTCTAAACACATAGTAACTGCTTGGAAAAATCACATCATAGCCAAGATGAGGATTGGATTTGAGCTTAGAATACAAGGTTTCGTTACTATCGTATTCCGTATAATTAACTTGAATGCCTGTTTCATGTTCGAATTGCTTAATGACTGATAAAGGCATATAAGCTGCCCAGTCATAAACATTTAACTCTGTTCTTCCTCGTGAAATGGAGCTAAATAAAAAAATTAGTGGCAAGCCTAACAGCAAGATGACGCGAAAAAAAAATCTCATTGCTTTCTCTTCAATAATAATTGAGAACCAAGCACAATGACTAAAGTAAAAATAAGTAGAAGCGTGCTAAGTGCATTGATTTCTGGTTTAACGCCCATCTTTACCAAGGAATAAATTTTTAATGGTAAGATTTGAAAACTGGGCCCGGTGACAAAATAACTAATAATGACATCATCAAGCGACAAGGTAAAACCAATTAACCAACCGGATAAAATAGCTGGCCAAACTAAAGGGACTAATATTTTACGAAAAATAATGCTGTCATTTGCACCTAAATCTTTTGCTGCCTCAAAAAGTGCTTTATTCATTCCACTTATACGGGAATAAATCGTGATCGTAATAAATGGCATGCAAAAAGTAATGTGTGAAAATAAAAGCGTCCAAAAGCCAAGGGGGATTTTTAAAAATGAATATAATGATAAAAGCGCAATTGCTAGCACCACATCTGGCGCGACAATTAAAATAAATAATAGCCCATGCATACATTTTTTGCCGGCAAATTGATAGCGATAAAGACTATTTGCAGCCAAAATGGCCATAAAAGTTGCGATAGAAGCAGCCAAAACGCCAATCAATAACGAATGCCAAGCAACGATTAATAAATCCGCATCCGAAAAAAGTTCTTTATACCAGTTTAATGTAAATCCATGCCATATCAAGGAATGGGAAGCACGATTGAAGGAATAAATCATGACCACGAAAATGGGAATATACAAAAAAGCGTATACAAGTGACATGTAAAGATATTTCGTGACTTTATTCAAACGAGATCCTGCCTTTTCTCAGTTTTTGAATAACGCCAATAAATTGCCATCAATATACCCATAATCAGCAACAGGCAAATACTGGTGGCAGATCCCATTGGCCAATCATTCATTGTCAAAAATTGGTTTTGAATCAAGTTACCAAGCAGCATCCCCTTAGCGCCGCCTAGCATCACAGGAATAAAAAATAAAGTCATGGCGGGTAAAAAGACTAAAATGATGCCAGCTATAATACCAGGCATGGTTAAGGGTAAAATTATCCGGAAAAAAATTATCAGCTTTTTCGCGCCCAAATCTCTCGCCGCATCGATTAAAGTGTGATCAAGTTTCTCAATATTCGAATATAAGGGAAGAATCATAAACGGTAATAAGTCATAAACTAGGCCAATAAAAACAGCGGCATCGGTATAAAGTAACTGCAAAGGCTGATGAATGAGGCCGATTGCAAGCAAAATATGGTTAAGCAACCCCTTTGTTTTGAGAACAGCCAAAATAGCATACGTGCGAATTAAGGAGCTTGTCCAAAACGGTATAATCACCAACAATAGCAAGAGCGCTCGATATTTTAATTTAGTTTGCGCAATTGCATAGGCAAAGGGATAAGCAATGACTAAACAAAGGAAGGTACTGGCGCCGGCTATTTCAAATGATTTTAAAAATATACGCAAATAAGCATGATTAAACAAATGCTGATAACTACTTATTGTAATTGGCAAACTCACTAGAGTCATGGAGTTTGGATGCAAGAAGCTGACCATGAATACTACGGAAAAAGGAATGAGCGCAAAAAGCATTAGCCATACCCAAATCAAGCCAATTGAAAAAATTCTAAATATATTAGACTTAATCATAGGGTATTAATACCTCCCAGCCTGATGCCCAATGAACAAAAACTTTTTCACCCACTGCATACTCTAGCTTTTCATCATCTTCATCAAAAAATTCACTAGCGGCAATAAGCTTACCACTTTCTAAGCGTACAATTAGGTCGACTGTGCTGCCCTTATAAATAACTTGCTCGACCCTTCCAGGCAACATCTGACTTGAATCTGTGACTTCTCGCTGTTGCCAGACGCGAATATCTTCCGGGCGTACAATAACATGAATAAATTGATCACTTTCTAATTGCTTTTTGTTTTGACAATGAAAATTTTTATTTTCAATCGCTACTTCCACCTCTTGAGGATTACTCTTTGTAATTTTTGTTTCAAAAATATTGGCTTCGCCAATGAATTTTGCTACGAAAATATTTTTCGGCTCTTCGTAAACATCACGCGGGGTGCCCATTTGTTCAATTTGCCCTTGATTCATCACTACGATTCGATCTGACATGGATAAGGCTTCTTCTTGATCATGCGTAACAAATACAAATGTAATCCCTAGCCGGCGTTGCAATTCTTTTAATTCAATACGCATGGTTTTTCGTAAACTATAATCCAGCGCACTAAATGGCTCATCTAATAATAAAACCAAGGGTTGATTGATCACTGCCCTAGCAATTGCTACTCGCTGCTGCTGTCCCCCACTTAATTGGGCAGGTTTACGAGAAGCAAAAATATCTAATTTTACCATTGCTAATGCTTCGTTGACTTTTTCTGTAATGAGATTTGCTGGCATTTTTTGACAGCGCAAACCAAATGCAACGTTTTGCGCCACTGTCATATGTGGAAAAAGGGCGTAGCTTTGAAATACCATATTAACATGACGTATTTCAGGAGGGGTATGAGTGACTTCTTTTTGTTTTAACCAAATTGATCCTTTATCAGGCACTTCAAAGCCTGCAAGTAACCGAAGAAGGGTGGTTTTACCGCAGCCAGAAGGGCCAAGCAGCGTTAAAAACTCCCCGTTTTTGATTTGAAGATTGATTTCATCTAGTACCAGATGATTATGGAAATGCTTACTGACACCCCTCACTTCGATGATATTTTCATTCATCACCTAACCCTCAATGACGTCACTTTAAATCACCTAAATACGCAAAGCGGGCAATTATGGGTGCTATTTATTGGTTTGTCTACTAAAAAATAGTAACTATTGAGCAAGGGATATTAGACCGTGCATTGCGAACAATATCGCTGATAAACTAAGGCTAAAATTTGTTCAGCTAGTTCCTTTTTAGGTGAAAGTGGTAATTCAATTAAATCTTGGGCTTTATTTAATATAAGAACCTTATTCTCATCACTTTCAAAGCCAAACCCTGCCTGACCCACTTCATTAGCGATGATCATATCGAGATTTTTTTGCTCTAATTTTTCTTTTGCATAAGCAAGAAGATTTTCGGTTTCAGCAGCAAAACCTACTAAAAAAGGAGCATCAGGCAATTGGCTGACTGCTCGCAAAATATCCCTATTTTCAACTAACTCCATCGCTGGCAAAGAAGACTTTTTAATTTTTTGCTCTGAAATGAATGCGGGTTTAAAGTCACCTACTGCAGCAGCCGCTATAAAAATCTGACAATCCTTAATGCTTTCCATCACCGCTTGATACATGTCATCAGCTGTTAAGATATTTATACATTCCACGCCATAAGGGACAGGCAAGGCGGTAGGGCCTGAAATTAATGTCACCTTAGCACCTAGTTTTTTTGCGCTTTCTGCAAGTGCATAGCCCATCTTTCCGGAGCTATGATTGCTGAGATAACGAACAGGATCAATTGGCTCTCGAGTCGGCCCAGCAGTGATTAAACAATGCATGCCCGCCATTAGCTTTGGAGCAAAGAAATTCTCAAGATGCTGGACAATAGTTTTTGGCTCCATCATGCGTCCTAAACCCACATCACCACAAGCCTGCTCTCCAAAGTCTGGACCCAGAAAATCTATATGGCGTGCTTGCAATAGTTCTTTATTATGGACTGTTGCAACATGTTGCCACATCTGCCGATTCATAGCTGGCACTATTACCACCTGGGCATGAGTTGCCAGATATAAGGTACTTAATAAGTCATCCGCCAAACCGGTTGCAAATTTGCTCATTATGCAAGCCGTCGCTGGAACCACTAAAAGTAAATCTGCCCATTTTGCTAGGCTGATATGAGACATTCTTGCTTCACTTTCGGCATCGAGTAAATCCGTGTGAACAGGATTTAAAGATAACGCCTGCAGTGTTAACACCGAAACGAATTGCGTAGCACTCGCTGTCATGACAACTTTTATATTTGCCCCTTCTGCACGCAATAAACGAATGAGTTCTTGAGTCTTGTAAGCGGCAATACTTCCGGTGATACCGATTAATATATTTTTGTTCAATAAATTGGTCATGATTAAAACTTTTCATTATGATATGCACAATTGTATGCGAATATTCATAAGAATTATAGTGATCTGGAGTACCTATGCGTCGCTTAGCTTTACCACAATTAATTACAATGAAAAAAGAACAAAAAAAAATTACGATGTTAACGATTTATGATGCTTGTTTTGCGCATCATGCTAGCCAGGCTGGCGTTGATATCTTATTTGTTGGCGACTCCTTAGGCATGACAATTAAGGGAGAGTCGACAACCATTTCAGTTAGCCTTGAAGAGATGGCCTATCATACACGCTGTGTTGCAAAAGGAAATCATAGTTCAATCTTGATGTCAGATATGCCTTTCATGTCCTATTACACGCATGATAAAGCGGCCCATGCTGCAAAGGTGCTTTTTCAATCGGGCGCAGAAATTGTTAAAATTGAAGGAAATGAATGCTTAACTGAAACCATTCATTTTTTGACCAAGCGCGGCATTCCTGTCTGTGCTCATATCGGTCTAACTCCTCAGTTTATCCATTTATTGGGAGGCTATAAGATTCAGGGAAAAAATGAAGAACAAGCCCATACATTGCTCAATACCGCGATTAGTCTCGAACAAGCTGGCGCTAACATGCTGGTTGTAGAATGCATTCCTTACCCACTTGCCGCAAAAATAGCCGCTTCAGTTGCTATTCCTGTGATAGGCATTGGTGCGGGGCCAAGTTGTGATGGCCAGGTACTAGTTGTCTACGATATACTGGGCCTCACCCCCGGAAAAACAGCAAAATTTGTCAAAAATTTTTTGATAGAAGCCAATGGTAATATTCAAGAAGCGATTCAACGCTATGTGCTGGCTGTTCAGCAACATACTTTTCCTACCCTTGAGCATAGTTTCCAATGAACACCATAAGCTCAAAAAAAACCATACTTTCCATTGTGAGCAAATATAAGCATAAAAAGAAAATAGCGCTGGTCCCTACCATGGGCAACTTGCACGAAGGCCATCTTGCCTTGATTCGACATGCTAAAAAATATGGAGAGATTGTTATTGTTAGTATTTTTGTCAATCCCTTACAATTCGGACCCAATGAAGATTTCTCTAGTTATCCAAGAACTTTAGAAAATGACTTAGAAAAATTGGCGTCTTTAAACGTAGATTATGTTTTCACCCCGACGATTGAAGCGTTATATCACAATGTCGCAGCTCAAACCCAAATTCATGTAGGCGAAATAGCGAATCAATATTGCGGACAATTTAGACCGAATTTCTTCACAGGGGTGACGACAGTCGTTACCAAATTATTTAATCTCATTCAACCGGATTTCGCCATTTTTGGAGAAAAAGATTTTCAACAACTGCATATTATTAAAAAAATGGTCGTCGATTTAGATATGACGGTTGAAATTATTTCTTTACCCACAATTCGGGAAGAAGATGGTCTAGCCTTAAGTTCACGCAACCAATACTTAAATTCAGTGGAAAGAAAAAAGGCCAATTTAATTTATCAAGCACTAACTGAAGTTTCCAATAAAATATCCAGAAATTACACTACTCAGGAAAAAATTACCCAAGAAGCGATTAAGTTTCTGACTGCCAACCAATTTCGGATCGATTATCTGTGTCTTTGCCAAAAAGACACACTCAATTTAGCCACACCAGATGATAAAGAGCTGGTCGTTTTAATTGCCGCGTGGCTTGGAAAAACCCGTTTAATTGACAATATACTGGTTACGCGATGAAAACCTTGTCAATTATTGGCGCTGGAAAGGTTGGAAAAACATTAGGGAAATTGCTACAGCAGAATAGCTGTTGCCGCATACAAGATGTGCTTTGCCGCACAAAGTCACATGCCTGGGATGCTGTCGCCTTTATCGGCGCTGGAAAAGCGATTACAGATTATCAAGAACTTTTGGCAGTAGATATTGTCATGCTTGCGGTTAATGATGACCAATTGCAGGAAGCCATACTTTCATTAAAATCATTAGAAATAATGGATTCCTGTCAGATAGTGTTTCATTGCAGCGGTTCTTTCTCTCACGAAATTCTATTACCACTTAAGCAGGATGCGCTTTCCCTAGCCAGCTTGCATCCTATAAAAAGTTTTAGTCATCCGGAAAGGGATTATCAACATTTCAAAAACACTTTTTGCACCTTGCAAGGAGAGCTTCTTGCTTGCCAAGCACTTAAGTCGCTACTTAGCCCACTTGATGCACAAATTAT
>CAVPKM010000005.1:0-47320 GCA_963705725.1 uncultured Gammaproteobacteria bacterium
AAAAAAATATTTGGGACAAAATTTTGATGTACTCGCTTCCTATGGCCATGTTCGCGATCTTGTGCCTAAGGAAGGAGCTGTCGATACCGCTCATAATTTTGCTTTAAAATATGAAATTGTTGAAAAAAATGAAAAGCATCTCCGAGCTATCGCAAAAGCTCTCAAAAAAGCAAAGACTTTATATCTTGCCACTGACCCCGACCGCGAAGGGGAAGCTATTTCTTGGCATATTGTGGAATCGATGAAAGAAGAGCACGCGCTTAATTCTAAATCAATTTTTCGAGTGGTTTTTCATGAAATTACTAAAAATGCAATCCAGGATGCGATTATTCATCCTCGAGAAATCTCTCTGGATTTAGTGCATGCTCAACAGGCAAGGCGCGCCCTGGACTTTCTCGTTGGTTTCAATCTATCGCCCTTGTTATGGAAAAAAATACGTCCTGGACTTTCTGCGGGAAGAGTTCAAAGTCCTGCTTTACGATTAATTGTTGAACGAGAAGCTGAAATCCTTCGTTTTGAGCCAAGGGAATATTGGACAATTGAAGCAGACTGTAGCGCAAAGGATCAGCATTTTCGTGCAAAATTAATCTCTTACCAAGGGAAGAAGTTATCACAATTTTCAATCACCGCCGATAAACAAGCACATGGTATTGAAAATACATTAAAAGAAGCAGCAAAAGGCGAGTTAATCGTCGTCAATATCGATAAAAAACAACGCAAACGCAATCCTGCTCCGCCCTTCATTACCTCGACACTACAGCAGGAAGCTGCTCGAAAATTAGGTTTTACCACCTACCGGACCATGCGTGTCGCCCAGCAATTATATGAGGGCATTGATCTGGGAACCGAAGGTTCACTCGGTTTAATCACCTACATGCGTACCGACTCTGTTAACCTTGCCAGTGAAGCAATCACTGAGATCAGGGAGCTGATTACTCAAAAATATGGGGAAGAAAATATCCCAGATAGCCCTCGTTTTTATCAAACAAAGGCTAAAAATGCACAAGAAGCACATGAAGCAATTCGACCTACTTCAATCCAATATCTACCGGATGACATTAAAAGGCATTTAACAGATGAGCAATACCGATTATATGATTTAATCTGGAAGCGCACAGTTGCTTGCCAAATGATTCACGCTACTATTGATACGGTTGCTGTTAATTTAGCTGTCTCAAATACCGATAATTTATTTCGAGCAAATGGTTCAACTATTACCAATCCGGGTTTTATTAAAATTTACCAGGAAGGCATTGATGATGCCAAAAAAGAAGATGGCGATGAAAAATTGCTCCCCGTTTTAGAGAAAGGGGATATTATTCAGCTAGTTAAGCTCAACTCATTGCAACATTTTACCGAACCACCACCTAGGTATACGGAAGCCTCTTTAGTCAAGGCATTGGAAGAATATGGCATTGGCAGACCTTCTACCTATGCAAACATTATCTACACCATTAAAAACCGTGAATATGTCGTCCTTGAACAAAAACGATTCAAACCAACTGACGTGGGCAGTATAGTTAATAAATTTTTAACTACCTACTTTTCTCAATATGTGGATTATGATTTTACGGCTAAAATGGAAGACGAACTCGATGCTGTCTCTCGCGGAGAAAAAGAGTGGGTACCGATGCTCGAGGAATTTTGGGTGCCGTTCAAAGAACTGATTCTTGTTACAGAAGAAAATGTTAAAAGAAAAGATGTCACTCAAGAAGAAATTGGTGAAAATTGCCCTAAGTGTCATAAACCTTTGACTAAACGCTTGGGTAAGAGAGGGACTTTCATTGGTTGCTCAGGTTATCCGGATTGCGACTATACGCGAGGATTAGAAGAATCAGCAGCGGAAGTTGAAAAGGTAGAAGGCGCTGAATGCCCAGAATGCCACTCCCATTTAGTCATTAAGTACGGTAAATATGGTAAATTCATTGGCTGCAGTAACTACCCAACCTGCAAGCATATGGAACCAATAGAGAAACCAGCGGATACTGGCATTGACTGTCCTATCTGCCATCAAGGTCATTTACTCAAGCGTAAAAGTCGTTACGGCAAATATTTTTATTCTTGTTCCACTTATCCAAAATGCAAATATGCCGTTTGGAATGAACCGATTTCCGAATCTTGTCCTAAGTGCCAGTGGCCAATCCTCACGATCAAAACTACCAAAAAACGCGGAACTGAAAAAGTCTGCCCGCAAAAAGAATGTGGGTTTTCAGAACCTTATCAAGAATGAAGGCGAAAAAATTATGAAAAGCAAATTTGTTGCAATTTTAATGGGATCTGACTCTGATTTAGAAACCATGAAGTCTACTGTTGAAATTTTAAAAAAGTTTAATATTTCTTTTGAAGTGAAAATTGCTTCTGCTCATCGAACTCCTAAGCAAACTCAAGAATATATTTATCATGCAGAAGAAAGGGGCTGTTCGATTTTTATTGCTGCAGCAGGCTTAGCCGCGCATTTAGCCGGATTTATTGCTGCCCACACTACAAAACCAGTCATTGGCGTACCGATGGATGCCGGCGGTTTAAATGGTCTTGATGCCTTATTGTCCACGGTACAAATGCCCGGAGGGATTCCTGTTGCAACGGTTGCAATCGGCAAACCTGGCGCTAAGAATGCGGGTTACTTAGCAGCAGAAATGCTTGCACTCAATGATGATGAGTTAGCAAAAGCACTCTGGCAAGAAAGGAAAGATAATATTGCAGCAATACAAGCTAAAAATGAACAACTCGGTGAATTGTAATTTGATTTTATCTGAGGATATTTCTCAAGCTGTTCAATTTTTAATGGCCGGAAAAATTATCGCCTACCCTACCGAAGGGGTTTATGGACTTGGCTGCGACCCTTACAACGAACAGGCCGTCTCTCGATTAATTGCTTTAAAACAACGAGATAGAGATAAGGGGCTCATCTTACTGGCAAGCCATTATGAGCAAATCCAGGATTTGATTTCCCCCTTAACAGAATTTCAATATCAATGCTTAATCAATGAAACACAAAAGCCCATCACCTGGTTATTGCCGGCGAGTGAGCACGCATTAAAATGGGTTACAGGCAAACACTCCAAAATTGCTATCCGTTTAACGACCTTTCCTTTAGCACAAAGCCTATGTAAACTTTTCAACAAACCTATCGTTTCAACCAGTGCTAATAAATCAGGTCAACCACCTGCAAAAACTTCAAGCAAGGTCATGGAGTATTTTAATGATGAAATCGACATGATTCTAGAAGGAAGGGTTGGGAGTTTGAATAAACCGACAGAATTACACGATATAGTAACGGGTGAAATTTTACGAAAGTAGCTAACACTGTTCAGCATCCCTGCTATACCCTTCAAAGCTACAATATTATGTTTTCCCGTATCTGCTCACACCTAAGATAATTTGTTGGCTAAGACGTCCGCTTCTAGGGGCAAGTAGTTATGTTTTCCCTTTTGATATTATTACATTTCCATTGGCGCTCATCCTACCTTTATTCTCTTTCATTTGTCAATTGAACTTAACGCAAATGAGGTTTAGGGGTGAAGCGAGTGCAAAGGGTGCGCTAGGCCCATCCTTGAATTAACAATCCAATAAATATCACTAGACCAAACCAATGATTATTATAAAAAGCCTGATAGTAATCTTTAATCCCTTGCCTGCTAATTAATTTCATTTGATACAAACTTAGCCCTAGCGCAACGATTACTGCGATAAAAAAATAAACATTAAAGTGCAAAATTTTTCCAAGCGTAATTAATCCGATCAACACAAGCAGTTGTATGGCAAAAATCATTTGCATATTGTATTGCTTAAATAAAATTGCAGTGGATTTGATTCCAACCTTTAAATCATCCTCCTTATCCATTAAGGCATAAATTGTGTCATAAGCAATTGGCCAAAGTACTGCAATCATAAACAACAGGCCGGAGATAGCCGGCAAGTACCCATTAACAGCCATGAAGGCCATTGGTACAGACCAGGCAAAAGCTGCGCCTAGAAATAGCTGGGGAAGATAAGTTATTCTTTTGGTGAAGGGATAGAGTATCGCAAGCAGCAAGGCAATAACTGAAAGTGCTACTGTGCGAGCATTCAGTTGCAAAACTAAAATCAGCCCGATGAAATCAAGCAATATAAATAAGATCCAAGCTGACCTTAAGCTCATTTCACCCGCAGCTAATGGTCTTTTTTTTGTTCGCCATACTTGTCTATCGAATTTTTGATCAGCGATGTCATTTATCACACAACCCGCAGAACGCATAACAACGACGCCCAATGTAAAAACCACCAAATTCTTCCAACCCGGAAACCCACGCGCAGCTACCCAAAGCGCCCACCAAGTGGGCCAGAGCAATAATAAGCTACCAATTGGTTTATCAAGGCGCATAAGCTTGAAGCAAGTTTTTATTTTAAATTTATTTTTCATAAAGATACCGAATGAATAACGGTGAAAAATACTCAGTTAACAACAGAATATTTTTTTCTTTTGTAAAAATGGATTGTCTGGCCCAAATGAATGAGGTGTGATTGTTTTCGTTATTGGCTATCAAGCCAAACTCAGGATAATCAGATGAAATTTTTGCTATTTTCAATTCTTTTCGAATGAGACCCTGCCTTGCAAATAACATTTCACCCAAAGGTCGGCTACCCAAGCCCCGAAATTTTTTTTTGTATTGCCAACTCGCTGTTTTTGGCATAACACTTCTCGCGAACATCAATTTACGATTGCCAAGATAAATTAGAATTTCTCTAAAGAAAAAATACCGACAATCAAAAAAAGCATCAATGCCATCTTTAGCAAGCCCTACTCCTTCTTTTATTATCTGAATAGTAAGCGGAGAAGTGCTGGTACTAAATGCGCGGACTTTTTCAGTAAAGGAACCACAATAACATAGCCATTTGGCCCATTCCCCATTTAAATCCTGGCGGGTGTAAGTCATTGGATCTTTCCAGATAAGAATCTTTTTCACTTTTATTCCTAATTATTTAGATTCACTCTAACACTGCATATTAACTACTTTCAAATAAAAGATTGCTATATAATGGTCTGCTTAATACTCAAAAAATGGATGCCTTGAATGCGCGGAATCAGCTTTTCTCGAGCAGGCTATCTACCCTTCTTAGTTTGTGGTGTTGGCGCTTTTTTTTATGTTTATGAATTTTTCCTTCGAGTCATGCCAAGCGCCATGACAGATGAACTCATGCGAAGCTTTCAAATTGACGCAGGAGGACTTGGGGTCTTAAGCGCTTTTTTTTATTACGGCTATACCCCCATGCAAATTCCGGCTGGCTTATTGCTGGATCGCTATGGACCCCGTGTTTTATTAACTTTATCCATGGGAGTTTGTGCGATTGGAGCACTAGCATTTGGTTTAACTAATAGCGCTATTATCGCCTCGTTTGCCCGGTTGTTCATTGGACTTGTTTCCGCCTTTGCTTTTGTTGGCGCGTTGGTACTCGCTTCTCGCTGGTTTGCCCCGCGTTATTTTGCATTAATAGTAGGATTAATTCAGCTCATGGGGTGCATTGGAGCAATTGTAGGAGAAGCACCCGTTGCTGTTATCGTTGAGCATATTGGCTGGCGAAACACGATGTTTTGGTCAGCCGCCATTGGCGGGGTCATTGCTATCTTATTTTGGCTAGTTATTCGCGACAGACCCGAAAATTCTGAAAACATCCATTCTCATCCCACTGCCGCCACTAATACTGAAATTCAGCGCTTGCTAAAAATTTTAAAAAACCCACAAACTTGGTCGGTAGGGCTTTACGCCTTCTCCTGTTGGGCACCCATTTCTATTTTTGCAGATTTATGGGGCATTCCCTACCTTAAACTTTTTTATAATACCAGCGTGACAACTGCCGCCACCGGAGTGGCGATTGTCTGGATCGGAATTGCAGTGGGCAGTCCGCTGGTAGGCTGGTGGTCAAATAAAATCGCTAACCGTAAACTTCCACTGTTAATTTGCGCAATTTTCGGTTTAATTTCGTCACTTTTCATACTTTATATTCCTCACCTACCTTGGTCTTTCATGTATGTCGCTTTATTTTTATTTGGATTTGCTGCCTCTTCTCAATCTGTGACGTTTGGTGTGGTTCAAGACAACAATCCATTATCTGTCGCCGGCACAGCCGTTGGCTTTAATAATATGGCCGTTATTTTAGGAGGAGTCTTATTCCAACCGCTGGTAGGATTTGTCTTAAATGCTCGCTGGGATGGGACAATCATCAATGGTTTACATTTTTATTCTTTAGCTGATTATCGTATGGCACTTATACTCCTACCACTTTGTTCTCTTATTGGCATTTTTAGTAGCCTCTTCATCATCCATGAAACACATTGCAAGCCTCAATACTCCATTTGAGCCACTCTCTGTCTATCTCAGGTTTTTCTACCAAGGAATTTCACAAAAAAATTCTATATTTAATATTTAATTAAGGTTATGCGCTTATACTTTTCCTTATGTTAAGTTAATAAGACACAGCGAGTACCTAAAATGTCTACCTTCTCTAAGTATATTTTAAAATTATTAAATGATTATAAACGCCTTCTTCGACGTTATGTTTCAACTACCGAGCGCGAAAAAATTATCATTAATTTGGGGATTAAAAGAAAATCACTGAAATTTGATAATGATGTCATTCTCTACAATAAAGCCTATCGCGTTATTCAAGATATTGAGTATTGGACAGAAAAAACACAGCGTACGGCGGCTGAGCATTCTGGAGTCGATGAATTTTACCAGCATCTTAAAAACTATCTGTCACAATATCGCGTCGAAAATAATCTTATTGTGCATGTCACCCAAAAAATTTCTTGCGCCTTAGTGCAGGCAATACAACTTGCCTCATCTAAGCATTTAACAGAAGAAGATTTATCAAAATTAGAAAATTGCATTCAAAGTGTCAAAAAATATGGTTCGGCTGACCAACAGTCAGTATTGCTAAAAGCGCTCAAACAACATTCACCCGCAACTGCTAACCTTTTTGCTCCAATGTTTGAGCCTCTTCTGCAAAGTCAAGCTGAAAGCGCGCTTGGCTCTGAGTGAGCCACTCGTTATGATGCTGATATTATGATACCTCTAGAATATTATCGCCGGCTCATTGAAACTGATCAGATTTTACCTGACGAGCAACAGGCAGCAGTGATTAGTGAGCTGCAGATCGTATTTAATAAATTAACCCAGCAAACAAAGACGGGATTATTAAATCGATTTAGCCTCAAAAAACCACCGCCTATCAGCGGGTTGTACTTATGGGGAGCAGTCGGAAGAGGAAAAACCTTCCTGATGGATTGTTTTTATTATTGCTTGCCTGGAAATCGTAAGCTACGAATACACTTTTTTAAATTTATGCAAATGATCCAGCAGCAGCTAAAAATGTTACAAGGCAAGCCCAACCCATTAGAAAGTATTGCAAAAAAACTGGCAAGTGAAGTTTCCGTCATCTGTTTTGACGAATTATTAGTAAATGACATTGCCGATGCCATGCTGCTCACTGGTCTTTTTAAAGCCCTTTATCAGCAATCTATCTGCATTATCTTCACCAGCAATACTGCACCAGACAACCTTTATTTAAAAGGATTACAACGAGAAAGCTTTCTTCCTGCCATTGCTTTGATCAAGACGCATTCAAAAGTGATAGAAATTACCACCGACCGTGATTATCGTCTTAAAAATTTTAAAGAAAATACTTTTTATTACTCTCCACTAAATAAAGCGACTGAAGCTAAACTTGAGCAAAAATTTATTCAAGCTGCTGGGTTAGCCTTGGTCAGTCAAGATCCGATTATCTTATACGGTCGCCATATAACCATAAAAAAAAGAACCCATAATATTATGTGGCTTGAATTTAAAGATATTTGTGGAGTACCAAGATGTAAAGATGATTATCTTGCCATCGCAGGCCAATACAAGATGTTACTAATCAGCAATCTTTTGCAAATTAAACCTGAACAAAATGATTTAATCCGTTCTTTTATCGAACTCATTGATGTGCTTTATGATGCAAATACAAAACTCATTATTTCGGCCGAAACATCTATAAAACAAATTTATTTTTGCGGCCGTATGCTAATTGAATTTGCCAGAACCCGTTCAAGATTAATAGAAATGCAAACCCTGACTTGGCATCAAAAGTGACATCCAATGCCCTAGTATCCACAGAAAGTCGCGCCTCTTTATCATTGTTCTAAGGATTTACGCCAACTTGCACAAGCACTTTGACCAGGGCCGGAGAAAACTTGCACGTAGATGCCCACGACTTCATACTTTTCAATCGAAAGTTCATCAGCTACCATTTTTTCTACAAACCATCTAGCGAGCTCTTCTACGCTAATGTTCCTTAGCGGCAACAACAACACGTCCTTCTTTAAAAAAGGAATTTTATCCTCATGAAAATAGGCATAACAATATTCCCCATCTTCTTCAATTTTTAAATAAGGTGATTTTGTGGGTAATAAAAAATAGCTATCGAGTTCCTTGCATAGTTTTTTGATAATGCCTTTATAAACGGCATAATCAAAGGCCATTCCTCTATCCTTTGACATTTTGGCATCGATTTTTGCCGAGACTCGAAAATTGTGACCATGAAGTCGCTCTCTTTGAGTGGAAGAAAATATGGTGAAGTGACCTGCTGCGAATTCCATATCCTCTTTAGTCAATTCAATTGTTGTAATTTCGCGCATGCCGGTAGCCTTACATTAAATACGATTACTCAATATATTCGCGATAGTTTTTCGCGAATATCAAGTAATGAAAAACCGATTAAAGGGTAGTCGATATTTTGCGTCAGCGCCATCACTTTAAATAATTCGCCCATCTCATTGGGAGAGGTAAGCACTTTTATTTGATTCGCTAACTGAAAATAATTCTCTTCTTGTTTTTGGAGTTCTTCGGCAATTCCGCAAGAAATTAAAAACCCTGCTTGGTTTGTGAAATTTGCTACCGCAAAGTTAGCTGCGATTGCCGCTTCTGCTACTGCGGTAAAATCTATATGAGAAGTAATATCCTGTTCACCCAGGTGAATCAAGGGATTGCTGTGCGCTTGGTGCCGATAATGACACATTAACGTGCCTTGATTCCGTTCGCTATGATAATACTCATGTCTTGGAAAACCATAATCGATAATGAGACATAACCCTTTTCGCAACACCTTACTCACAGCCTTTACCCAATCAAAAAGTAACAGGTTACATTCACTTTCATACCCTTCTTGATAAGGCAAATTCAATTTTTTTATATATTGCTCAACTGCTTGCCCAGGTTTTAATAGGACATAGCGGCATTGATCATCCAGCACATCCACAAATAACTCAAATAACTGGTTATCTTGAAATTTAAAACGATGAATCGGGAAGGCATCTAAGACTTCATTGGCAATCACCACTCCGTCCAGCACTAAACCCTCGAGCGTTGCCAACCATTCAACTAAATGAATTAAATGCGGCACTTGATGCTGCAGTGTTTCTCTTTGTTTAGTTTGTAAGCTTCGACTGACTTCCATAATATAATATTTTTTTGGTAACGCCCTGTCGATTTCGAGCTTCTTTAGTATTTGTGCGGCCATCACCCCCGTACCTGCACCAAACTCTAAGATAGCTTCACCGGAATTTTCCAGAACCTGATGGCATTGTCTTGCAATACAATTGGAATACAATATTGAAAATTCAGGCGCGGTGGTGAAATCACCAAATTGTCCAAATTTTGGACGATCTCCAGAATAATATCCTAGCCCTGGCGCATAGAGCACTTGCTCCATAAAATGCGCAAAAGAAATGGGACCATTTGCAAGAATTTCTTGTTTGATGTGAGTTAACATACGGAGAGTATAGGTGGCTTATGAGTGAAAATAAAGTTGCATTGGTGACAGGCGCTGCGAAACGTATTGGTGCGGCAATAGCAACAGCCCTGCACCAACAAGGAATGAATGTTGTGATTCATTATCACCATTCGAAACAAGAAGCAGAAGCCCTGTGTTTAAAGCTAAATCGACTACGTCAACATTCCGCCATTAGCCTGGGTCTTGATATTAGAAAAACCAGCGCATGCCAAACATTAATTCAACACTCAACAGAAGCTTGGCAGCGATTGGATTTATTGGTCAATAATGCCTCTAGCTTTTACCCTACCCCCATTATGAAAACCCAAGAAAAGGAATGGGAAGATCTGCTCGGCAGCAATCTAAAAGGACCTTTTTTTCTTAGTCAAGCAGCTGCGCCTTTTCTCAAACTATCACAAGGAAATATTATTAATATCACTGATATTCATGCTGATCGACCTCTTAAAAATTACACGATATATTCAATTGCCAAGGCGGGATTAGTCATGCTGACTAAGTCATTGGCAAGAGAACTTGGGCCTAGGGTAAGGGTGAATGCGGTTGCCCCTGGCGCAATATTATGGCCAAACGAGGAAAATGCGCTTAACGAGAAAATTCAACAGTATGTTGTAGCTAGAACTTGCTTAAAACGGCAAGGTTTCCCGCAAGATATTGCAGCGGCAGTGCTTTTTTTAAATGGTCAAAATTATATTACTGGTCAAATTATCACAGTGGATGGAGGAAGAAGCATCAAGGATTAGACAACTTATTCTGGACTCTGGTAATTGAAATGCCGACAGTTTCCACATCATCAAGTGCTTTTGGCTTATAAAGAGCGCACTTTACTTTGACCACATTAAATCTGACTAGGATCTGCCTGGCAATATTGTCAACCAATGATTCTAATAAATAAAATTGACTATTTGCCACATAGTTTTTAATAAAATCTGCAACAAGGTCATAATCCACAGCATCATGGATGGAATCGGTTTTTGCAGCATGACTGATATCAAAATATAATTTGATATCAAGACTCAGGGGCTGTTTAATTTTACGCTCATGATCATAAACTCCAATCACCGCTTCAAGCGCTAAGCCTTTAATGAAAACATGGTCTGACATGAATCTCTCCCTTTTGATCTTATTTTTTATGCCCGAATACCGATTCCTTTTTTGAGCAGATATAGCGCAAGGATAATTAAAATGATTATCGTTGCCAAAATGATGCTTAATGAAATGCCGATATTGACGTCACACACGCCTAATACTCCATACCTGAAGGTGCTGACCATATAAAGAATGGGATTGGCATAAGAAATAAAGCACCAAGGTTTGGGCAACATGTGAATGGAGTAAAATACCCCTCCTAAGTAGGTCAGTGGGGTTAAGACAAAGGTTGGAATGATGGCAATATCATCAAATTTTTTAGCAAAAATGGCATTAATAAACCCCGTGACAGAAAACAAAAGCGCCGCAAGAAAGGCAACTAAGAGCATCACCGAAAGATAATGAATAGTAAATTTAGCAAAAAAAGCTGAAATCAAGGTCACAACAAGACCGACTACTAAACCTCTAAACACGCCACCTGCGACAAATCCAGCTAATATGAGCGCATTAGACATCGGCGAGACTAACAACTCTTCAATACTTCGCTGAAATTTTGTAATAAAAAATGAAAAAGTCACATCCGCATAAGAATTGGTGATAATTGAAATCATAATTAAACCCGGGGCGATATACTGCGAATAGGGAAAACCCTCTAGCGTTCCAATTCTACTGCCCATCAAATGACCAAATATCACAAAATACAACGTCATGGTAATTGCAGAAGGCAAGATAGTTTGTGTCCAAACGCGAAAAACTCGGGATATTTGTTTTAGTAAAAGGGCTTGTAGTGCTATCAACCCACCTTTAAAATTCACGTTCTTCCCCTACGATGGATAAAAACATTTCTTCAAGTCGATTTGCTTTATTTTCCATGCTTTGCACCAAAATATTTTCTCGTGATAGCACCTCAAATAATCCATTTAAGCCCTGGCCAGCCTTAATATCTACTTCAAGTGTGCAATTATCCACCAATCGCAATAGGTAATTGGGAACATGGGGCAATACTCCAATAGGATTTTTAAGAAATAAAATGAAAGTTTCGACGCGAAGTTTTGCTAAGAGGAGGGAGATACTGGTATTTTCTATAATCTTACCTTGGTTAATAATGGCAATATTTTTACAAAGATGCTCTGCCTCTTCAAGATAATGCGTAGTAAGAATAATTGTGATTCCATTTTTATTTATTTCTTTCAAAAAGCGCCACATTGATCGACGGATTTCGAGATCCACCCCCGCTGTGGGCTCATCCAAAATTAATAATTTTGGCTCATGCATCAACGCTCGAGCAATCATTAATCGTCGCTTCATGCCGCCCGATAAAAACCCTGCTTGCTGATCTCTTTTTTTCCACAAATCCAGCTGCGTGAGATATTTTTTAGCTCGTTGCTTCGCGATAGTTCGTGAAATTCCATAGTATCCAGCTTGATTGACGACAATCTCTTCCACTGTTTCAAAAATAGAGAAATTAAACTCTTGCGGCACGAGACCAATATAAGATTTAGCACCTGCCAAATCTTTATCAATGTCTTTGTCAAATACCATGACTTTTCCAGAGTCTTTCGTGACTAAATGTGTCACAACTCCAATCAATGTGGTTTTTCCTGCCCCATTTGGACCAAGCAGGGCAAAAAAATCACCAGAAGCCACGCTAAGATCAATGCCAGTTAATGCCAGTTGGCCATTTTTATAGGTTTTTTTTAAACCCGTAATTGTTAGTGCTTGCAAGGAAATTAAGTGTCTCCCGTCTGTTTCTCACGAATTTCATCAAAAGTTTTACAATCAATACATAATTCAGCAGTAGGCCTGGCTTCAAGACGCCGAATACCAATTTCAGCGCCACAACTTTCACAAAAGCCATAATCGCCACGATCGATACGCTCTAAACTATATTCAATTTTCCGAATGAGTTTACCTTCTCGATTACGATTGCGTAGTTCCAAAGTAAACTCTTCTTCCAACGCTGCGCGATCGATAGGGTCAGAATAAATCGCTGCTTCTTCACGCATATGATGAACAGTGTGATCTACTTCTTCCATGAGTTGCTGCTTCAAAAGCCGTAAAATATTGCGAAAGTGATCTAGCTGAGTGTCATTCATATATTGCTCCCCTTTTTTTATTTTATAAGGAGTGAACCCTATTGGACCCAGCGTGCTGGATTTTTTTTGCGTTGTCGTTGCCATTATTTCCTCCACCTCGGCAGCACATAATTTGTAACTTTCAATACAGGATTGAAACGTCCCTATTCGAATTTGGCTCAAATCTGAACGTTTTTGCCACTTTAACTAACGTGCCAAATAGTTACTAATTTTTAAGTATAGCGGATTATTTTATTTTATGTATAGAGGGCATCGTAATTTCACCTTTGAATACGCTTTCAGCTGGACCGGTGAGATAAATCGGTTGATCGGGCGAAGTCCATGTCACGGATAAACACCCACCCGGCAAGATCACTTCTACTGTAGATGATAGCTGATTGTGCATTTTACCCACTGCCACTGCAGCACATGCACCACTGCCACAAGCCTCTGTTTCGCCATCAACACCTCGCTCATAGACACGGAGTTTAATTTGATCATGGCGAATAATTTCCATAAAGCCAACATTCACCTGTTTTGGAAAAGCTGGATGTATTTGAAGTAATTTTCCAATTCGTGAAACAGGCGCCTGAGATATATCTGGCACGCAAATTACGGCATGAGGATTTCCCATGGAAACAACATTAAGCGTTAACTTCTCTCCCCCTGGTAATGTTATTTCATTATCCGATCCTGCACTCTCTCGGATAAAGGGGATCTCTTCAAATACAAAATTTGGCTTGCCCATATTTACTGTAATCAAATTATCATGCTCATTCAATGCCTCAAGACGTCCCGCAAGGGTATCTAAAATAATTTTCTTTTTTGTGAGGTGTTTTTCTGTGAACAGGTAACGCGCAACACATCTTGCACCATTACCGCATTGCTCTACCTCTTGCCCATTTGCATTGAATATTCGATAGCGATAATCCACCCCTTCGTGCCTTGATGGCTCGATTAATAATAATTGGTCAAATCCAATTCCCCTTCGACGATTAGATAACTGTTTGATTATCGATAAAGAAAGATCAATGGGTTCCTGGGTTGCATCAATCACAATAAAATCATTGCCTAACCCATGCATTTTGGTAAACGTTATTTTTTTCATTCTTACCCTTCTGGCAACAAGCTTTCATGCATAAAAAGCTCTTCAATCTGCTCTCTTCTTCGAACCAAGTAGGCTTGATCTTTATCTACGAGGATTTCAGCAGCTCTTGGCCTGGAGTTGTAATTTGAACTCATCGTAAAACCATAGGCTCCAGCTGTACGAATCACCAGCAAATCTTCGTCTTGAAGCGTTAATAATCGACTTTTCCCTAAAAAATCCGATGTTTCACAAACCGGCCCCACAATATCAAACTCCATCGGGACGCCTTCATGAGGTACAACGGGTAATATTTCTTGATAGGCATTGTAAAGTGAAGGACGCAGTAGGTCATTCATTGCGGCATCTACGATAGCGAAGTTCTTGTGACGCGTCATTTTTAAATACTGAACACGTGTAAGCAAAATTCCTGCATTTGCCACAATTGCGCGACCTGGCTCCATAATAATTTCAAGGACATCGCCACGAAGTTGGCTTAAAATCGCATCGATATATTCTTGAGGAGAAGGTGGGGTTTCTTCACCATAACGCACCCCTAACCCACCGCCAATATCCAGATGACGAATATTAAATCCTTTATCTTTAAGCAGGCTCACCAGCTGATAAACCTTTTCAAAGGCTTCCATAAAAGGACGAAGCTCTGTCAATTGGGAGCCGATATGATAGCCAACTCCCCTTATCTCTATATGGGGCAAGGTTTTAGCAAGTGCGTAAAACGCTAAAGCCTCATCAATATCCACTCCAAATTTATTCTCTTTCAATCCTGTTGAAATATAAGGATGGGTATTGGCATTGATATCTGGATTGACACGCAAGGAAATAGGCGCCTTTTTATTCATGCTGCCTGCTATTTCATTCAAAGTTAGCAGCTCTGGTGTAGATTCAATATTAAAACAGGCAATCCCCAAGGTTAATGCCCGCTCTATTTCACCTCTTAATTTGCCTACCCCAGAAAAAATAATTTTGTTGGCAGCGCCACCTGCTTTTATAACACGCTCCAGTTCTCCTTGTGACACGATATCGAAGCCTGCACCAAGCCTAGCCAGTAGATTTAAAATCGCAAGATTAGAATTAGCTTTTACCGCATAGCAAATGCGATGAGGGTGGGAATTAAAAGCGCGATCAAAAACCTGGTAATGCCTCTCTAGCGTCGCTCGAGAATACACATAGGTGGGAGTACCCCATTCCTTTGCAATTTCAGTGAGGGGTTTATCTTCTGCAAATAATTGCTTATTTTGATAATTAAAATAATCCATAATTATTACTGCTTAATTTGTCTGACTACAAGGTGGTGGCAAACACAAATTTCCGGTTTGGCCACATCCAACGATAAGAAGGAGGAGGGTTATCATCATTAATTTCACATCTATACCCCTTCGTGAACTGAGTTTATACTTTCGCGTTAAAATTGTTAATGCTAGCATTTAGTGTTACATCAAGTATAGGGAGCCAACATGCACGATTTAAATTTTATCGAAGTCAGCACAAATAATTCACCGAATTCCTGCGTGATATGGCTGCATGGTTTAGGCGCTGACGGGCATGATTTTGAAAGTCTTGTTTCGCAATTACAATTACCAGAAAAAATGGGCGTGCGCTTTATTTTTCCGCATGCCCCTATTCAGCCAGTGACTATTAATGCTGGCTACCCGATGCGCGCTTGGTTTGATATTTTAGGTCTTGACGCAAGCGCCAAACAAGATGAGTCAGGCATTCGCAAATCACAAAAATCTGTTGAATATATTATCGATACCGTCATTAAAAGCGGCATTTCAAGCGACAGAATTATTTTAGGTGGGTTTTCTCAAGGAGGAGCGCTTGCCCTGCATATTGCCTTGCGCTTAACTACCAAACTGGCAGGAGTGATCGGCCTCTCGACTTATTTGCCTCTCGCTGATTTGCTCAATGTTGAACGCCATGCTATCAATGCAATGACTCCAATTTTTTTAGCGCATGGCCGTTTGGATTCAATCGTCCCGTTTAATTTTGGCAAAACTTCCTGTGCACTTCTCACAAAATTAGGCTATGGCGTGACGTGGCATGAATATGACCTCGCACATTCAGTCAATGCTGAAGAGGTGCGAGATATCAGCCGCTGGATTCAATCGATTTTATAGTAACCTCGCCCCTGGAAGGAAACGCGATTAGGTTCCTTTTCATAAATTGTTGAAAGGATGAAAATTCGGGATATTTATTTAGCACCTGCATTACATATTCTAAAACTCTCGGAATATCACTCAAATACCGATCTTTTTTGTCGCGGTGGTAAAGTCTTGAAAAAATGCCCAAAACTTTTAAATGTCTTTGTAAACCCATCCAATCAAACCATTGCAAAAAAAGTGATTTTGAAGGAAGCCGCAACATGGATTCACTTTTTAGCATTTCATAAAAAACCGCTAACCAATCATGAACTTTTGCAACCGGCCAGCTTATATAGCAATCACGAAGCAATGAGACCAAGTCATAAGTCAACGGTCCTTTGACTGCATCCTGGAAATCCAAAATGCCCAGTTGATTTCTATTAATTACCATTAAGTTTCGTGAGTGGAAATCGCGGTGAACACAGATTTGCGGCTGTCCCAGGGCAGAAGCGATTAATAACGAATCGACTTCACTCAATAACATCAGTTCTGAATCTGTTAACTGCAGGCCCAGCATTTTTTGTAAATACCATTCTTGAAAGCAAAGAAATTCCAAGTGCAGTAATCGTTCATCATAGGCTGGCAATTGCCAATTCTTAAAATCCTGACAAGATTGTAATTTAAGCAAGTTTTTCATTGCCCTTCGGTAATATTCATCCGCATTCGCTTCAGTCAGGCAATTAAGCAATAGGCTGTCCCCTAAATCACTTAATAATAAAAAACCCTTTTCTTTATCGCTGAATAAAATTTTTGGCACAGCTAACCCATGCGCTGAAAATGCGCTTGCAACCGCAATAAAAGCCAAATTATTTTCTAAATGTGGGGGCGAATCGACAGCAATATAAGAACTTGCTCGACTTTGTATTCTAAAATATTTTCTAAAACTCGCATCACCTGGGATGGGCAATAGATTATCTACTATCATCTTGCTCTTAACCCATTGTATTAATAAAGCTTTTCTTTCATCTGTATTTTGCATAGTGGTTACCGAAATTTGATTGTATACTCTTTGAAAATCGATTTTAGGCTATGCGCGAGCGCGACTTCTAGCATTTGTGCGGAATAGTTACCTTACCTTATATCTTACAAAATAATAAAGAGCGACAATTGCTAAATAATAAGATACTAGCCTTAATACTTTTGGGGATAAGTCTTGCAAATCAGGGGCTATACGCCCTTCCCCGCTTACAGCCTGGTTTACCTTCCACTGAAATTGCAGAGCTATTAGGCTGGAAGCCTACCCACAGCAATATTTGCGGTGGCTATTATTGCGAGCCAGATATTATTCTTGCCTGCTCTCATCCTCTAGATTTAGATTCTGCTCCAACCACCATCACCGCTGATCACACCGTGGCTTTTTCTACCATCGGCACATCGAAGCTTGAAGGCAACGTGGTAGTGACGCAACCCGGCAGAAAAATGACAGCGGATAAAGCGTTATTATTTCGTGACCCTGCCTTACATGAAATCAGTCAAATTTTACTACTTGGTAATGTTCATTATTATGAACCCGGTAAACATATCGTGTCACAGCAGGTTTTCGTCGATTTAAAAAATAGATACGTCCAAGTGAAAGAGGCTTATTATCGATTAGTCCGGCCCCATCACAATCAGCCACTTAATGCCTGGGGCAGCGCTGAAACTTTTGTTCGACAATCAAAACATGAAATTTGCCTGACCCGGGCAAGCTACACCACTTGCCCGCCTATCAATCCCACTTGGCGAGTGGTGGCAAATAAAATTCATATTGACCGCGAAGCTGGCTGGGCAAATGCTATTAATGCTTTTTTATTGTTGCACGAATGGCCGATTTTATGGGTTCCCTATTTCTCGTTTCCCATTGATAAAAAAAGAAAAACGGGTTTTTTATTCCCCACTTTTAGTTATTCTAACACCAATGGTCTTAATTTTAGTATTCCGTATTATTTTAATTTGGCACCTAACTATGACCTGACTTTAATACCCAATTATATCTACCGCCGCGGGATTCAACTTGAATCACATTTCAGATATCTGACCTGCAACAGCACGGGCTGCTTAAGCGTTGAGTTCATCCCCTATGATAAATTATTTGCTGATTTTAGAAAAACCGCGCCAGCTGTCTATGGCGTTAATTTAACCACACTACCTTTTTTAGATCGCATTAAAGATTCAAGTAATGGCAGAGGCTGGCTTTCTTTTTTTGATAGCACCACTTTCAATGATCATTGGTGGGGCAATGTTAGTATTAATTACGTGACGGATGATTACTATTTACAGGATTATGCCTACAACCCTTTTCGAAGCAGCATTGACCAATTATTAAACCAGCTTGAAATTAATTATGCTTCTGATAATTGGCGCTTTCTTGGTCGACTACAAACCTACCAAACGCTCCATCCGATCAATCAACAGCCAGTGCTTGATCTTTATTCAAAATTACCCCAGCTGTCCTTGGTTAGCGATTATAGAGAAATCCCCTTCCATTTCAATTATCAGCTGGATAGTGAACTCGTCAATTTTGTTAAACCCAGCGACTACATCACTGGACAAACATTTATGGGTTGCACTCGAATTCATTTAGCACCGAGTATCGATTTTCCTATTATTTTTCCAGCTAGCTTCTTTATCCCAAGGCTAGCGCTTGATACTACTTTCTATAACTTAAATCATACAAACAAACAGCCGACTCAAAATAGTCGCATTCTTCCTGTTTTTGATATCGATACTGGCTTGTATTTTGAGCGCGATGCGGCATGTTACAAGCAAACTTTAGAGCCACGATTATTTTATCTTTTTGTACCAGAAGATAATCAAAACCACTTGCCATTATTTGATACCACGTTGCCTCCTTTCAGTTTTAGCCAACTGTTTCGCACAAATCGCTTTGTTGGCTATGATCGACTAGGAGATGCTAACCAAATTTCTTTTGCACTAACCTCACGATTTTTGAATCGTTGCACCGGCGAACAAAAGTTACGTGCCAGCATTGGTCAAACCCTGTATCTCAAGCCGCCTGAAGTTTGTTTAACCAACAACTTTCATCATGATTATTATGCGCACAAAAGCCTTTCTCCCTTGGTGGCCGAAGTGAATTATTTTTTTAATACCCCTTGGGAGATGGTCATTGGTGCTGGATTCGATCCCATCGACCAAGGATTAAATACCACCTCTTTACAATTTCACTATCGTCCTGATTGTAAACATATTTTTAATATTGGTTATGATTTTGTACGAAAAGGAGATACACTGAGGACTTACGCATTAAATAGTAGTAATAATAATTTAAATCGTATTAATTTAGCGACCGCCTGGCAGCTCAATGATCATTGGCAAGCTGTGGGCAACTTTAATTACAATCTAAGCCATGGCCACCCTGAAGCTTATTTTTATGGTCTGCAATACGATAGTTGTTGCTACGCATTACGATTTGTTGCAAGCCGCATCATTACCGCTGAAAATAGTAATGGTACTGGCACTTTTCAAACCAATATTTATATTCAATTGCAATTAAAAGGCTTGGGTAATATCGGCAATAGTGATCCTGGCGGCCTACTAGCAAGCAGTATTATTGGCTATCGTGATACTTTTAAGGATTAAACAATGAAAAAAAAATTATTTCTATTCATCACCTTGTTTTCAATTTTCTCCAGCCATACTCTTGCTCAAGCCCCTGGAAATAAAGGAAATTATATTAAATTAGATAGAATCATTGCCATTGTTAACCAAGAACCCATTACCTCATCTGAATTCGACAAAGAGTTAGACAAATATGCACAACAATTGGAACATCTCAACCAACCCTTGCCTGCAAGAGCTGAACTGAGAAAAATTGCACTGGATAATTTAATTTCGAAAAATCTACAGTTACAGCTTTGCAAAAAAAATAATATCAAGATATCAGATAATGACATCAATCAAGCCATGACAAATATTGCTATAGCGAATAAGCTTTCTGTCGCCCAGTTAAAACAAGCCATTTCACAAACTGGACTGACGGAGAGCCAATATAAAGAGCAGTTAAGGGAACAATTAACCTTACAAAAATTACAGCAAGAACAAATCAGTAAAACTGTCTCCCTCACTCCAGAAGATGTGAAAGAATTTTTAAAAGCAAACCAAAATAAATTGAATCAATATAGCACCTATCATGTAATAGATATTCTTTTTCCAGCTAACGAAAAATCCACCGCCATCATGATTGCAGAAAACAAAAAAAATGCAGAAATATTTTCGGCTCAATATCGAAAAAGTCAGGATGTCGATGCGCTATTAACTCGCTACCCGGGAGCTGAAAAAAATGATTTAGGCTGGCGATCCTTAGCCGAATTTCCTGCTTTATTTCAATCCAACATTGCGATGATGAAACTTAATGAAGTGAGCGCGCCTATTCAAGCGCCCAACGGCTTTCATTTATTAAAAATCACTGAAGTCAGAGGGGATGTGATCAAGCCTACTGAAAAAGAACTAAAAAATCTTGCTTTTCAACAAAAAGCTCAAAATGCAATCAAAGAATGGTTACAAAATCTAAGAAAAGAAGCCTATATCAAAATAATAAATTAAGGATAAGCTTTTTTTGAACCACCTACCAAAAAAAAAATTTGGTCAAAATTTTTTAATTGATCAAACAATTATCCAGCAAATCATTGATTTAATCGCGCCGAAATCAAATGATCATTTAATTGAAATTGGTCCTGGGCTTGGGGCAATCACCTTCCCCCTCCTAGCGCTTGTCCAGCGTATCGATGCAATTGAGCTGGATCGAGATGTGATTCCCTTACTAAAAAAAAATGCAAACAATTCGCCAAAGTTAATTATTCATGAGCAAGATGCCTTAAATCTTGCGCTAAGCGAATTTACCAATCAAAAACATATGCTGCGAATTGTTGGCAATTTACCCTACAATATTTCTACCCCTCTGCTATTTCACTTACTTAGCCAGACAACTTTCATTATGGATATGCATTTTATGCTACAAAAAGAAGTAGGAGAGCGCCTAGCAGCCTGTCCTGGCTCTAAAAAATATGGCCGTTTATCTGTCATGACGCAGTATTACTGCGAAGCTGAAATGCTACTCCAAGTTCCTCCTCATGCTTTTACTCCTCCACCCAAGGTACAGTCTCAGTTTATTCGTCTGTCACCAAAGCCCCCTGAATTAATAGCTAAAAACTGGCAAACCTTTTATCGCGTAGTCAAAGAGGCTTTTTCCCAGAGACGAAAAACGTTATATAATACCCTGAAGCATCGAATAACCAAGGCGCAATTATTAGAATTGAATATTGACCCTAGCCAGCGCCCCGAAGAATTGTCCGTATCACATTTTGTCCAAATCAGTAATTTCTGTAACGATCTTAGAAACTGAGAAGAGAAGCGAAAAGCAAGGAGAGCTTACCATGTTAATATACCGACACCTCTTATTAACCACTGATTTATCTAATCAAAAAAATAAAATCGGGGAAACAGCAAGGCACATTGCCTTGAAGTCTCAAGCAAAACTATCATTGGTTCATGTTTTAGAATATACCCCGATTGTTTATGGTGGGGGAGAATTTTCCATTCCAATTGACCTTAGCCTGGAAGAGCAGCTCAGGCACCGAGCGACACGTGCACTTACCAACCTAGGGAAAAGTTACGATATTGCCGAAGAAGATCAATATTTACTTAGCGGTTCTGTTAAGAAGGAAATTATTCAGCTAGCCACTACCCTTCATGTGGATTTAATTGTAGTAGGAAGCCACAGTCATGGCAGCATGTCAGCACTGATTGGTTCCACAGCCAATGCTATTTTACACGCTGCCAAATGCGATGTGCTTGCAGTTAGAGCCTGATTTTATAATTCAAAAGTAGAATCATAATCATAAGAATTCTCTGGCAATTCCATTACCTCAGGGTTTTTACCTATTATTTTCGCAAAAATAAATGGAAGTATGCCACCATGAGTAGAGAAACTCGTGACTGTTGTTACTGAGTTTGCCAGTTCATCTGATGCAGTTAAAGATGGCAATCCACACTGATCTAATAACACAGCAAGAATTAAACCCATTGCAAATCCTAGCGACGAACCAGTAAGAAGAAAAGGAGCAGGCTTGGTAGAATTATCATCTTTCCAATCATTAAAAAACAAGCCAGTAGCCAATAACAAACCAACCGTTGCTGCAACAGTGGCTGTACAAAAATAGCCTTTAATAGAATTGGAATTTACAGTACACCTAAATTGGGAATTTGGACGAGTTAAAGAAGTACTTTCGTCGTAACTTTGCATGCTTGCCTCTCAATCTGAATTTATATTAATAACTAGGGAACTATTATTTAATATTGATATTTTAAATGCAAGCAATTTGCTATTTTTTGTTAAATTAAAATTTTTTTATGACGAGAGGTTAAATAAAGAGTAAATTCATTCACCAAGGATATAGATTACTCAGCGAACAAATCTTGCAAGCCTTTGCGGTAAAAATAAAGCGCCTTTTCATCCTCTCCGAGTTTTTCATGCACCAAACCGAGAGCTGAATAAGCTTTGGGACAAGCAGCTAAGTTTAAGCTTTTCTCAAGATAATCTTTTGCCTGCCCCCACAAACGATTTCGCATGCAAAGCAGACCCATCGCTCTTAGGGAGACAGCATCTTCCTGATGGTTCTTAAGATATTTTTCGCCTAATGCAACCTGTTTAACAGGATTTGAGGCTCCGAGGGTTGCATAATATTCCATCAGGCGAGCGTTATCATTCTTTTTTAAGGCTTTCCGAACTAATCCTTCCGCCTCTTGCTCGCGATTCCAGCGCACAAGATGAACGGCATAAGCAATCAATATATTGACATCTTTTTTTAAATAAGCAGGCACCCCATTCCATATTCGCTGAATTTCTGAAAAATCACCAAAAAGACGATCACTCAAAGCATGCAAATATGTCTCGCGCTCGATTTCTAAAAAAGCATTCCTGTCAAATACATTAAATTTCTTTAACTCTGTTAAAATTTTTTGTAAATGCTGCCACTCTCCTAACTCAATATAACAAAGCGCTTGCAGCTTAATGATTTGCGGATCTTTAGGCCTTTCTGCTTTTAGTTTAATCACCTTGGTCAACGCAGATTCGACTTGTTTATCTTCCAGCAAAAATTTTGCATGTCTGGTTTCTGCCAAATAACTTTCTTTTTTATTTTGCTGCTTGGCTAACGCAAGATAATGATCTCTTTTTTTAGTAGATATTTTTTGAATCTGAGCAATCTTCGCTGCCATCATATAATTCACAAAAGCAAGATTTTTATTCTTTGCACTTTTAGTCAGTTTTTTTTCAGCAAGTCGATAGTTCCCCTTTAAAAAATTCACATAGCCTTTATTTAACAATCGAATGGCTTTATGCGTGGAATGGACCTGCCACCAGGCATTAATATGTGCTGGAAATCGAACTATTCCCTTAATTAAATAAAATAGAATCGACAAAATAAAAAATACAAGCATCAACACCAAGATAAGAAACCACATAGTGGTTTCAACTGCCCATTGTTGATAATAAATGAGCATATATCCCGGATTTTGGTAAATTTTAATCCCGAGCCAAATTGAAGCGATTAAGATTAAAAAATAAAATATCAATCGTTTCATGAAGGCAATGCCTGTGGCGAAGAGGCTGAAGGAAAAGCTCCACCCACTGGAATTTGATTTGGAGGCTTTGTCTGAGGCACCCCGCTAGAAGCTGGCTGGCTAATCGCAGATTTTGTTATGGTGTTATCCTCATTGGAATGCGCCACAATTTGATTTTGAATAAAAGCTCGCAGTAAATTGATGATATTCGACAAATCCGGCAAAGTTGACTCGAGATTGATACGCTGTAACTCGGTAATTTTCTGCAACATTTGAACACCCGCCTGACTTTTCGCATAATGCACTTCTATTTGTCTTTTAGCTTGTTGCAAGCTTTGTTGATAGAGCGCATTGTTTTTATGCAAGATTGCCCACTCTGCTTTTGTTAACTGAAATTGAATATTTTCAATTAAATAAAACTGTTGCTCGGCAGAGGGTAGCGGAACAACAGGTTCTTTCAATCGGCGAATTGAAACGATCCCCTTCAAACTGTGAAGGGTAGCGAGTAGCTTTTGCTTCCAGCCCGCTAATTGCGTGGTGGGTTTTATTTGGCTTGAAGGGATGGATACAGGGAACATAGGAAGCATGGCGGCTTGATCACTCAGGGAAGATAATTCCTTGAGGAGTAAGGTAATATTAGGGCTGCTTTCTCTCATGTTTTTCAGTTGATTATTTATGCTGTCCTTTGCAGAATTTAAATTTGAATCTTTCAACTGTTCAATTCTTTGACCTGCTTCGAAAATTAAACGACTAACCAACTCAAGATTGTCTCCAAATAACCCGTGATATTGAGCAAGAGTCAATAAAAATTCCGCTTCCTCAGCAGGCAATATTGCAGAGATTTTTTCTTCTCTTTGATTTTGTACAATAATTTCCTGTATTGCTTTTTTCTGTTCGTTTTGATCAGCATAAATTTTATTAACTGTAGCGCTAAGCAGCAATTCTCCTTGCCTTGATCTTGCTAAAGACTGCGCATTCTCTTTTTGATATAGCTGATAGAAATAAACTAAGGCAGCTAAAGAAAAAATCGCAATTAATAAAGCAATTAGAGCGAGCAGCAAACTGAGTGACCATTTTTTTTGAGGTCCAGGTAACAAGACCGGTGTCGACTGAATTTCTTCTTCATTGGATTCTTGCATACGCTTCCTTTGATCAAGCTGACGGGGTGATGGTTTGAGCCTTATCAATAGCATACCATTTAATTAACTGCGCTAAAATAGTCTGATCAGCTCCATTCTCTGCCATAATGATTTGGTTCGATGACCACCCCTTTTCAAGTATGAAATTTTTAATACGTTCACTAATCACGAGGATAAACTCCCTCGTTAGCCATGAATCGACAAGGTGTCGCTTGCTCATCTCGAATAGGGCATCAAAACCCTCGCAGCTGGTCACAATAGTCACACTATTTTTTATAGACGCAACTTGATGCAAAAAAAGCGCATCTCCAAAAGCTTTCTTGCGTCGATATACAGCTAATTTTGTAACTTTTGCACCCGCTATTTTCAATTCATTTTCAAGATAATTTCTTCCGCCCTCTCCAGATAGAATTAAAAATTTTTTACCCGCTAAGGGCTCGCGTTTTAATAGCATCAGCAAATGCTCGCTATCATATTTAAGCGGCATATCAACTGTTTTTATTTGATAACTGGTTAAACACTTAGCGGTTGCCGCACCAATAGCGATAATGCGCTGATTAGCATTAGCGTGTGATGTCATAAAGGGTGCAAAACTTTTCACTGCATTTTGGCTTAAGAAAATCACCCCGTCATATTCATGGATGGTTTGTAGAATGACCTGCATTTCTGGCGAATGAATAAAAGAAATTTCCAAAGCGGGAAGCAAAATCGTGGTTCCACCCTGCATCTCAACTAAATTAGCTAACTGCTGACCTTGGGCAAATGGTCTGGAAATAATGACGGATAGGCCATCTAGCGGCTGAATTAAATTGCAACTACTCAGCTTTCATCACCTTTTGTAATAATTCCAAAGCACCTTGTTTAATCAAATCTTCAAGTGCCTCTTCCGCGATATCTAATGCCTCTCTCAAAGGACCATTTTTATGGGTTCGAATGATCCTCTCTCCACATAAATCGCCTACTACCGCAGTTAAAGACAGTCGATCCTGTTTCACCACTGCATGAGCGGCAATTGGAAACTGGCAGCTTCCTCCCAGACGATAATTAATTGCCCGCTCTGCCAAAATAGCATAAGAAGTTTCTGCATCATTCAGAAAATGAACCAGTGCTTGCGTATTCTTATCTTCTATTCGACATTCAATGCCAATCGCTCCTTGCCCTGCAGCCGGCACCATTTCATCTAAATCAAAATAAGAGGTGATTTGCTCTTCTTTATCAAGACGCTTTAGTCCTGCAGCAGCCAATACGATGGCATCAAATTCTTCTTTATCTAGCTTTTCAAGTCGCGTATTAACATTTCCCCTCAAGGGTTTTACTAATAAATCGGGCCTCATTGCCAATAATTGCGTTTTTCGGCGCAAACTTGAGGTGCCAATAATTGCGCCTGCTGGTAAATCTGAGAGGGAGGAATAATGATTTGATACAAACGCATCTCTTGGGTCTTCTCGTTTACAAATGACAGCCAATGTCAAACCTTCAGGCAAGAGAGCAGGCATATCTTTAATTGAATGCACGGCCATATCAGCACGATGTTCAAGTAATGCAGTTTCCAGCTCTTTAACAAATAGCCCCTTTCCCCCAATTTTATTCAATGGGGTTGTCAGCATTTTATCTGCAGTAGTCAACATGCTGAGAAGCGTTATTTCAACACCAGAATGCTGCGCTTCCAGTCGTTCTCTAACAAAGTTTGATTGCCATAATGCTAATGGGCTTTTACGTGTTGCTATTTTAACGCTTTGCACCATGATGTCTCACAGAGTTACGAAGAATTCTTGCTAAGGGCTATTTCGATCATTTCATCTTTTTGCTGCCAGAGCCGGTTGATCCATGCCTGAAAGTTTTTTCTAAAAGCTCCATTATGATAATAATCGCCAAAATTTTCTTCGCCAAGTGGCAATACCGTATAGTGGACGGTGATTTTTTTTATTTGACCCGACATAAAACGCCAAAAAGAAGGATTGGGATCACTATATATCAAGGTGACGTTAATCAACTCCTTGATACGACTTTGCAACTCATTAAGCACCAAGGCGGCTCCGCCAACTTTAGGTCGCAGCAAATGCTTGTAGGGTGAAGAACGCGCTTTCTGTTTTTCGGGAGTAAATCGGGTGGCTTCTAAGAAATTAATGACGGTAGTAGGACGATTTTCGAAAAGACGACAAGCTGTCTTAGCCGCTTCTAGATCCGCACCTTTTTTTTCCGGATGTTTCTTTAGATATCCTTTGCTATATCTTTTCATAAAGGGATATCCGAGCATCCAACAAGCCAGTCCACCCATCGGCAATGACCAAAGCAGTTCCTGCTTCATAAAAAACTTTAGTAACCGAATTTTTCTATTAAAAACATGCTGCAAAATCAGAATATCGGCCCATGAACAGTGGTTTGCAATCACAAAATACCAACTGTTATAATCCAGTGGCGCCTGCCCTTGAACTTCTATTTGTGTTTTTGAAACAAGTTTAATAATCAAATAGTTAAAATCTGACCACAAACTGGTCACGATGTCATTTTGAATGGTGGTAAAAGCTTTTTTAATTTGACGAAAGGGCATAATCATGGAAAAAACCCCAGCCACAATCACTAAAAAGCTCATGATGATGATATTGAGAAGCAATAATAAGCCTGCTATCGCGCCCCTTAAGAAGGTCGGCAGAAAAAATAACATGATAAAAAACCTCTTCTAGGTCTATGCGCCATTCTGATTGAGTATATCGGGTTTCCCCTTGAAGAAATCTAAACTTTTGTAAATCTGCTGCATATTCACCTGTTTTGTTTTAACAATAAAAGGACAATTTAACACATTGGTCGAATGACAATTACGATATCCTCCCAAATCCTTTCCCCATGAACCCCCTTGTGGAGCTTGGGATAACGTATCATTTTGAACCGGTATAGTAAAAGAGAGCGACTGGTTCCCCTTATAAATGCAAATCATTCTACCTACATTTATTCCTACCCATTGCGCCCCAACAAAGCCCACAATATTTTGATCAAAAGACTCACTATAACTTTTCCAGCCTCCCGTCCTTGTTCCCCAATACAAGCCGGTTTTTATCAGCTGATTAGGCATGGGGCAGTACACGGTTTGGATGACTTCATTTGTCCCCTTACCATTGTTAATAATTTGAGGGGTAGCTGTCGTACCTGCACCAGGCGAAACCCCTACTTGGGTAGAAGACGAATTAACTGGCGCTTGACTTGGCGCAATCGATGATTGCTCAATGCTTTGAGCACAAACTCGACTACATACACAGCATGCTAATGTCACATAAATTAATAATTTGCATAATACAGACATCTTAAACTTCATCATATACTCTTTTTTTGTTACCTTTGGCGGATATTCTTCGCCATAATTTCGTGCTGGGTATTCGCAAAAAAATAAGTACTATTATGGTGGTGATAGCACCTACGGCATACATCCCAAAAGCAATAGCCAAGCCAATTGCAGAAGTACACCAAAGTGTGGCAGCAGTAGTCAACCCCCCTACATAATCCCCCACACGAAAAATAACGCCAGCCCCTATAAAGCCAACTCCAATTGCTACTTGGGAAGCAATGCGCGAAGTATCCGCAGGCAGAGGAACGTGTTGTGAGATGAGGCCAAAAACACAAGCACCCATAGCGATGTACCCAAAAGTTCTAATTCCAGCATGTGCTCCCTTGTGTTCACGCTCCCAACCGATTAATCCTCCTACAAAAAACGCGAACAACACTTGAAACAACATAAAAATTTGTTTTATTAACATTTTACTTCCTTTTAGCTAATGATATACCAACAGCTAATTCAATGTCTGTTCAAATTTTTTTACTCGCACCTTTTGGCGAGGCAAAAAAGTTATTTAAAGATTTTTTAACCGGCGCGTAGGGACTAGTTATTCCGTCAAAAACAAGTTAAAATCTCATATTTTTCATTTATATAACAGGAGTATTGATGCGTTCGTCCGTTGCTGTGACCCACCCCTCTCCTCTCAGAAGTATAAATTATTTGCCGTGGCTAACTTGCATTTCGGCCGCTTTCTTTTTCTTTTTTGAATTTATGCAAGTTAACATGTTCAATGCAATTACGCCTTACTTGATGCAAGAATTTTCACTTTCTGCAGTACGCATTGGTCAAATGTCCGCTAATTATTTTTACGCGACACTCTGCTTTCTTTTCCCTGCAGGAATGATTCTTGATCGATTTTCAACACGGAAAATTATTTTAATTGCAATGGGATCTTCTGTACTCTGTACTTTTATTTTTGCATGCACTCACCATATTTGGGCAGGCGATATCTGTCGATTTATAACAGGACTTGGAGGATCTTTTTGTTTTATAAGCTGCATTCGATTAGCGGTAAGCTGGTTTCCTCCTAAACGCCTAGCCCTGATTGTTGGACTTATTGTTACCATTGCGATGTTTGGCGGTATGTTAGCGCAAACTCCCATGACATTACTTACCGATTCTCTAGGGTGGAGGAAAATGCTATTTCTCGATGGGCTAATGGGCATCGTGATACTGATTGTCATCTCTATTTTTGTTCATGACGCCCCCTTGACCACGGATTTAAAAATTAAAACTATTTCCCGCACCGAATTCATTGCGCAATTAAAACACGCACTTTTAAACTCGCAAAATTGGCTCGGCGGTCTTTATACTTCATTATTGAATCTACCCATCCTCCTCCTAGGCGCAATGTGGGGCGGGCTTTATCTGGTCCAAATCCATCATTTAACCCGAACCCAATCTTCACTGGTTACTTCAATGATATTTGCCGGAATGATGATAGGTTCCCCCCTACTCGGATGGATTTCTGATCGGATTGGACGACGACGATCCCCAATGATTATCTGTGCGATTTTTGCCTTGATATTTATTCTTTGCATCATGCTTATCCCTCACCTTTCATTTTATGCGCTAGCTAGCTTATTTTTTGGACTTGGCTTTTTTACCAGCGCCCAAATACTTAGTTATCCTCTTATTACAGAAAGCAATCCTAAGGCCTTGATCGGAACGGCAGAAGGCGTGGCTTCGACGTTAGTAATGGGGGGAGGAATACCCAGCCCATTTTTGGCGCATTAATCAGTTGGAAATGGAGTCACCTTGTTGTTGACGGCATCCCACATTATGGCAAACAGGATTTTATGCTAGCGATGTCCATCATTCCCATTGCCTTTGGCATTGGATTAATTGCTGCTTGCTTAATCCGTGAAACTTATTGCAAGTCGAAACAAGATTAATGCATAAAATTTATTCACGAATGATTCATTCTTGGCTAATGGCAGTAATTAAGCTATTGTTATCTTTAGGAAGTGATATGCTTAAGGAGCGACATATGAAGTTTATTACACCGCGAACCATAAACTTATGCAGTTTCTTCATTTGTTGCGGCTTAATGATCTTTGCCTATTACCTACAAACCACACTCAACTTGCAACCTTGTCCACTTTGCGTTTTAGAGCGAATCATATTTAGTTTATTAGCTTTTCTTTTTTTAGTTGCCACCTTGCACAATCCCGGCATCAAAGGACAACGAATCTACGGCTCATTGACATTATTATTTGCATTATTTGGAATGGCGTTTGCAGGCAGACATCTTTGGCTTCAAGGACAACCCAATCCGCTTGGACAAATTTGCGTTCCCGGCATCACCTACCTGTTAAAAACCTTGCCTTTTTCTCAAGCCATTAAGACGATGCTCCTTGGCTCTTCAGAATGCGCTAAAGTAGATTGGCGTTTTTTAGGTTTAAGCATGCCTGGATGGACATTTTTATTTTATGATATCTTCGCACTATTGGGTTTGGGATTCATACGGGGTATTTTTGGACGATTTTTTTTCTAAGCCTATCAATAACTAGGTGACTCTCTCATAACTATTCAGCACAAATGCTAGAAGTCGCTGGACGTTCAATCCTGTGCTAAATAGTTATACTTTTTCTAGTTTTGCTAGTTCTGCTACCAACCACTTTACTCCAGACCGTTGAAATTTGACTTGAACACGCGCCTTAGCGCCTTGTCCTTCATAATTTATGACCACGCCTTCTCCAAAGTTTCGATGCGCAACTCTTTCGCCCAGCTGATAATCAAGCCCAGTATCATGAATCACTTTTGTACTGGCAGAAAAAGAGGAAGCGCCGAATACTTTAGCTCGAACTCTCACTTCTTTGATTAAATCAGATGGGATCTCCTCAATAAAACGAGACCTGTGACGATAGGTTTGATTACCATATACCCGCCTTGCCTCAGCAAAACTTAAATAAAGTTTTTTTCTTGCGCGTGTCATTCCAACGTAACAGAGCCTGCGTTCTTCTTCTAATTTATCTGGCTCTTCAATTGACATTTTATGAGGGAATAACCCCTCTTCCATGCCTGCTAAAAATACAATATTAAATTCCAGCCCTTTGGCAGAGTGTAATGTCATCAGCTGGACGCTATCTTCATAATCTTCAGCCTGTGTTTCACCGCTCTCTAAAGCGACATAACTTAAGAAAGCTTGAAGTTGAGGAATCGCGACGAGAGCCTCATCTTGTTTAAATTGAGCAGTAGCCTGTACTAATTCGTCGAGATTTTCTAATCGTGACTGGGCTTTATCTGCCTGATCTTTATGATAATGAAGAAAAAGGCCACTCTCTCTAATCACTTGTTTAGTGATAACAGACAGCGGTAACGTCTTTGTTTCTTCTTGAAATCCTTGTATCAGTTGCAAGAAACTATCAAGGGCATGATTAGCACGCGGGGTGAGACGATTTTCTCGGATCAAGCTTCCCGCTGCTTGCCAAAGCGATATGTTTAGGCGATTCGCTTCCTCTCTTACTAAAGAGAGCGTTGTCAACCCAATGCCACGTGGCGGCATATTCACTGCTCGCTCAAAAGCTGCGTCATCCAAAGGATTCGCCAGCAACTTTAAATAGGCCAAGGCATCTTTGATCTCGGCTCGTTCAAAAAATTTCAATCCGCCGTAAATGCGATAAGGAATATTGGCGCCGACTAACACTTCTTCTAAGATACGCGATTGCGCATTCGATCGATAAAGAATAGCCATTTGCTGTAACCTTTCGCCGGTTGCCTGCCATTCCTTAATTTGATTGATTAAGTATCGTGCTTCGTCAAGTTCATTAAACGCCATATAGAGTGAGATTAAGTCCCCATCCAAGCCTTCCGTCCATAAGTTTTTACCGACTCGACGTAGGTTATGGGAAATAACTGCATTTGCTGCTGATAAAATAGTTTGAGTAGATCGATAATTTTGCTCTAATCGAATGATTTGACAAGGAAAATCACGTTGAAATTCATCAACGTTTGTCACTTTGGCTCCTCGCCAACTATAAATAGATTGGTCATCATCCCCAACAATAGTGATAACCGAATCTTTACCTGCTATCAGCTTTAACCAGGCGTATTGAATTGCGTTCGTGTCTTGAAATTCATCCACTAATATATGTCTAAACCGATCGCGATAATGAAGAAGAATAGCGTCGTTTTGAGAAAGCACCTCATAACTTCTTAGTAAAAGCTCAGCGAAGTCCACTACCTCAGCACGCTGACATTGCCCCTCATAGATTTCATAAACCTTTTTTAAAATATGATCGAAATGCGTGTTTGCCATCACATCTCTTGCGCGAAGTCCTGCTTCTTTTTTATTGTTAATATAATTTTGCGATTGAGCGACCGGCCATTTATCAAAATCCAAGTTAAGTGTTTGTTGTACTTTGCGAATCATACGGTACTGATCATCTGCATCTAAAATTTGAAAACTTTCTGACAGCCCTGCTTGTTTATAATGCAGCCGCAAGAACCGATGAGCAATACCGTGGAATGTTCCAAGCCACATTGTTTTGACTGGTGCAAACGTTAATTTTTCCACTCGCGATTTTAATTCATTCGCCGCTTTATTAGTAAAAGTAACGGCAAGGATGCAATTTGCAGAAATATGTTCATGTTCAAGCAGCCAGGCGATACGATGAACGAGTACCCGAGTTTTACCACTTCCTGCACCCGCAATCACAGCCAAGTGAGATAATTGAGCCATCACAATTTCTTGCTGCTTTGCATTTAAATTAGCTAAAATATTTATATCACTCATCAGTGTTCTCAAAAAATAGTTACGAAGAGTTTTAATGAAAAAACATCAACATGATTTTATCCGCTTTCTAATCGATCAAAAAGCCCTGCTTTTTGGCCAGTTCGTGCTTAAATCAGGGCGAACAAGTCCTTATTTTTTTAATGCCGGGCAATTTAATAATTCTGCCGCCTTGACAAAACTGGGCCATTTCTATGCAGATGCTATTGCGCAGTCATGTCTTAAGTATGACATTTTGTTCGGACCAGCGTACAAAGGTATTCCAATTTTATCCAGTGTTTGTGTTGCATTATACGAAAAAATGGGGTTAACCATTCCTTTTTGTTTTAACCGCAAAGAGGCTAAAGCTTATGGCGAAGGGGGCGAGCTCATCGGCTCCCCTCTTCAAGGTCATGTCCTAATTATTGATGATGTCGTGAGTTCGGGAACAACTTTCCGAGAGTCGGCTACGTTAATTGCCAAATACCCAACCAAGTTAGTTGGAATGGTTACGGCTCTCGATCGCGAAGAACGCGGCAAATCAATTCATTCTGCAACAAAAGAAATAGAGGAGCAATATCAGATTAAAGCCGTCTCTATTGTTCGCATCCGAGATGTCATTGATTTTTTAAATACAGAGGGGCATAACCCAAAAATTCTTTCTGCCATATTAAAATATCAAGAGCAGTATGGCGCTGATTGAAGTTTACTGGTAACTTCATAAATTGGTTACTGGTTACAGGTTCAAAAGACATGCTAGCGCATCAAGAAATTACTGATTGCTTAAGTAAACATGCAGAGGCTATTAAGCGCGCACACTTAAGAGAATTATTTATCAAAGATAAACACCGGTTTGATCGCTTTTCTTTAATGATTAATGATTTGCTGTTTGATTTTTCTAAAAACCGGATTATAGACAAAACCTTGCCGCTACTTTTCAAGCTGGCGGATGTTTGTAAATTAACTGATAAAATTGATCAGCTTTTTTCTGGCGGAAAAGTCAACATCACTGAAAATAGACCCGCGCTTCATCCAGCGCTTCGACATCAAAATTCTTCAACCTTAATAGTGGATGGTGCAAACATTACTAGAGCTGTCAACGAGGCCTTAGATGAGATGACAGCTATCGTCCAAAAATTACATGACAAAGCGTGGCTGGGTTTTAGCGGAAAACCCATAACAGATGTGGTTAACATAGGTATTGGCGGCTCTGATCTCGGACCGGTAATGACCACATTTGCCTTAACTCCTTACCACTTAAACAAATTAACCCTGCATTTTATTTCAAATATCGATGATTCTGCTTTTTGGGAAACCACTCGTCACCTCTGTCCTGAAACCACTTTGTTTATTGTTGCCTCAAAAAGTTTCACTACGAGAGAAACTTTATGCAATGCCACTACAGCAAAAAAATGGTTACTAAAAGCTTGCGGCGATGAATCGAAACTTACCATGCATTTTATTGCCATTACGGCAAAATTTGAAAAAGCTAAGGCTTGGGGAATTCAAACGATTCTACCCATTTGGGATTGGGTAGGAGGACGTTTTTCACTTTGGTCCGCTATCGGCTTGCCCATTGCTCTCGCCATTGGTATGGATAACTTTAAATCTTTATTAAAAGGCGCAAACCTTGTTGATCAGAATTTTCGTGAAGCAAATTTTGAGAATAATCTACCCGTCATTCTTGCCTTGTTAAATATTTGGTATATCAATTTTTTTAATGTACATAGCTATGCCATCCTTCCCTATGACCAATATCTACTTCACCTTCCTGCCTACTTACAGCAACTTGAAATGGAAAGTAACGGCAAATGCCGACGATTGAGTGGAGAAAAAATTAATTACTCCACGAGTCCCGTTGTTTGGGGAATGGTTGGTAGTAATAGTCAGCATGCTTTTCATCAGTTGCTGCATCAAGGCACAGAACTGATTCCTATTGATTTTATTTTGCCACTGACCTCTCATCACCCTATTGGAGACCATCACACGTGGTTGGTTGCAAACTGTTTGAGCCAAAGTCAGGCACTGATGTATGGCAAAAATGAACAAGAAGTCCGCTCGGAATTAACTCGGCAAGGGTTATCTCAATTACAAATTGAAACATTATTACCCCATCAAATACTGATGGGTAATCGTCCTAGCAATACAATAATTATTCCTAAGCTGACCCCATTTTTTTTAGGCGCACTAATTGCTTTATATGAGCACAAAGTATTTGTTCAAAGTGTTATCTGGGACATTAACTGTTTCGATCAATGGGGTGTTGAGCTAGGTAAGCAATTGACTCAAGGCATCTACGAGCAGCTTACCGCAGTCGAAAATCTTTCGACAATCTATGATAGCTCCACGCATGGATTAATAAATAATTACAAAAAATTGCTCAATAGTGACACATAGGATACGACCCATGACCTGGAACCCCACCTCTTGGCACAATAAAAAACTGATACAACAAGTTTCATACCCTTGTGAGGAAAAAAGAGATAGCGTGATTTCTCAACTAAGGCGGCTTCCACCCCTGGTTACCCCTGCAGAGATAGAGCAATTAAAGCAACAACTCATACTAGCCGCTGAAGGGAAGGCTTTTTTATTGCAGGGAGGAGATTGCGCAGAAAGTTTCGCTGATTGCACCCCCGAAGCTATCCTAAAAAAATTGCGCATCTTAATGCAAATTAGTTTTGTTTTATTTAACGGGCTACATAAACCTATTATCAAAGTCGGTCGAATAGCAGGGCAATATGCAAAGCCGAGATCTTCAGAATATGAAACGATTGCGGGAATCACCTTACCTAGTTATCGTGGTGATTTGATCAATGGCGATCATTTCGATGAAAAAACACGCACGCCTGACCCTAATCGTTTACTTAAGGGCTACCAATATTCCGCACAAACCCTCAACTACATTCGTTCCTTGATTAGCAGCAGAGAATTAGCCAATATTTTGGGAATGGAGGCAGAAAATTTATCAAGGACTGAATTTTACACCAGCCATGAAGCGCTTCATCTTTATTATGAAGAGGCGCTAACCAGGGAAGAAAAAGACGGCAGGTGGTATAACGTAGGAACCCATTTTCCATGGGTTGGGATGAGAACAACCACAATAAGCAGCGCACATATTGAATATATCAGGGGGCTAGCTAATCCTATCGCTATTAAGATAGGTCCTGCAATGACACCTCAAACATTAATCCAATTAATGGAGCGTATTAATCCAACCAATGAACCAGGAAAGCTGACATTGATTCATCGATTTGGCGCAGAACAGATCAAATACAAACTCCCTCCCCTTATAGAAATGGTCAAAAACCATCAGTTTAATACACTTTGGTCTTGTGACCCCATGCATGGCAATACAACTTTAACTAAAACTGGATATAAAACTAGAAATTTCGATTCAATTTTATCAGAACTGGAGCAGGCGATCCAAATACATCGCGCTTGTCATAGCTACTTAGGAGGGGTGCATTTTGAATTAACCGGTGATGATGTGACGGAGTGTATTGGCGGAGCCCATGGAATAACAGAAGAGGACTTAAAAGAAGCGTATCATACCTTAGTTGACCCGAGATTAAACTATCACCAATCGCTTGAAATAGCCTTGCGCTTAGTTAATAGCGCGACTTAATTAGTCCTGCGGCAAATCATTCCCTGGCAAGCAATCCGGGCAATAGGCATTGTTATAACGACCGTTACAAATGTCATTGCGACTAAAATCTAACCGAATCTCCACTCTTCTGTTATCTGTACTCCCAAATACAGATGAATCACTGGCAATTGGATCACAATCAGCCCTGCCACTAACGCGAAGCCTATCCCAGTGTACACCTTGTGCCCATAAGTTAGCCGCAATTGCTCTTGCCATTTCACGCGAACGTCTTAATTTCTCAAAACGAGGTCCAACATTATCGGTGTGACCCGTAATTACAACAGGGACGCAGGGAATGCATTTAATTATTTCAGCAATATCCGCCAACGTAGTGAGATGGCATTGGTTAATCGTGACATCTTTACAAAATTCCATAGAATCACGAGTAAAAATACAATCTGACGGTAAAATAAGTCGAAGTCGATCGCCAAGTATGATGACACCAATTCCTCGCTGCCTCAAAGCACTTAATCGTCGATAATTTTCAAGACAACCAAAATCACTTCGATAAAATCCAGGGAATCGAACATAAGGACAAGGCTTTGGAAAAATTCCGCAAGGCGCTTGATTACTTGGCTGATCAATATACTCAACTTTTTGACAGTGAGTACGGCACATCAAGCTACAGCCTTGCAATAACAAAACAATGCTAAAAAGAACCAAATTCCATGACTTCATTATTACCCTCTGTAAAGCTCTATGGCTTTATGGACACTTGAAAATTGCCGAATCCACGGCTTGAGGTTTTTAATCGCAACAGGAAGCCCATCAATGGCTTTGAGTGCCTCAGTATGATTTTTATAATTACCTGAAATCAGCACATACCAATCTTTATTTAGGTAATAAGTGTGGAAAATTCTTGCGTCTTGCAGGTGATTATCGCTAATGAAATGAGTCAGTTCCTTTGCTTCTCTCACCCCCATTAATTGCAAGGTGAAATTTTGGGAGGGCACTTTTAACAAGTCCTTCTCATCATTTGTCAATGGCTGTTCTGCAAGCGGTTTATTATTGCTTACATACGCTTCCAATTGTTCAAATGTTTTCGATTCTTGTAATGAAAGTGCAACAGGTTCTTTGATATTACTTATTGAAGATAAAGTCGGGACCTGTTTATTGATACTAAAGGATGGTTTGTCCGCTTTTAAATGTTCAAATTTAGTTTTTACTACTTGTAAGGCATAGTTTTGCTCAAGAACTAAACGTTGCATTTTTAAGACTTGATACTTATCTTGCAACGAAAAATATTTTCTTTCTAAATTAATACACTGTAAAGGGGCGAGCACTAACCAAAGCTGATAGACTAAAAAAACAGTGCTTATCAAAATTAATAAAATTAAAAAAGTCCGTTTTATTGCCATTTAATAATTAGTCTCCCCAGTTGGCGCTGTATCGCAATTCCCTATAAAATAACTTAGAATCAAATCTTGGGCAATTTTTGTTTACTCTTATGCTCATCGTTAAGGAATCTGGTTGTTAAAGAAACTCCTCATCTTTTCTCTTTTTGCGGTTGCGCTGATAGCAGAAGCAAAGCCTTTGCTAGACATTAGCCACGAAACTGCTTTAAGAATTGGAATCAAAATTTGGCATAATGAATGCAACGGTAAAATTTCAGGTTTAACTAGCTGGAATGTAGGCGAAAACTTCGCCTCTTTGGGAATCGGTCATTTTAATTGGTACCCCACTAATCGTTCTGATTCCAGTCACGATGGCTTTCCGCAGTTAATCAAATATATGGAAAAAAATGGAATTACTGTTCCTACTTGGCTACAAGGCGAATCTGTTCCTCCTTGTCCATGGCAAACGCGTGAAGCTTTTATCAAGGCTCAAGATTCAAAAAAAATGAAGGAACTCAGGCAGTTCTTAGTAGCGACAATTCCACTTCAAGCTCAATTCATGGCGTATCGATTGGTCAGTGCCCTACCAAAACTCATTACTGCCGCCCCTTACCCAGACCGAGAATATATTTTTACGCAGTTCAATAGAATTGCAAGCTCGCCTCAAGGCGTTTATGCGCTCGTTGACTATGTTAATTTCAAGGGAGAAGGCTCTGCTACGAGCAAAACTGGTTCAAATTGGGGATTGCTGCAAGTCGTTGAAGGAATGAGTCATGCTCCTCCTGAGTTGAGTGCATTGCAGTCTTTCGTCTGGTCAGCGAATGCAGCGCTTACTGAGAGAGCACGTAAAGCTCCGCCCGCTAGTCATGAACCGCAATGGCTGCCAGGCTGGAGAAAACGTCTCTCTACTTACTTGTTAGCTGCTTGACCCAATATGCCTCTATGGCCAGTTGCCCATTTGCAAAACATTACCTGATCGCACATTGTGACGAAGCAACTCTGCGGGTTTCGTATAATAATAAATATTGCTTGTACCATTTGCAAAAGCCCGCAAACTGCCATAGGTGCGAACCGTTACTAAGGTGTCATCTGCCGCCTCAACGAGCGCATCTTCTGAAGTCATGAAACGCGTATCAACGGTTGCTTGTTGAAATGCTCTGATTAAAAGCAGATGCACAGCTCCTGATAATCGAATCACACTGCGACGGGTTGCAAGGACATGCAAATGTTCACTATTCACACCCTTAAAACAAAGCACGCCATTGCCGCTATTTTCAATTCGAAAAATTCTCAAAGGGCCGTGAAGACAAATTGAACCATTCCCGCAATTAGTGATAGCTAAGCCACATGCGGTATTCAGTCCATAACCGGTCACGATACTGTCACCTTGTACTGCTAAGTGATTAAATCGACTGATATAAAGTTTCAAACAAGGCCTGACATTTTGATCAGAATTGATAGATCTTTCATAGCTTATATAAATTCCTCTTTGGCAAACCTTCACTGAAAGTCCTGGATAGAATTTTTTTAATTTAATTCGATTCTCTGAGGAGCCAATCAGTTGGATATTGATGCCACCACGAATAAAAACGGAATTAATTTCAGGTAGTTTGCGCGAAAGGCTAATGTTTGCGGGTGCTGAACGAGAAAACCCTCGCGAACTATAATGAGCTTTTGGTGATTGACAATGTCTTATTCGATCACCAAAGCTAACTTCTCGATGTAGTTGAATCGGTTGACTATAAGCCATTTCAGTCATAATCAAGAGCAGTATGCAAATAATTTTTGACAGCATGTCATCTTCCTTAGGTTTACGAAGGGTATATTACTTGAGAAATCCGGCTTTCACTGGCATTAAATGTTTGAGGCATTCTAATTAATGGTCGTTTTACTGCTTCAGCAAGGAGTTTCTTGATTAGCTCCGTTTTTTCTTGAATAGGCAAGTTCGAAGGGCAAGGCCAATAAAGGCTTAACATCAGGCTTATACGGAAATCTTTTGGTTCGGGCAAATCACCCGTGATATATTGCGAACGAAGACTCAACTCCATTTGAGGACAAGTATGAACAGGAATTTGCCACCTCAGCTCGCTAGCATAACGATTAAAAAAAGGGCTTGATGTTACTGCAAGCTGGCAAGCTAAACATAATGGCAAGGCTTGTTCTAACGCTAAACTATATCCTAAATTTTTTTTCGGTGAACGTAAATGATCCTGATAGTTAAGCGTTTCATAGAGCAAGTCGACAGAGATATGGGTTGGAGAACAAGGTTCAAGCACAACGCCAACACTCCCTCCTGCGCCCTCCGCCCCCTTTATTAATCGATGGACTATTTGCTGCGAATTTTGTTGTCCTATAGCAACAGGCGGAAGCTCAGTGTTATTTGAATTAACCGAAAAAGCGGAAAAAGCAACTTGTTTTAGCCAAGGAGCAGGATAGAGAAAGCGATATCCCATGCCAAATGCATACTGGTTATCCCATACCAGATGAGAACCAGTTAAGTAAGAAAATTCATTACGATTGGCAAGATAATCCACTGTCAATTGAAGTTCTTGATTTAAATTAATACGCTTAACTAAATTACTATTTAGTCTAAATTCAAATTTTCCAAAATCCACTTCAAAGCCAAGCGCGCTCGTCCTGTTAAGTAAATTCGCATAGCACGCATTGGTAACAAGCTGGTACTTTGTGCTGTTCTCAAAGCCAATTGCAAAAAATGGCAAGCTTGGGCTTGCCTCAACATAAGAGCTGGCTGCGATAAGTAAGATAAATATCCGTAAAATCTGAAATACCAAGCGTCCATCTTCTATATAAAATAAGGATTTAGCGTATCTGCTCACATCTAAAATAATTTGTTGGCTAAGACGTCCGCTTCTAGGGGGCGAGCAGTGACGATTCAGCAATAATTTAGAGAGTATATATCCTAACCAATCTCAAGTGACAGGGTTTTCAAGTTTTCTCCTTTTCTTCTCTTACCTCCCTTGCAATGATTTATCAAAAATTCGATAAGAAAGCGCTTCTTTTAAATGGTCTATGGTTATTTTCTGAGTTTGTTCAAGGTCGGCAATGGTGCGCGCAACTCTTAATATGCGATGGTAAACCCTAGCAGATAAATTTTTTTGATTACTGTACTTTTCCAAAAAAGCAATTTCTTTGCCACTGAGGTTACAAGCAGTTAAAAGCTCACCGGACGCTAGGTAGGCATTAGATTTTTGATTTCTTTTAATTTGTTGCTCTCTTGCAAGCAAAACCCGCTTCGCAACTTCACTACTACTTTCAGCTAAAATTTCCGTACTGGTTAGCAAGGAAGTCGCTAAGGGCTGAAGCTCTGCCTGGAGGTCGATGCGATCGAGTATGGGGCCAGAAATACGAGATTGATAGCGCTTAATTTGATCAGGCAAGCAAGAGCAATCCCCTCTAAAGTTACCATAAAAGCCACAAGGACAAGGATTCATTGCCGCAATGAGTTGAAATTTGGCAGGATATTCGATTTGTATCGCAGCTCTTGAAAGACAAACCCTCCCTGCCTCGAGTGGTTCTCTTAGCACTTCTAATGCTTGCCGTTTAAATTCTGGAAATTCATCAAGAAATAGCACTCCGTGATGAGCAAGTGAAATTTCGCCCGGTTTAGGAGGGTTACCACCACCGATCAAAGCAAAACTAGAAGCGCTATGATGTGGCGCACGAAAAGGCCTTTGCCGCCAGGTTGCCGCTTGCAGTTTCATTCCCGCCACTGACTGTATGGCAGCAAGCTCCGCCGCCTCGGCTTCTGCTAATGGAGGTAAAATGCCCGGTAAGCAATGGCTCAGTAAAGTCTTTCCTACCCCAGGAGGACCAATCATTAAAATACTATGTTGCCCAGCTGCTGCAATTTCAAGTGCTCTTCTTGCTTGGTGCTGACCCTTCACATCTTTCAAATCTGGATATGGTAAGGCCGCGAGGGAGGTGAATTTTGCAACATGTTGTTTTAAGGGTGTTTTTTTTAAAAAATGGCTACATACTTCAAGAAGATGCTTTGCAGGAAATAAAGAAATCTCTTCTATCCGCTCTGCTTCTAGCGCATTTTCAAAAGGCAGGATTAAACTTCTTCCTGATTTTTTAGCGCCTAGCGCGATGGGAAGAATACCTGTTATCGATCGCAGCTCACCAGACAAAGCCAGCTCACCTGCAAATTCATAAGCATCAAGCTCTAGGCAAGGTATTTGCTTAGAGGCAACCAGAATCCCAAGCGCAATAGGTAGGTCATACCTGCCTCCTTGCTTGGGTAAATCTGCAGGTGCAAGATTCACCGTAATTCGTTTCATTGGAAATTCAAAATGCGAAGTAATAATTGCACTACGAACACGATCTTTACTTTCTTTAACAACAGTTTCAGGCAATCCAACGATATGCAGCGCAGGTAGACCGCTAGAAATATGCGTTTCTACTGTGACGCTTGGAGCATCAATTCCCAGATTAGCACGGCTGTGGATGATAGCGAGATTCATATTTTTTCATTTTAATTTTTTTTTAAACGATAAAATATTTCGTGCTAATGGACAATTACGTGAATATTACGGTGTTGAAAATTCTACTCTAATGGAGTGCTGCTTGCTGGCGCTTTAGTAAATTCTATAAATTTCATTTCATTAATCTACTGGGCTATATATAAATCTGTTATATATAGCCCAGTAGATTTTATTTCGATTAGCCTATAAAAACAAATCTTCTAAAGTTGCTATTGCACTTATGCAATCAGCATATTTAGACTTTGCAATCCCATTAGCTGAAATAAATGCAATAAATATTTGCTCTGATGTTTTTGAAACTTTTCTATAAACATCTACTTTGTTCATCAAATTACTGTAATATGGCTTATCAATTTTAAATGGCTTATCAGTAAATTTTATTTCGCAGATAGTTACCGCATCATCGCTTCTTTCAAATAAAAGATCAATTTGTGCGCCTTTTTCTTTACTGCTATCTTTAGGGTTAAAACGCCAGGTTCCTACCTGCGATCCAGAGGGTATTTTAAGAGATTTTTGAATTTGATTGATGTGTTTATAGCATACTGATTCAAATGAGTATCCAAGCCATGCATAATACTGGGATGTATTTGAATGATGTAACCAATAATCATTGCCTGATTGATTGGAAAGCATATGTTTTTGTGGTTCAATCCATTTCAAATAAAAATATACATATTCATCAATTATACGATAATAAACTCCTTGGCGTTGATGTTTTAACGGTAAGAAAGACTTTATAAAACCAGCTTGTTCCAAATCGTTTAGCCGATCTGTAAGTGTACCGCCTTTTTTGGTTAATTTACTCTTTCCCTCGACATATGACCTTGTAACGCCTTCCCTCAAAGTTGAAACAATTCTTATGAGCTCAATGTATACTTTTGCATCTTCAAATAACGATTTAAACAATTTTTCAAACTCAGAAAACAAGATACCATTTTCCCTAAAACACAGATGTTCAATATTTTGTGCAGTGGACAATCCTTTCTTCACTTTATCAAGATAATGTGGTACTCCACCAATAGCCATGTACAACTGTAATATTTGCTTATCACCAATTTTGATACCTCTGTTTATTACAAATTCTTTCGTTTCATGCAGTGAAAATGGTTTTATTAATAAACACCTAGTGTATCGATTATGGAGGCCACCTTTATTATAAATAATGTTTTTTATTATCCATGACGCACTAGATCCACAAACAACAAGTTTTAGTCTTTTGTTTTTTGACCAACAATGATTCCAATAGTAGTCTAATGCCTGTAATATCCTTGATCGCCTTGTAGCCATCCAGGGCAACTCATCTATAAATATAACGATTTTTTTAGTGCCAGATAAATTATTAATTGCGCTGTTTAACTCTTCAAAAGCTTCCATCCATGTAGGAGAGGTTTTGATGCTTGCCCCATTATAAAATGCTTTTCCTATAACTTTTGCAAATTCTGCGAGTTGCTCTTTTAACAAGCCGTCTTGAACACCAGTAACATGAAAGAATATACATTTTTTGGGACGAAAGAATTGTTCAATTAAGAATGTTTTCCCTATTCTTCTGCGGCCATATACAACAGCAAACTCCGCTTTCTTAGAGCCAAAAAGGTCAGTTAGTTCTCGTTGTTCCTCTTTTCTTCCAATAATCTTCATAGATTGATCCTTAATTTACTGGGCTACTTATAATTATATTATATCCAGCCCAGTAAATTAAAGAGCCTTCGTCAAGTTTTTCAGAAGGCCTCCTTACAGCCTCTGCTTTTCCAGATTAATTAATCTCTTTCAAAGGATGACTATCATGCTTTCCATTAAAAAAAATCTTCTAATATTTTACATTCTTATATTTTATCGGTAAAAACCATGTTGCAATGCGGTTAAAGCAGCAATGTATGCGAATAAATCTACTTTATTAAGGCAATGGCATGTTCTTTTAAACTAGTTTGAATAGCAGCTAGGTTGTCTTCAGGTAAGTTTGAAAAAAAGCTTTGAGAAGCACTACTTAAAGAAGGCATCGCCTTAGGATGGAGGGTTAAATTTAAATGCTCCTGAATGATGGGCGTCATTTTAGATTCATCCTGCTCTTTTTTTCTCCTCATTTTTATACTCGTATTTCCCTTTTCTTCATCCCGTCTTTTTGCAAAATCCAGAAGTGTTATATTTCTTATTGAATAAAAAGGATCCGCATTCTGTGTTAATAGATAGGCGACAATGTTGCTTCGTTTATTATAAATAGCAGCAGACAGTGGGGTTGCAGAATCGAATGAATACGCTTCTGAATAACCTTCGAGATGATTGGTTGCCGCATGGTAGTCTTCAATTAATGACTTAACGAGTACTAATGCCTTTTTAGAATCAAAGCACTGTTTTATTATCTCAGTTAAGAGATTCGGTAAATCATACCCTGATTGATGCAAAAATTTAAATTTATGGCGGAATTCATGTAACAAGGGGCAATGTTCAGCTAATTGAAGCGATGCTTTTAAAGCAGGCTCTAAATCTTCAAACGCAGTATTTGATAGACTTGCTTCTTGGAGAATGGCTTTCGTCTCTCTACCCAAAATCACGGATATATTTTTCTTTCCACCAGGGCAGCTTATCATTTCAAAAGCAAATCGATTATTTTCTAGCAAAGTAAAATGACCAAAATGCAAATCTTCAGAAGGAGCCACCACTTGAACTTCTGGCATATTTAATGTCAATTTGGCAAAAGCAAATTGCATATTATCGAGTTGCGCCAAACTTCCAGTGGAGCAAGAATCTAAAAATAGAGTTGCATCTTCAGTTAAAATTGAGGGTAAGCAGGCAAAAATTTCCTTGCAATTGTTCGTGGTTAACTGAAGGTTTTCAGTTGCCGTCATCGATTGCGGACTACCATGCATCCTTAGCCAAAAAAACCCTACGCTGTTTTTAGGAAGATTCTCTAATTGTGAAAACGGTTCATTTATTTCCATGTTGAGCTTCAAAACGGTATAACCCGCCTGCTCTAAGTCATGAACATTTTTCTGATAAAACCCATAAGTAGAACGGAATTGATTTACTCGATGGGTAGTTTGTAAAATCACAGCGTATCTTGGCATAACAGTCTCAATAAATAACAATAAATGTCATTATTTTGCCATATTTAATCTATTTTGTAAATATTTGATTAATTTTTCATATATCTATGATGCTGTTGAACTATCACATGATAAACAGCCAAAAGAAAAAAACAAAGCGGGACAAAATTAAAGCAACAAACTCAAGCATTGAAACTTGATAGTTCTATCAAATCTTCAGACGTACTTGATAATAATTCAGATTTAAAAGAAATGGTTTTTTGTTCAATCGAATTCATAAAATTCTTGGCCTCATGCTTTAATTTTGAAAATTCAAAAATATGGTGCTTTGAAAGTTTATAAGGGAAAGAGTTATCTAGTTGAGCGCCATTTATTAAATAATTTGCAAATGCTTTAACGGCAAGATCTAAGCTAATTTTCCCATAATTGATAGGGCAAAAATAAATTAAGGCACTAACGTGTTTAGAGTATGTTTTATGTGAAATTTCTTTGCAGACATGAGTTCCTAAGTAATTGCGAACACCGATTACGGACTTTCCAGTGGTGTTCCAACAATAATTTGCATCATCATCTTTGGTTAAAAACATATTTATTAGCTTTAGAAAGTTATTATGAAGATAATTTGTTCTAGGATCCTTAAAATTTGTAGGGTTGTTAGGTATTGATATAAATTTATTATTCTTAGAGAGCAACGGAGAATATTGTGAGTTTGATCAAAATTAGCAAGGTCTACCCCTTGTTTTAAATAAAGCACATGGTCCATTAAATACGGATAGTTTGATAGAATTTGAGTTTGAGCTTTCTCTTCTGAAGAATGCTGCTCTGTTTCGAATAATAATGCATAAAGACTGAAAGAATTTATTTTTTTAGAGGATGGACAACATTCAGCCAAAGCGATTAAGGTCTGGAAGTTTGGATTTTCCTTCGCTTCACTTAATAGTTGGTGAGGTGATTTTAAACTCTGACTCTGATCTGCTGCTAATGGGAAACACTTCGAAAACATATCTAATCTCACCTTTATAAAATATGAATATCATATAAAAATTAATTAAATATATCAATAAAAAAAACAGAATTGTGATAAAGTAAAATGAAGCAAGGGTAGCGCAAATAATTTGGTAGCGTAAATAATTTTGTGTAAGCAGGTTGAGTCAGCAGATTTTTTGCTACCGCAAGTTAGCTAGCCCATTTGAACTCCGGATCAATGTCTTCTAACAGCCACATTAAAGCACCTGCTATTTGTATAGGCTTTTTATCTAATTGCTTATATGCATTAATTAACTCTTGTATAGAAAAATTAGACAGCACCTCATTCAAATCAGATTGTGCTGCCGAGGCGATATTATAACAACGCAAACAATTCTTTATGAATAATTCTTTGTTAACCATAGATAAAATTTCATCAAGTATTTCTATATTCGTTGAAAGAACATGGGCAGCCCAAATGGCTTTATCCTTTTCTATTAGTTTATTAACAATATCCACCCAATATGTTTTATTTACCATAATTAGCACCCTGATTCGTATTAGTAAACTATGATGTGTGCATCTCACCTTTTTTGTTAGTCATGAAATCTATTGCAACTTCAAGCAGCGTCCATATATGAACAGTTTTCGGCTCAGGGTAATTCCTTCCAATTGGATGCGCATGCTTCCACCTTCACTCAATACCTTGGATAAAGGAGAAAATTCACCATTTCGATCTCGAGGAACTTCGGCTGTGCAAAAAACGTAACCGGCTATAAGTTATCAAATTTAATTCCTGAAACTAATCTTTTAACTATTTCCACAGTTAATTCTTTATAAACTTCTTTAGTGGGAGTATCTGTCGAG
>CAVPKM010000006.1:0-10484 GCA_963705725.1 uncultured Gammaproteobacteria bacterium
CCTCTTATTATCATTTGAATTTAGTTGAACGATGGCGACTTTCATATTCTTATAAACTTGCTTTCACTAAGTTAATTAAACCACCAGCCTTTATTATTTTTACTTGGCGCTCGGATAAATTATGTTTGACAGCAAATGCTTGTTGTTTATTTTTCATTTGAACAAGAAATTCATTTCCCTGTTCCAAAGTATTGATGAGGTTATCAATAAATAAAATTTCATTTATTTCAATTTCGTCGTAGGCATTAGGATCAATAAAGGTAACGGGTAAAATGCCAAAATTAATCAAGTTTTGCCAATGGATTCGAGCAAAACTTTTTGCAATAACAAGTTTTAAGCCAAGATAACGCGGAGCAATAGCGGCATGTTCACGGCTTGAACCTTGACCATAATTTTCACCAGCAATAATCGTATGACCCGTTTGCTCAGCTATTGCCCTAGCTCGATTAGCATAGGTAGGATCCATTAAATCATAAACAAATTCGCTAATCTTAGGAATATTGCTACGATAAGGTAGGACTCGAGCGCCAGCTGGCAGAATTTCATCAGTTGAAATATCATTACCCACCTTCAACAAAACCGGTAAAGTTAACGCATTAGGCAGAGAGTCAAAAATCGGTAAAGAATGAATATTGGGTCCTTTAATTAAGGTGACTTGCCTTGCTTGATTTTCATCGATGGGCGAATGTAACATATCATGATTGATAATTTTTTCACCTGAATGCGTTATTTTAGGATAGGGGAGAGCTAAATCACGAGGGTCGGTAATTTTCCCGGTAAGGGCAGAAGCGGTTGCCGTTTCTGGACTACAGAGAAATACACGATCTTCAGGGGTTCCAGAGCGCCCAGGAAAATTACGCGGAGTGGTTCGTAAACTATTTTTTTCCGTGGCCGGGGCTTGACCCATTCCAATGCAACCATTACAACCTGCTTGGTGGACTCTTGCTCCGGCATGAATCATATCAGCTAGGTAGCCTTCTCTGACGAGTTCTTCAAAAGAGTTTCGTGAGGTAGGATTGATATCATAAGATACGCCGGTTGGAATTTTTTTGCCCTTGACCATTTCTGCTGAAATTGCAAAATCTCTAAATCCGGGATTGGCGGATGAACCAATATACGCTTGATAAATAGGTTCTCCGGTTAGTTCTCTTACTTTGACAACGTTATCCGGGTTACTTGGCATCGCAATAAGAGGTTCAAGCGTTGCTAAGTGGATGATGTCGTGTTTATCATAACTTGCCTCTTCATCTGCCTGAAGCTCACACCAATCTTCTGCCCGACCTTGGTCGATTAAAAATTTTTTCGTATTTTCATCAGAAGGGAAAACGGTGGTAGTGGCGCCGAGCTCAGCTCCCATATTTGCAATGACATGGCGATCCATCGCTGTTAGCTGCTTTAAGCCTGAACCATAATATTCTATTATATAGCCTATTCCGCCTTTCACACTATGACGTCGCAACATTTCAAGGATAATATCCTTTGCACTGACCCATTCAGGAAGGTCTCCTTCTAGCTTTACGCCAAATACTTTTGGCATCCTGACGAAGTAGGGCTTGCCCGCCATAGCAAGTGCCACTTCAAGCCCGCCGGTGCCAATGGCTAGCATCCCCAAAGAGCCGGCGGCGCAAGTATGACTATCTGATCCAAGTAGCATCTTACCGGGCTTACCAAACGCTTGCATATGCACGGGATGGCTAACGCCATTGCCTGGACGACTAAACCAAACTCCAAATCGTTGGCAAGCGCTTTGCAAAAAAAGATGATCATCTGGATTTTTATAATCTTCTTGAATCAGGTTATGATCAACATATTGAACTGATAACTCTGTTTTAACCCGATCCAATTCCATTGCTTCCAGTTCTAGCATCACTAAAGTGCCCGTTGCATCTTGAGTCAGCGTTTGATCTACTTTCAAGGCGATTTCTTGCCCTGGTATCATCTCGCCATTTAAAAGATGGGCATGAATCAGTTTTTGTGCAATATTCATCGGCATAGTTTTCCTCCTTGAAAAGCCTCTTTAATCTATTCTAGGAAAAATTTTTCTCCTTCGCGAAAGGATGAGCCATTTTTTTAGGTTGCACAGCGTGATCAAATTGTTCAGAAGTTAAAAAGCCAAGTGCGATGGCTGCGTCTTTCAGCCCAGTCCCTTCTACATAGGCTTTATGGGCAATTTTAGCCGCTTTGTCGTAACCAATGACTGGATTTAATGCCGTGACCAGCATTAATGAATCGCTCACATAATGATTTATTTTATCGATATTTACCTGAATTCCTTCCACAGCGTATTTTCTAAAACTATGACAAGCATCAGTTAAAATTCTAACCGAGTGTAAAAAATTAAAAATCATTACCGGTTTATAGACATTTAACTCAAAATTACCTTGTGATCCAGCAATACTAACAGCCGTATCATTACCCAGGACCTGTACACAAACCATGGTCATCGCTTCACATTGTGTGGGATTAACCTTGCCTGGCATAATGGAAGAACCTGGCTCATTTTCAGGCAAAATTAATTCGCCTAATCCACACCGAGGACCAGAAGCTAACCAACGTATATCATTAGCAATTTTCATTAACGATGTGGCTAAAGTTTTTAATGCACCACTTGCCATCACAATGGCATCGTGGCTGGCAAGTGCAGCAAATTTGTTAGGTGCACTAATAAAATCTATATGGGTTAATCGACTAATTTCATCTGCAGCCATTTTTGCAAATTGCGGATCCGTATTCAGACCTGTGCCCACTGCTGTCCCGCCCAATGCTAATTCTTTGAGAGTAGGGAGAGTCCCTTCGATATAGCGAATATTTAAATTAAGTTGTGCCACATAGCCTGAAAATTCTTGACCAAGGGTGAGCGGGACGGCGTCTTGCAAATGGGTTCGCCCAATTTTGACAATATCCGCAAATGCTTTTTCCTTTTCTTCCAGGGCTTGTTTAAGTGCCCTCACAGCGGGCAGAAGTTGCTCGACTAACTCTGTGACAGCGGCAATGTGCATGGCTGTTGGAAAAGTATCATTAGAAGACTGGCACATATTCACCTGATCATTGGGATGGATCAGCGCCTTGCTGCCTTTTTCTCCTCCCAATATCTCTGCCGCTCTATTCGCAATGACTTCATTCACGTTCATGTTTGTTTGAGTACCGCTGCCGGTTTGCCAGACATGTAAAGGAAAATTTTCCTCTAATTTTCCGCTTATCACTTCATCGCAGCTGGCAATAATGGCTTTTGCTTTATCTTCCGGAAGTTTGCCAGATTGTTGATTTACCATGGCTGCTGCCTTTTTTAAAATCGCAAAAGCTTTGATTAATTCTTTTGGCATTAAATCTTGACCGATATTGAAATGCAGTAAGGAGCGCTGTGTTTGTGCTCCCCAATAACGATCAGCAGGCACTTCAATTTTACCCATACTATCTGTTTCAACACGCATTTTTGACATAAAAACCTCTTGATAATTTATATAAAGCACTAAATCCAACATAAAGTACTATAATTTTACGGATCGTTGGCGCTAAGGGGGAAAAATGAATTTATCACGCTTTTTAGCAGCTGTCATGGGTTGGTATTTCATCATCATCAGTTTATTAGTGCTTTTGCGCTATAAAGTTTTTGAGCGAATAGCTAGAGAGCTCTGTCATGTGGAAGCCGCTTGGACATTATCTGGCATGATTATCTTGGTCTTTGGCTTAATCATTGCAGTGAGTCATAGCTTATGGACACCTGATTGGCGTTTTTTAGTCACCTTAATTGGGTGGATTCTTTTAATTAAGGGGGTAAGTCGCCTTTATTTTCCCACTATGACTAAACATCTCACCATACAATGGTTGCAGCGTCGTTATTTGAACCTAATTAGCGCAATACTCTCGTTAGTAATAGGAATATTTTTAATTTATTGCGCGTATAATTAATGCTGATATACCTGTAAATTGTTTAGATTAAGATTAATTTCCTCAGTTGAGTTGGAGTAACCGGATCTGCGCCAAAAATTAGATGCTGGCACACTCACCATTCTAAATTGATAGGATGGATGGTATGTAGCTGCTTCATGAAAAGCTTTACAAACAAATAAAAGAGAAAATAAAGTGGCATACGACTGGTCAGAAAATTCATTTCCAACAATTGTGGTAATCATATGAGCAAGAAATGTAATATTGACTCCTAGTGCGGTATAAGATTGATTAAAAAGATAACCATCATTGTCATGAATTGAACTCACACTATTAAAAAAATTCCTAAGCCTTTCCAGGTGACTGACAACCTGCAAATTACTGAGAGAAACTTGTGCTGTACTGGATGTGATGCCAGAAAATTTCTTTTTTAATTTGTTTTTTGCATAAACAAGATTTGCAATGTCGTCAAAGTTAAGATCTTTCAATACGCCATAAAAATTATTCAATGCCGTATCATCAGCAAACCAGTCAAATATGTCAAAAACATGACATTCTTTTGCCACATTAGCCATCTGTTTTAAAATAGCTTGAGGATTTTCATAATCACCTAGGCAAACTTGATGATCGATAATTAATGCAGGTGTATTTTCCCAAGCGGGGTGAGCTTGATAAATTCCATTAATCATGGTGAACAATTTATAGGCAGCTAAATGCTTTTTATTATTATCTCTAATAAAAGAATTACGCTCATGACATCGATAAATTTTTTGAAATGCAGATCGGCATTTTTTAAAATAATAAAAATTTTTTATAGCTAAATTTTCCAGAAATTTTTTATAAAAATCTTCTTTCATTAAAAAAATTTTGAAGTCCCTATCGTGATAACGATCCATTTCTTGACAGAATAAAATCGTGAACATCATTGAATTTTTATGCTCGGCCATATCAAGCATGGAATGAATGTTCATTGATAAAGAAGCAAGGTAGTAATCGATTACCATATCTTCTTCTCTTCCAAATTTAGATTCACGCCAATGAACTTGCAATTGTTTTAGTGCGTATGAGTATTTATTGAACTGCAGTTTATCCGCCACTAATTGAGATGCGCAAATAGAATTTGCATTTCTGTAAAGTATTTCTGCTATTTTATGCCTATTTTTTTTGCTTAAGCTGATGACAGTTTCATTTAATAATTCCGCATCATCAATTTGAGCAAACAATCCACAAAATAATATTTCAAAAGATTCGAATTGCTGATTTTCTTCATAGAAATCTTCAATAAAATTATTATAGATTTCAGCATGATCTGTATTAAATTGGCAGGAAGTATATTTTTTAATAAAAATTTTTTCATCATCAAAACTATTTTGATCAAAAATGATTGCCTGAACTTGAGTTCGAATCCCATCTTGAATTGCACGAAGAACAAATTCTTTAGCAGCGAAAATATCGAGATAAATAAAATCTGTTAGATAATAACGAGAAAGTTTAAATTGATATTTAAAACCCCCTTTGCTTGGTTCATATAAATAATGTAAAGATAATTCTCGATGCTGCCGAGAATAGTTCTCACCTCGTTTTTTTCTTCTACAAATTTCCGCACGAAGTATGTTCGTTCTATCTTTCATATTTTATCACCTATTTTTACTATAATTTATATTGAAATTTTAAATAAAGAGTAAATACTGGATGCTAACCCCTAATATTGAGTTAATTGAAAAAAAAGTAGACATCTACCAGTTGCCCTCTCGCAATGAGGTGCATGTCCTGGCAGAAGGAGCGCTAATTGCACTTGGCGACTTGCATGCCAACACCATGAAATTGATCTTCATGTTAATTCTGTTCGGCGTAATAACCAATATGTCTCAGGAAGATTTTAAACAATTAGTTCAGATCTATACAGCTAGGGCTTTGACAAAATCTTCGATTGAAGCTTTTGAAGCTATCCTAAAAAACAAGAATTTAAATTTTCAACAAAAAATAAAAGTCTTATTAATTGGAGATGAAGTAGGGGATAGAGGCAAAAATGATGGCTTGACTCTCATCACTTTATTTGAACTTTTTTTAAGAGGCATTGAGCTTGAAATATTACTATCCAACCATGGGATAGAATTTATTATCGCTTATGAAAAAGGCAAAGAATTTACGCTTTCCCTATTGCAAATTATTCATGGAGGTTCCATGGAAAGATTGAATCAATCCATTCAATCTGGTGCGATCTCAAAAGAAAAAGTGTTTGAAATGATTGAAAAGGCTTACAAGCCTAATCTGCGTGTACTTTCTTATTCACTTGATAAAGAAAATAATGCGATTACTCTCTACAGCCATGCTCCAATTGGATTAGATAATATTGAAGCATTAGCAGCGAAACTGGGTGTAAACTATATTGATACTACCGCTGAAGACCTTGCTCGAACGATTGACAAAATTAATGCAAAGTTTCAAAACTACGTTAATGCTAATAAAGTGCATACATTATTTGATCAAGCAAAGTTACAAGAGGGTTATCGTAACATACGGGCAGATTTACGAGACGACCCTTTTTCATTTGTTATGTACAACCGTCGTTATGATTTCCTTAATCGACCGGCCAATCATCATAATTATCGAGTAAATTTTGTTCACGGACATGATCCAGATGGTTATACAATGGATAATGTTGTTGATCTTGACGACTTTCTAGGAAAAGGACTTAAGTTTAACCAAGGGACTTTTGCCGTAATTTACTCACACGTAAATGAAAGACCACTCCAAGAAACAGCAACGAGTTCAAGTTATCCAAACACGTATTTTACTCCTGTTTGGCCTTTAGCGCTTTCTGAACAGTTTTATTCTTATCAAGCCAATTATAAAAATGGCAGTATCGCTATCTCCTGCCCATCAGATTCAGATCAAGTGAGTAAACTATACCAATATTTTAATCATTATCTGCCTGGGTTATTATCCCTTAACCAGGAAGAGAATTCGATTACCGTCAATCCAGTGAAAGCGGGTGTGGGGGGAGTTTCTCTGGTTGGGGAGGATGAAAATGAAAAATTTGTTATTACTTTTCCAGAAGCTAAATATCGAAATTTTTTCATGTTATTTCTTGGTTTAGATATGGATCCTGATAATGCTGATAAAAATTATCAGCAAAGCGGCTATGAAGTAGGAGAGGAATCGCCAAACAAATTGTATCTTAGCCCTCAATTTTTTAACTTACATAAAGGTAAGCAGCCTTCCCCCTAATCAACTATAATTCATGTTTTAACTCTGGATGAGTAAGCAATGAAAGAAAATATTCGAATCATCATACATGGTGGTGCGGGAATTATTAACATAGCTGAGGAAAATGATGAGCATGTAAAACGTAACCTAAGAAAATTAAAACAAATTATTGAAGCCAATTATCAAGCCCTGCTTGGTGGTGCAAGTGCTTTAGACGTTGCCGAACAAGCTGTGATTGAATTAGAAAATGATGAAGGCTTTAATGCCGGGCGCGGAGCAGTATTAAATAGTGATGGGTCAGTCGAATTAGATGCCGCTATTATGGATGGAAGAAACCGCGGTGCAGGTGCTATCGCGGCAGTTAAACGAGTCAAAAATCCCATTTCTGGGGCGCGGGCTGTCATGGAATATAGTCATCATGTCTTGCTAGTTGGTCATAATGCTGACCTGTACTGCGAATCACATCATGTTGAAATGACCCAGACACAATATTTCATTACGGAAGACAGGCGTCTGCAATTAGAAAAAGCGCAAAGAGAAGGGCATGTCAAAGATATCGATGTCCTGGGCACAGTAGGCGCCGTGGTAAGAGATGTTTACGGCAATTTAGCGACAGCCACCTCAACCGGTGGCAAAACCAATAAAACGCCGGGGAGAGTGGGAGATTCACCAATTATCGGTGCTGGCACTTGGGCTGATAATAGCTGCTGTGCCATTTCTGCAACAGGCGATGGTGAGATGTTCATTAAATCCGTTTTTGCCCATGAAGTTGCCGCAAGGGTTAAGTACAAAGAAGAATTGCTGTCTGTAGCTTGCAAGCAAATCTTGCAGGAAGTCAAACAGCTAGGGGGCGAGGGGGGATGTATTGGAATTGATAAGGATGGAAATATTGTAATGGAATATAACACCTTAGGCATGTACCGCGGCTGGATTGATGAGGTAGGACAGTCTTTTTCTGCTATTTAACCTACCTACATCCCAGCCTCCGCACTTAATTAAAAATTGTACCCTACAGATTTAAAACAGTGATCAGAAATTTCCCCTATCACTTCATTTGGTAATCCTAAATCCTCTTTAGCTGTAAAAAAAGTAAAACAGATCTGACGTAAATCTTGCAGCTCTTTGGCTTTTTGTTTCAACTGATCGATTACTTCCTGAATAGGTCGATCTAAGAACTTTATTTGCAGCTGATCGCAAACGTTAATAAGGTAATTAATTTTAATTGGATCAGTTAAATAATGATTGGCATGCTGAATTTTAGCATTGCGATTTTTGTAGGCATATAACTGATAACCTGAAAAGCCTAGATAAGTGACTAAAAGTATTGAAGGAAGAATTGGTAAAAAATATTTTTCAAACTCTTTTATAACATATTCAGCGGAATCTTTCAATTCTAAAACTTTTGCCAATTCAGATTTGAGAATATCATCATGAGTATTATTTATTCCATTAAATAACTGACATAATTCTTCATTTATGTCGTGGCAAGCTTCCGAAAAATTCCCAAGAAAATCAAGTGAACATCTTTCAGACATGGAGAAAGAATTTAATGGAGGACACCCTGCTGAAATATAATTAGCTTGATGCACCAAGAGAGAAGCGTGAGCGGTAGTAGACTTTAGAGAAAACAATAAATTGGCTATCTCAATTGTGCTCTGCACAGCAGCTAACGCCGTATAGGCGTTCTTAGTATAATTTCGCAAAGTGTGATAGCCAATATAGCTAGCAGGAATTGAAATAATAAAATTGAATGCTTGTAATAGAAGGGAAGAATAATACTTTTGTTTTGCTTTAATCATCTCTTTCCTTGCTTCTTCCAAAATGTCAATACACTTGATAATTTTTTCATAGAGAAAAGCATTACTATTGCGATGGGCTTGCGATTTAAAAATAATTTCTGACGGATTATTCATACCTGCACCTATATCATAAGTTAGTAAAAATATTCTTATATCATGTAATAAAAAATATGTAATTATATTTGGGTATCTTTTTTTGATAATTTACGATGTTAATAATTGTTTAATATTTTCTAAGTAGACTTAAAAATTCAGGGCCGACCTGTACTGCGAATCACATCATGTTGAAATGACCCAGACACAATATTTCATTACGGAAGACAGGCGTCTGCAATTAGAAAAAGCGCAAAGAGAAGGGCATGTCAAAGATATCGATGTCCTGGGCACAGTAGGCGCCGTGGTAAGAGATGTTTACGGCAATTTAGCGACAGCCACCTCAACCGGTGGCAAAACCAATAAAACGCCGGGGAGAGTGGGAGATTCACCAATTATCGGTGCTGGCACTTGGGCTGATAATAGCTGCTGTGCCATTTCTGCAACAGGCGATGGTGAGATGTTCATTAAATCCGTTTTTGCCCATGAAGTTGCCGCAAGGGTTAAGTACAAAGAAGAATTGCTGTCTGTAGCTTGCAAGCAAATCTTGCAGGAAGTCAAACAGCTAGGGGGCGAGGGGGGATGTATTGGAATTGATAAGGATGGAAATATTGTAATGGAATATAACACCTTAGGCATGTACCGCGGCTGGATTGATGAGGTAGGACAGTCTTTTTCTGCTATTTAACCTACCTACATCCCAGCCTCCGCACTTAATTAAAAATTGTACTCTACAAGTTTAAAACAGGATCAAGAATTTTCCCTATCACTTCATTTGGTAATCCTAAATCCTCTTTAGCTGTAAAAAAAGTAAAACAGATCTGATGTAAATCTTGCAGCTCTTTGGCTTTTTGTTTCAACTGATCGATTACTTCCTGAATAGGTCGATCTAAGAACTTTATTTGCAGCTGATCGCAAACGTTAATAAGGTAATTAATTTTAATTGGATCAGATAAATAATGATTGGCATGCTGAATTTTAGCATTGCGATTTTTGTAGGCATATAACTGATAACCCCAATAGACAAGATTACAGGTTAAAAGTAATGAAGGAATAGATAAATAATTTTCAGAGGTTTGTAAATTAGATTCATAGGAATCTTCCACTTTTAAACCTATTGCCAATTCAGATTTGGCAATATCGATAGCATTTTTTTCATTAAATAACTGACATAGTTGTTCATTTATGTCGTGGCAAGCTTCCGAAAAATTCTCATTTATAAGAAAATCGAGTGAACATCTTTCAGACATTGAGAAAATATCTAATGGAGGACACCCTGCTGAGATATATTTAGCTTGTTGCGACAAGAGCAAATTGTGAATGACAGAAAACCTTAAAGAATGCAATACATTGGTTATATCTGTAATCCTGCTTTGCACATGAGCTAACTCCATAGAGTAGTCCTTAGTAAAATAATCCCGCAAAACTTGATTGACAATATAGCTAGCAGGACAATAATCCCGCAAAACTTGATTGACAATATAGCTAGCAGGA
>CAVPKM010000007.1:0-157567 GCA_963705725.1 uncultured Gammaproteobacteria bacterium
CCCGCCTCGCTCTTGGTCAGCCCGGCCTCGTTCACCAGCCACGCCGACATGGACCGCTGCCCCCAGGACTCGAAATCGCTGTTCTTATCGAAAGACCACACCAGGCGCGCCCGCGCGATCGTCTCCAGCGCGTCGGCGTGCTCGAGTTCCTTGAGGGTGCTGGCCTTGACCTGGGCGGGGATCAGGGAGCAGTCCGAGTCAGCCAGGTACCGCATCCCGGACGTGATCGCCCCCACCGCCTCGCCCATGTTCCCGAACAGCAGCGCATCAGTTTCCATTAGCTTTTACACCTCCTTCCTGCGACTCGCGGCCCGTCCCGCGCGGGCAGTGATCCGATCCCGTTCCTTGCGGCCGTCCCTCCGCGCGGCCCGCGGGTGCCTGGCCATTCTGGTCCGGTGGTGCTCTCCGCCGGCCGCCCCTGCACTGAAAGCTCCGGCCCGTCTTTAGTTCGATTCTAACACGATAGCGCATTCGAGTCTACATAATAGATACCTATTTTCATCGTCTATCTGCCCGGATATGCCCGGATATGCGATAGTGGGGCCGACGGCAGAACGGGAGAAGCGGGGCGGGCGGCCCGTTGCGCCCGGGGACATGCACGCCGGCGATGTATGCGGAAGCCGTCTCGCCGAGCCTAACGCGGACACCGGCGGCTAACCCGGCAACGACACCGCGGGCAAGCGTCCGCCGCCTCAAATCTGGTGTATCTGCACAGATACACCAGATGGCTCGTACCGGACGGCCGCCGACCGGGGTGACGTTGCCAGCGGACGGACGCGAGACGCCGGTGCGCCGGTCACGCCGATCGGCCAGGGCACAGAACCTGGCCCCGCGCTGCCGGATCGCCCAGGGCCGCGCCGACGGCAAGACCCGCCAGGAAGCCGCCGCCGTGCCGAGCACTCCACCAGGCCGACGCCAGACGAGCACCGCGGCAGCGTCAATCAGGGGTACCGCTACGGTCTCGCCGCCGCGCCGCGCAAGGCAACACCAATGCGCTCGCATCACCAATCACCCAGCCGGCACCAGCACCGGCGCCTCCGCGACTGAACAGAGCGACATCGCGGCACGCGGGCCGCTCACGAGTATTTCGCTCGTATATCTCGTCGCCAGCGAGCCGGTGGCGTGCCATAGCGGTGCTTGAACGCCCGGCTGAATGCCGCCTCCGACGTGTAACCGACGTTTTCCGCGATGAGCGCGACCGGAAGGGAGGTGCCGCGGAGCAGGTCGGTGGCGGCGTCCAGGCGTACGTGCGCGAGATAGGTGGCTGGCGGCTTCCCGACGCGAGCGACGAAACGCGCAGCGAACGCCGAACGGGAAAGGCTGCACGCTCGGGCCAGCTCCTCGACTGTCCAGTCGTGGCCGGGGTCTCGATGGATAGCGCTCAAGGCCAGACCGATCTGCGGGTCGAGCGCACCGGCCAGCCAGTTCGGTTCCGCGTCCGTGCCAGCGGCCCAGGCGCGCAGAATCTGGATGAAGAGCAGATCGAGGATGCGGGCGACCATCACCGCCGATCCTTGAGAGGGCGATTGCATCTCGAATACGAGCATCCTGCGGGCCACTTCGAGCCCTTCGAGCGCTGGCCCGCGGGCGCCGCGCAGGATGATCACCGCCGGGAGGCTCGCGAGCAGATGGCTCGCCTGCGGGTCGCCGATCGTGAATGTTCCGCAGAGCCAGCGCGCCGGCTCGGGTGCGGGCGCGTCGTGCTCGGATGCGCCGGCGTGCACGGTCGCGTGCGCGCGCTTGCCTGCATCGCTGATGTGGTGCGGGTCGCCGCGTGGGAGCAGGACGACATCGCCGCGACTCACGCGCTCGACGTGCGGGTCGCCGTCGATCCGAAGCACGAGTTCGCCCTCTTCGATGATGTGCAGGCTGCCGAGATCGGCGAAGCCTATCGAGAAAGTCCGCAGCGGAGCGTACGCGACGATCCGTTCTCCGCTCAGACGGACGCTCCGGAGCAGTTCCGAGAGCAAGTCGTGCGGCTGGCCATCTGCGTCGAGGCCGAGCGCGGCGTCCTCGGACCCTGGAGGATCGGCAAGATGTTCCGGCGGAGCGGTCATTGTCCCTGCACATTCCTCGGAATACGCTCGACGAGCAGTGAGTGGAGCGACCAATCGGACGGCCTTGGGACGCTCTGCCGGGTGTCAACTTCCTCTATCGGCCATACAGCCGCGCCATCGGAAGTTCGCCCGGCATTCTCGTCCAGGTCTGGGTCCGCTCGCTCGCGTCAACTTATCGCACCGGGCAGACGTAACTCGACCAGGAAGGAAACAGAACCCATGACATCGAGCGCTGGTGAAGCTAGGCAGGACAAGCCGACCAAGATCAGCTTCGTCTATTCCAATCCCACCGACCCGGCCGCCTTCGAGGCGGCTTACCCCGAGCAGCTTGCACTGGCGCGGAAGCTTCCCGGCCTGACTCGGTTGCAGACGTCGAAGGTCTGGCCCAAGGAAGACGGCAGCCCGACCCCGGCATACCGGCTGCTGGACCTGTACTTTGCCGACTACGCGGCGGCCAGCGATGCCGCCGCAGAGGCGGGCGCCCTTGTCGGCGCTACCCTCGAGCACGCCACCGGAGGCGTAGTGATCGCATTCGCGGAGGTCCTCGACGACGCTTAGACGGACACGAGACAGATTCCAGTCCCGCCGTCACTGCGGCACCAATTAGCGGGAGGGGACAGGTCCCCTCCCGCACGCAAACCTGGTGGCTCGTGGGCCACACTCTTTGCACGCCGCCCAAACGAGTTCTACGGCGGCGGCGACGCTCCGCTGCGCGCCTGGAACACCGGCCACCACGGCTTGAGCAATGTCTCGCCGCCATCCGCCGACGCAGAGCGGATCTGGAGGGCCAGCAACCTCCATCTCCCATACTTGTCGGCCCGGTCGGGGCTGCCCTTCATCGCCCGCACGTGCAAGCTGTGCCCAGTCCCGCGGCCCCGCCGGCAAGTCATCCCGGAGGCAGGCTCGCAGCCCGTCGGGACGATTCGTGGGGAGCCGGCGAAGGAACAATCAGGGCGAGTGCCAGGCGTCACGCCGTGTGGTTACGGCTCATGCCGAGGTCCGACGCGTGCCCTTCTTTCGCCCACGGAGACGAGGAGCACGAGTCCGCGCACCGCCTCCTGGCCGGTCGACGGCCGTCGACCGGCCTCTTTGCCGCCCAACTCCCACCTTGCCGCCCAAGTGGCGAAATTTTGTCCACTTCGTCCCGGATTATTCCGCCACTTCGACGGCAAGGTGGCCGAACGGCGGCAAGGTGAGCCGACCGCGGGAACCAGGACGCCGAGAGCAGCCTGGCAGCATCGCATACGTTGAGACCTCGGGGACGCCGGCGCGAATCATCACGTCCTTGTTCTCCTCGAAGGTGAGCTCCCGGTAGGTGATGAACCGGCCGTCGCGCAAGCCGCCTCGTGACGGTGGTGATCACCTGAAGAAGTGCGTTCGGGCGCCGGGCAGCCGCACGCAGTCCACGTCGATATCGGTCTTCTCGTTGTAGAAGGCGACCAGGCCCGCGATGGGCAGCAGCTGGCGGGTGGGAAAGTTGTAGGCCCAGGCGAGATCCTGGTGGCCGTCGCGCACTTCATCACCGGTGCGCACCGACCAGTAGGCGCTGGTGACGCCCTTGTACGGGCAGGCCGTCTGGGTGCTGGCGGGCACGAGATGACTGAAGTCGACATCGGCGCGATCGAAGTAGTAGCGGGTCGGCAGGCCGGTCTCGAACACCAGCACCGGCGTGGCACTCTCGGCGAGCGTGACCCCCTCCAACGAGACCCGGACACGCCGGTGCGAGCGAAGTGCGTCGACGCGGACGTAAGGGTTTCGGGGATGGACGAAGACCTGCTCCTCCTCCTCATACCAGGCATCCAGCGCGTCCCAGTCGAAACGAGCAGTGCCGGCCACCCCGCCGATCGCTTCGTCGCCGAAGATACGCACGCTTCCCGGGCGGTCTTCGCCGCCGGCCCGCAGTCCGTGCCGGCGTGCCGTCCCCTCGCGGACGCGCTGCTCGTGGTGCTCATCCACGAGGAAACGCTCATCGACGTCCTCGACAGGGATGTAGTACTGGGGGTAGAACGCCCATTCCCACACGTACCGCGCCCGCGTGCTGTCGAAGATCAGCTCGCCGCCAAGCGTCGCCCGCACCCGCCGTGGCGCGGGTTCGGTATGGCCGGTCTCCACGATCATCTGCGGATAGTCGCGATCGGGCGCAACAGGTGATATCGCCATAGTCCCTCGTTCCGTAAACCGGCAACTGAAGGCCAGGGTAACCGCCGTGACCGGTAGAACCGGCAACGCCGGGAAGCGCCGGGACGGCGCGATCAAGGTGCGGGAGACCTCGCTCGTCGTGTCGCTAACGCGGATCTGCCGGCGTCTGTGGACTTCGGCGATGCGCGGCGTAAGGGTGGATGTCAGGAACAGGCCATGACAATCAACGGGAATGGAGTCGGCATCGTGGACCAGAAGCTCGAGGTGGTCGTCATCCCGGTCTCTGACGCCGACCGCGCGAAGCAGTTCTACGCGGGTCTGGGATGGCGGCTCGACGCCGACTTCCCCTTCGACAACGGCTTCCGGATCATTCAGTTCACCCCGCCCGGCTCGGGGTGCTCCATTCAGTTCGGCACGAACCTCACGTCGGCCGCACCCGGGTCGGCTCAGGGCCTGTACCTGATCGTGGACGACATCCAGGCCGCGCGCGACGCGCTCGCCGCGCGCAGTGTCGAGGTCAGCGACGTGTTCCACGAAGGAACGCCCGGCGCACGCTTCCAGTGCGGAGCCTCGGACGGCCGCATCGGCGGCCCAGCTGCCGAGGGCGGCAGCTACGGTTCGTTCGTCTCGTTCAGCGACCCCGACGGCAACAACTGGCTGTGCCAGGAGGTAACGACCCGGCTGCCCGGGCGAGTCGATCCCGCTGTGACTTCGTTTGGCTCCGCCAGTGATCTGGCGGACGCGATGCGGCGGGCTTCGGCCGCCCACGGCGAGCACGAGAAGCGCATCGGCAAGGCCGACCCGGACTGGCCCGACTGGTACGCCCAGTACATGGTGGCGGAGCGGGCAGGGACGGAGCTGCCGACGTGAGCGACTACGACGTAATCGTTCTCGGTGGCGGGGCGCCGGGCGAGCACTGCGCCGCGGCGCTGGCCGCGCGGGGGCTGCGCGTTGCCGTGGTGGAGCGGGAACTGGTCGGCGGGGAATGCTCGTACTGGGCGTGTATCCCGTCGAAGTCGCTGCTGCGCCCCGGCGAGGCCGTGCAGGGCGCGCGCGAGGCGGCCGCGAGCGCGCGGGTCGACGTCGCGGCCGCGCTGGCCTGGCGGGACTTCATGGTCTCGGGCTATTCTGACGCCGGTCAGGAGCGCTGGCTGGCGAGCCGGGGTATCGGCCTGCTGCGCGGCACGGGCCGGCTGGGCGGCCCGGGCGTGGTCGAAGTCGGGGGCGTCCGCCACACCGCGGAGCACGTCGTCGTGGCGACCGGCTCAGATCCGGTCGTTCCGCCGGTCCCGGGACTTCGTGAGCTGGAGGGCGTCTGGGGTACCCGCGAGGCGACCAGCATGACCGCGGTCCCGCGCCGCCTGCTGGTGCTGGGCGGCGGGGCCGCGGGCGTCGAGCTTGCGCAGGTGGTGCGCCGCCTGGGCGGCGAGGCGGTGCTCGTCGAGGGCGCCGACCGAGTGCTGCCCCGCGAGCCCGCGCCGCTGGGCCACGCGCTCAGCGAGGCCCTGCGCCGGGACGGAATCGAGCTAGTGCTCGGAATGCACGCGGCCGCCGCCCGGCGTGACGGGGAGGAGTACGTCCTGGCCTTCGAGGACGGCACGGAGCTGCGGGGCGACCGGCTGCTGGTCGCCACCGGCCGGCGCCCGCGGGTGGCGGGCATCGGCCTGGAGACAGTCGGCGTCCAGGCCGGCCCGCACGGGATCCCGGTTGACGACCACCTGCGCGCGGGCGAGCGCCTCTGGGCGATCGGTGACGTCAACGGCATCTGGCCGCTGACCCACGTCGGCGAGTACGAGGGCGATGTGGTCGCGGCGAACATCGCCGGCGATCCGCGCCCGGCGAACTACGAAGCCGTCCCGCGCGTGACCTACACCGATCCGCAGGCCGCCGCTGTCGGCGCGGCAGAAGCGGCCTACAGCGGCACCGCCCAAATGTCGGAGGTACCGAAGACCGCCACCTACACCCACGCCTACGCCCTGTCGAACGGGTTCTTGACGCTGCTGTCCGACGGTGAGCGGCTGACCGGCGCCTACGCGCTCGGACCCGAAGCCGGCGAGTGGATGCAGCAGGCGACGCTTGCCATCCGCGCCCATGTCCCGCTCGAGGTACTCAGCGACACGATCCAGCCCTTCCCCAGCTTCTCGGGAATCTACGACACGGCACTGATGGCGCTTCGCATGCAGATCGCGGACAAGCCGCAGCCGACCGGGCCGATGGAATCGCAGATGGCGAACCTCCCGGATTGAGCAGACGCTTGGCGAAAGTCTTGCGGGGTAGGCGCACCGGCATGTGGCACTTGCTCGAACGCCTGGAGATGAAGCGCCTGTCCCGCGGCCGTGCGGCCGCACGGACCGGACCGCGGCCCCAGCCTGCCCTGCCTGCCGGGACTGATCTGCTGCCGCGGATCAGGCACATCGTTGTGCTGATGATGGAGAACCACTCCTACGACAACTATCTCGGCATGCTGCGAGGCCGGGGTGAAGGCTTCCCGCTGGATTGCGACGGCAAGCCCGACGTGTCCAATATCGCGGCAGATGGCGAGGTCATCCGCGCCTTTCAGCAGCCGTCCACCGTCCAGCGTGCCGGGCTTCCGTCACAGAGCTGGCACGCTAGCCACCTTCAGTGCGGGGACGGTAAATGCGACGGATTCGTGACGAGCGCGCAGGACGCGCTGCCGGACGCTGATAGAGACGCCGCGGCCGCGGGCATGGGCTACTGGTCGGAAGGTGACCTGCCGTTCTACTACGGGCTGGCCAGGACCTTCCCGCTGGCCGATCACTGGTTCAGCTCGTGCCTTGGTCCGACCTTTCCTAACCGGCGTTTTCTCATCGCGGGAACAGCGCACGGTCTCATCGACGACTCTCTGTACGACCTGCTTGACTACCCGCCGGCTGGGACCGTCTTCGACCTGCTCACCGAGCACGGGATCTCGTGGGCCAACTATCATCCGGTGGCCAGTCAGCAGAGCAGGTGGCGGCGTTATGCCCGGCACCGGCGGAAGATGGCCCGGCGTCACCTGATGTCCGCGGGCCGGTCTATCCGGGCTGTGACCCAGGCAAAGAAAGACATCAAGTTCACGGCCGATGTCTTCCCGCTCGGTATCGGCCGGTACATGCAGCATGTCCACGGCATGGAGCAGTTCTTCACCGACGCCGGTAACGGAACGCTGCCGGCTTTCAGCATCGTGGACCCGGACTTCGACAGCTATTCCGAGGAGAACCCGCAGGACATCAGGCATGGCGAGGGCTTCGCCGCCGAGGTTATCAACCGGGTCATGAACGGCGCCGGCTGGCCACACACCCTGCTGATCTGGCTCTACGACGAGCACGGCGGATATTACGACCACGTGCCGCCGCCGGCCGCGATCCCGCCCGACGACGTTGCGGGCCAGAGCGCGGTGGGGAGCCAGACCAGGCTGGAGGCGTTCCTGCGCCCGCTGCTCCCCGGCCTGATCAGGAGCGAAGAGAAGCGTGACGACGGGCCGCAGACATATGACCGGTACGGATTCCGGGTCCCCGCTGTGATCGTGTCACCGTACGCACGGCCCGGTTACGTCAGCCCGGAGCTCTTCGACCACACGTCTGTGCTCAAGCTCGTCGAGGAGAAATGGAACCTGCCCGCGCTGACCGCACGGGATGCCGCGGCCACCGCGCCACTGGATGCGCTGGACCTGACCAGCGCTCCCGCCTTCCTGACGCCTCCGTCGCTGCCCGCACCCAGCCTCCCCTGGGGTACCTGGTAACCGGCAGCTTGTTTCAGCGTCTGGGTTTGACCGGGCGCCGTGCAGGTAGTGACAAGTATGCGATCAACAGCTATGACGGGCGTGACAGGAAGGGCCAGGCGGGCTTCCAGAAGCCCGGCGGCACACGTGCTGGCCAGAGCAGGCCTAACCGCCCGCGGTGTCATTTACATCCTGGTCGGCTGGGTCGCGTTGCTGGTCGCGCTCGGCCGCAGTTCGCGGGAGGCGGACCAGCAAGGTGCTCTGCAAATGCTGGCGGGCAAGCCCTACGGGCTGGCATCGCTCTGGCTGCTCGCCATCGGCTTCGCGGCCTATGCACTCTGGCGACTTGGCGAAGCGGCGTTCGGCGTCACCGCTGAGCCGGCGGGCGCCGCCCGCGACTGAAGTCACTTGGCCGGGCGGTGGTCTATGCCGGTTTCGCTTACCTCACATTCCGCGTGATCGCTGGCACGCAGGGCAGTCAGTCCCGGCAGCAGCAGGATTTCACGGCAACTGCCATGCGGCACAGCGACGGCCGCTGGCTGGTCGGCATCGCCGGTGCGATCGTTGTCATCATCGGTCTGACGCTCGTCGCCCAGGGTGCCCGCCGCACGTTCATGAAGTACCTGCGGACATCGCAGCTGACGCGCAGGACACGCAAGGCCGTCGAACTGCTGGGCGTGATCGGGACCATTGCCCGTGGTCTGGTCTTCGCCTTGGCCGGGGTGCTCGTGGCCGTCGCGGCGATCACCCACAACGCGTCGGACTCCGGTGGCATCGACAAGGCGCTACTCACGCTTCGCAATCAGCCGTTGGGCGAAGTCCTGATGATCCTGACAGCGCTCGGCCTGGCCGTCTTCGGCATCTACGGGCTGTGCGAGGCCCGCTGGCGCAAGGTCTGAAACCCGCGAGGCGCTGAGGAAAGGCGGGCCTGGCATGACCGACGTCGCGGTGGTGGCGCACTCGCGCAAGAGCTTCGGCGGTGGTCTGCCGGAACTCCGGAAGGTGCTTGCGGCGGAAGGCGTCATCGATCCGAGCTGGTACGAGGTGACCAAGAGCCGTCATGCGCCGGAATACGCTCGTCGCGCGGTGGCGCAGGGCGCCGACGTGATGTTCGTCTGGGGCGGCGACGGTACAGTCCAGCGCTGCATTGACGCGGTGGCCGGGACGAACGTGGCCGTGGCGATCCTGCCGGCCGGCACGGCGAACCTCCTCGCGATGAACCTGCGGATCCCTGATGACCTCGCCGAAGCCGTGCGGGTCGGTATACACAGGAAAAATCGAAAAAATGTTAATGTCTGAGCGATTTTCACTCTCTGTTCAGAAGAGTCAAGATATGACCTAATGAGGGCAATAAAAAAATTACATCCTTCATCCGGGTGGTTATAAAAACCATCCTTTCCCAACTCTGTATTCATACTTTTTATTTTTATAAGTATTTCTTGAGAATTATCATACATGTAGACGCCCCTTTTTCTACTGCTTACATCAATCACTATGACCTCATAAAACCAAGTGATAAACATTGTACTTTTTTGTAAAGCATTCAGCAAACCTTCTTTAAGTTTGATAGGTTTGTTTCGCGAAGTTGCTTGTTACTTTAGAGAGGAGCTTTTTAATTGACTTCACTGGAAATTATTTTTAGAAGAAGTTTACTCGAAAGCAATGAGTTAGATAATATTTCAAATGAACAAACAGGTTGTAAATTTTTAACTATTTAGGATAAATTTATGTTCAAGACTAAAAACACTATTGAACTGTTAACGTTGATTGAAAGCGTTATTAAAAAGAAGTTTTTATACTTTCAAGGTAAATTAGCTAACATGGAAATTATTGAGAAAAATGGAATCACTATTATTAATAGCAATGAATTTACTGATATGTTTAATACCATATATTGTCAAGGCAGTGTCAATATTAGCCAAATCAATGATGCAATTAATTTTTTTTCTAACAAAAATCTACCGTTTTCCTGGTGGATGGGTTTTGAAAATGAGTCGACGAAACTGTCTAGCATGTTAGAACAATGCTCATTGCAAAAGACAGAAAATGAGCTGCTGATGGCTATTGATTTATGTGATTTTGCCGCGTCTAATTATCAACAGGATTTGATTTTTACTCGTGTAACAGATAGTCAAAAACTCAATGATCTAGTGAATATTATCACGAATATTATGCCAAATGAATCTTCCGCAATCCGTCATTTTTTTGAACGATCTTCAGAGATGATACTCAAATCTGATTGTATTGAATATTATGTCGGCTATCATAATAATCAACCGATCAGTACATTATCATTATTTTATTTTCAAGGAGTGGCATCTATTTTTGATGTAATTGTATTGCCAGAAAATAGAGGAATGAAAATTGCCTCTACCATGGTAGTGGAATCACTTAAAATAGCGAGCAATAAACAATGTTCAATTGTGGCACTAACAGCAACTAATGATGCTAAGAATGTTTATGAAAAATTAGGATTTAACTCTCTCAAACCGATGTGGGTATACAATCTAAACTAAACATAATTTTAAGGATGTTAAAATGGAAAATAAATCTGAAAACAAATTTACCGTGCTTTCTCTTAGCGAAGCTGAGTTAACCGTTGCAGGAAAGCGTTTACTTTCTGTTGTATCATTTAAAGTAAACAATACGGATAGAATAGGAATTATTGGTAGAAATGGAGTGGGTAAAAGTCATCTTTTAAAAATATTAGCAGAAAAAGTTGCACTAGATGCCGGCGATTTAATCATTGCTCCTCAGGTAAAAATTCTTTTAGTTAAACAAGAATTACCAAATGGTGATAAAACTCCAATGGATTACTTGCGAGAGAAAGATATAGATCTGAATAGACTTTATGTTAAATCAAAAAATATGGATGGCATCGAATATAAGGAAGTACTGGAATTAATTAGACAAATAGAATTAGATCGTTACATTTTATTTGCGCCACAAGTATTAAAAGGGCTCGGGTTGACTCAAAGCCAGATGGAGGAACCGATGCGGAATTTATCAGGAGGCATGCAAATGCGAATTGGAATAGCTTCAGCCTTGGTTCAAAACCCTGACTTACTATTGCTAGATGAACCAACTAATCATTTAGATTTAGAATCTGCACAATGGCTTATTCAATATCTCAGTACCTATAACAAGGCCTTTATCGTTGTTAGCCATGACGTTAAATTATTAAATACATTGACCACTAAGATAGTTCATCTAAAGAATGGTCAATTAAATCAATTTAATGCAAGCTATGGCGAATATCGCAAATACTTATCTATGAAAGAAAGTAAGATACAACAAAATAATAAAGATTTAGCACAAGAAACGGAAGATATCTATTTTAGGCTTCGAGGCGTTTCATCACGAGTTGCTCAAGCAGTTCAAAGAAAAAAACGTGCTGAAGAATTGAGAAATCAAATTGTTGAAATTATTCCGGAAGAACCAGTTATCCCCATTCGATTTCTTCAACCTCCTGAGACGCAAAGTCCCATGATAGAATTTGATGATGCGATGTTGGGTTATACACAAACGCCTGTGTTAAAAAGCGTGAATTTGCTGCTAAATTATGGAGATAAAATTGGGCTAATTGGACGTAATGGAGAAGGGAAATCCACCTTAATTAAACAAATAGTCGAATCTATACAACTGATAAATGGGCTAATGAACAAAATACCAAAGTGTAAAATTGGTTATTTTAGTCAAGATCTAACGGATGAATTGGATGTTACTTTAAGCGTTTATCAACAGTTTGCAAAAGCAACAAAATTGGTAAATGATGAGGAAATTTGTTCAGGCTTAGCAACCTATGGCTTTTCAAGAGATAAAGTCAATACTAACGTGGGGAATCTTTCAGGTGGAGAATTATCGCGATTAGCATTGGGCATAATTTGTTCGTCAGGTTCAAATTTAATTATATTAGACGAACCAACTAATCATTTGGATGTTGAAACTCGTGAAGTATTAGTGAATGCAATAAAAGAATTTACCGGGAGTGTGTTATTAGTTTCTCATGATTGGGATTTGCATGAGCAATGTATGAATCAATTTTGGTTGGCAGCTCAAGGAACGGTACAGCCTTATACCAGAGGTCTCGATCACTACCATAAATACATGAAACAATTAAGTTTAGCGCCTGCTCCTGCGAATACGACAATTTCAGAGGTGATGGACAATCAAGGGAAAGGTAAGCATAGTACGAATAGAAATAATGGCTCTCGAACTAGTATCACGGAAAATCCAAATGCTTTTACTGCAAATCCAAATGGTAAAAAGAGAAGTGGAAAGCAAATATCAGAACAAACGCCATCTTCTACTTATAGTAAAAGTCGACGTGGCAAATAGCTGCTAATTTGATTAATCAATTATTGCCATTTAATTCTCGTCTGCTTCCTTTCCAGCTGATTATATGCGCTACCATGCTGGAATGGCTTCTCCATGAAAAAGCTGTTCAGCCTTTACCCTCACCGCTTTAGAATGCAGTGCATTCATCAACTTGATGAATTTAGGATCATTTTTATCAGCGGCACGAATGACAACAATATTTGCATAAGGTGAATTTTTATCTTCAATAAATAATGCATCGCGAGTGGGCATTAATCCTGCCAGCATGGCGTAATTGGTATTAATGACGGCTAGATCAACGTCCTGAATCATACGTGGCAATTGTGCGGCATCTAATTCCTTAATATTGATGTGTTTGGGATTTTGCAAGAGATCTTGTGGTGTGATTTTTAAAGAATCGGTTTTATTCAAGGTAAGCAAGCCGGCTTTTTCTAATAATAATAACGCCCTGGTCCCATTGCTGGGATCGTTTGGAATCGCAACGGTAGCATTGGGGTGAAGTTCATTTAAATTTTTTATTTTTGTGGAATAAATACCCATGGGATAAATAAAAGTTTTACCAATTGAGATGAGAGGATATCCTTTTGCTGTAATCATCGCTTCCAGGTAGGGGAGGTGCTGAAACATGTTTGCATCGATACTTCCATCAGCAAGCGCTTGGTTGGGTAAGACATAGTCGGTGAAAGGGATGATTTCAATATTCAAATCATAATCTTTTTTTGCCACGTTTTTTGCTACTTCCATCAGTTCGGATTCAGGGCCAGCAATGGTGCCAATTTTAATTTCATTGTCTGCAGAATGATGCGCGCGTGAGCAACCAAAGCAAAGTAATATTGAAAAAAGTAGAAAAATAAAGGGATGCCACTTTTTCACGATAATCTCCTAATGAGTAAATTTTTTTGCTAAGTAATCCCCGATGAACTGAATTCCATAAACTAAAATAATAAGAATAAAAATTGTACTTACCATGACAGGTAGATTAAATCGCTGATAACCATAATTAATGGCGACACTTCCTAAGCCCCCGCCTCCAATTGCTCCTGCCATAGCAGAATAGCCAATGAGATTAATAAGCGTAATGGTGACACCATGAATAATTAGGGGTGAGGCTTCGGGGATCATTATTTTTCTGATTATCTGTAATGCTGAAGCTCCCATTGCAGTACCTGCCTCAACCAAACCCCTGCCAACTTTAACAAGTGCACTTTCCACCATTCTTGCCACAAAGGGGATGGCTGCAATACTGAGTGGAATGATGGCGGCGTTGGTTCCAATTGAAGTGCCAATTACAAATCGGGTAAATGGAATTAATGCGATGAGAAGGATGATAAAAGGGATAGCTCGAAGAATATTAACGATGGAAGACAAAATCTTATGGTAAAGTGGGTTTTCTAAAATTCCATTTTTATTAGTAGTAAAAAGAATAATGCCGAGGGGTAATCCAAATAAAACAGCGATCAATCCCGATAGGGCAATCATGTAAAGGGTTTCAAGTGTGCCTTGCACCAGTAGGGGGATAAGATTATTTAGCATAATAGCCTATTTCCTCAACGAAAATTCCTTTTTCTCTTAAATAGTGAATAGATTGCTGCAATTTTTCTTTTTTGTTGGAAACCTGCACAATCATGACCCCGACAATTGTTTCGCGTATGATTTCAATTTTTGCTTGCAGAATATTAACCTCAACATGGTAATTCTGGATGACATGTGAGATTAAAGGTTCTTGAGCTACCTCTCCGATAAAAGAAAGGCGCAACAAGATATCATCATTACCATGATTTTCCTGACTCACCCGTTTTGCAAGAATGTCGGGGAGGGCGCGTTTTAAATCAGATCGTATGAATTGCTTTGCAACATGAGATTTGGGATTGCTGAAAAATTCCAATACCTCTGCTTGTTCAATAATGCTTCCTTGCTCTAAAATGGCTAATGAATGACAGATTTCTTTGACCACGTCCATTTCATGAGTAATCAATAGCATGGTTACTCCCATTTGCTCATTAATGTCTTTTAGTAATTTTAAAATGGCATGGGTGGTATAGGGGTCAAGTGAAGAAGTGGCTTCATCACAAAGTAGTACTTTTGGCTTTGTCACTAAAGCTCTTGCTATGGCAACGCGTTGTTTTTGTCCTCCACTCAAATCGAGCGGATAATAATCTTTTTTATCAAGAAGGCCAGTCAATTCAAGCAAGGGCATCACAGTCTTTTCGGATTCTTTTTTTGATGTATTCAAAAGTTCAAGTGGTAATACGATGTTATCGTAAACAGTGCGTGATGATAAAAGATTAAAATGTTGAAATATCATACCAATTTTTTTTCTTTCAAGTCTGAGCGCTTTTTCATTCAGGGAACTTAATGTCTTGCCATCTATGATTACCTTTCCAGAAGTAGGTTTTTCCAGTAGGTTAACACAACGGATTAAGGTGCTTTTCCCTGCACCACTTGGCCCAAGGATGCAAAATATCTGTCCTGCACTGACTTGTAAATTAATATCAACTAAAACATTTTGCTTGGCAAAAGTTTTGTTTAACTCAATAAGTTCGATCATGATTTATTCTTTTTTATCGAGAAGAAAATGGCTAGCTTGAGGAGTCTATATTAGCATTCAGAAATGCTGATGAAAATGACTAATTACGAGGTTGACTGATCTCATTATGTTCTCTATTCTAGTCTTGTTGTCTTTCAAAGGAGTTAGGAGAAAGCATGTTAACCTTAAGCCAGAAAAAAGTTTTAGAATTTATTAAAACCTATCTCGCAGAGCATGATCATTCCCCCAGCATCTCAGAAATTGCAAAGGGTATTGGCATTCAATCGCGAGGTGTGACTCATCGTTATGTAACCGCATTAATTAAAGCTGGATATATTTGTATTTCTCCTGGTAAACGTCGCAGTATACAGTTGCTGAAATCGTCTGCCACACAATTACCGCTTTGGGGAAGGATTGCGGCGGGAAGTCCGATCGAAGCGATTTCTGATAATGAAACATTAGACATCATGAAAATTTTTTTAGGAGAAAATCGCTACGCCCTGATTGTTAAGGGAGATTCAATGATCGACGAAGGTATTTTTGATGGGGATGTGGTGGTATGTGAATATAATGAGTCTCCTCCTGATGGTAAAATTGTTGTGGCATTAATAGATAACCAAGAGGCCACATTAAAAAAAGTCAAATACTTGCCAAATAATCAAGTGAGCTTAATTCCAGCAAATGCTAAGCTCATGCCTATGAACTACCCGCTTGAAAGAGTAAGTTTTCAAGGCATTTTTATCGGTTTATTACGATTCGAGGGTAGTAAATGAAACGTATATTAGGCTGGAAGCCAAATTTTACAACCTTGCATCCGGCCTTTGAGTTGTTTCATCCTTCACCTATTTTTTCTTTTTCAGAGTGGCCATCACTCACTGATTACAACCAGTTATTACAAAATACACAGCCTTCTATACAAAATGAATCAGGATGCTTACTTCGGGTTGTTTCGCAATCTTTAAAAATTTCAAATTTTGAAGAACAGTATGAGCCGCGGATTTATTTAAAGGGTGAGTTACAAACTCGTGAAAATTGCTGGCATGATTTTTTTAATTTAATCATGTGGTTGACTTTCCCTAAAATTAAAGGAATGTTAAATCGACTGCAATATCAATCGTTACAGCATCGGCAGGAGAAAAATCGTTCAGCCTTAGAAAATTTTTTAACCCTATTTGATGAAAATGGGTTGGTGATGGTAAGTGCTAATGAGAAATTACTTGAGCTAGTTAAGCAACGAGAATGGAAAAGTTTATTTTGGAATTATAAACATTTATTTAACCAGGAAATTGGTTGCTATATCCTAGGCCATTCAATTTATGAGAAATTATTGAATCCTTATGTGGGAATGGTTGGGCATGCTTTATTGCTCTTAGTTGAAAAAGAATTTTTTTTGCTTTCTAGGGAGAAGCAGATTCTCGAAGTGGAAAGTAAAATTTATGAAAGATTAAGATCTCGAAATCATGACCACTCGTCATTTTGCTCTGATACGCCAAAAAGTTTATACCCGATTCCATTTCTCGGTTTTCCAAACTGGCATCCGTTAGCAGATAGGGAGTCCTTTTTTAATGATGAAAAGTATTTTAGGAATGTTGCTTCGTTTTAAAACAGAACGCCCAATAAAATTATTTATTTACAACAGATTTTTTTTTAATATATTAGTAAACCATGTAACTGCTCACGGGTAAGAGTCTGTTTAAGGCACAAATATTCATATTTGAGCCATATTTGATGGCCAAATATGGACGTTTCCTTCCTGGGGCGAGTAGTTACCAGCTAATTTATTATTTTCTTGAGGTATACATGCACGATAAGATCGAAAAGTTCACGTTAACACTAGGAAAACTTTTTCCTGAAGAAATTATTAATATCATCGTGGAGTCTGAGACGTATTTCCTTTCGATTCTCGAAACTCTTGAACTCAATTCAGAGTTGTGTTGTCCGATCACGCAAGAGCTTATTTTTGATCCCTATTGTTATAGTTTTGACGGAAAAATTAAATTTACTTTTGAGGAAGAAGCGATAAGACAATGGCAAAAGGAGCATTCTATCTGTCCGATTACGAGAAACAGTTTAAAGTCTGTATACATGCATTTTGATTCTCGTTTTCGAATTGAATTACATCAGATCATTATCAAGGCGCTAAGTAAAGAAAATTGGTTATTAACACAATTGCGTCAAAAAGTTTCCGATGAAAGAATTTTTGCAATTGCTGTTAAAGGTGGCTACATAGATTTACTAAAACAATTATCCCCAGATCTCATTCAGCGATTAATGAATGAGGTAAATGAAGAAACTGATCGTTCTTGCTTTCTCGATGCTGTCAGCGATGGTCATTTCGAAGTTGTCCAGTATTTGCTAGAGCAAGGGGCAGACATTAATGTAAAAGCGCCTTCTGGTAAAGATATACTAGAATTAGCTATCCAAAACAACGACCTTGATTTGATTAAACTCATTTTTGAGCAATACAGCGAGACTTTTAAATTTAAAAGTACCATAGAATATGTATTTCTTTCTGTAGACAATGCATATTTCTGCAACGAGCGCCAAGAAATTATTCATTACCTAATCGAAAAACTGACAGAACAGGAGATTAATGCTCAAGATAGTCGAGGGGAGACAGTACTTTATAAGCTCTGCAACAAACATAATGCAGAAGAAGCACTAATTACACATGTGCTAAATAAAGGAGCAGATATTAATCTCTGTAATTCTGCAGGTAATACCCCTTTACATGCTGCGGCGTTAACAAAATATAGCGCAAATATCGTTGCTTTATTAATTTCTCATCATTCCAACTTAACTCTGGAAAATAGCAACCAATTGACTCCTCTTAATGAAGCTTTATCTGAGTTTAATAAAGTATTTGGGGATATTTCTTCTTGGCACGAGAAAAAGGATATGGATCTTCTAATGGACTGTGGCCGCATTTCTGCCTATATTTTGCAAATACTTATTCTTAGAATAGCAGGAGCAAGCTATTCAGAAAATTTGGTGCCCACTTTTTTAAAATCTTTATTTACCTCAAGCCAGGCAGTTAAAGCATTCCTCAGTAAACATGGCTGTAAAGAGCTAGTTGATCAAATTGAGCGAGATCAAATAGAAAAAAAAGATGTAAGAGAGATTAACTTTGCCAATAGAAATCTAGAGAATGTAGATTTAAGTAACATAGATTTAAATCAGAAGTCTATGCGCTCTACTAATTTAACTGGTGCAAATTTAACCGCTGTTAATCTGCAAAATGCAAACTTGATAGGTAGTATTCTGAAAGATACTAATTTAGCTAAAGCGCAATTAGTTAATGCTAAATTCGATAAAAATCAATTACTTACTGCCTCTTCGTTATATCAGATTAAAATTGACCGAAAGACTTTGGTTAAAACAAATCGTTATAGTGATCAAGATGTATTCTTGCTTCAGAAAAAAATGGTTTCTGATTATAAAGAACGTTTTTCAGGGATGAATTTTCAAGAAGTACTGGTAGCGCTTCATGCTTTATTGATTGATGATAAGCACGTGCTTCGCATGGAAGGTGCGAAAAATTGGTTATCCAATTACGGCAAAACCGATGCATTTTCAGCAGTGATTGATTATGGCCGAAAAAGGCTGGTTGATTTGGCTAAGCATAACCAAATATCACCCTTAGCTGAAGATTGTAGAAGCAAGCTCAATCAAATTTTTAATCAAAATGTTTATAGTTTTTCTAGAGAAGTTGCCTTCTTTGGGATGTCGAATAATGCAAAGCAAGCTTTGCAATTTATCAACAATAAAATTGATAATATCGCGTCTGAAGAAGTGAGTTATTCTTTCATGGTATCAAAGCAGCAGTAGTTAAAGTAGCAAAAACGCGTTCAGACGTCATCCTCGGGATGACGTCTGAAAATTAATCAATATGTTCAGGTAATACCACATTCAATTCCAATATCGATCGATTATCATCCCGCTCTACCTCTACCGTCACTTCATGTTCATTAACGGGTAAGTAACGAGAAATGACCTCGACTAATTCTTTTTGAAGTTTATCTAAATCTAATTTTCCAATTTTAGAGTGAATGCGTTGATCAACGATGAGCTGTAACAATCTATCTTTTGCAATATTGGCTGAAGATTTTTTAGTATTCTTAAATATTTTTAGAATGCTCATACTCATACTATCATGGTATCCTTTTCTTTTGCGAAGAGTCTTTTCAGAAACCCTTTTTTCGGTGCATTTAAAAATCGATGAGGAATGTTATTACCTAAAAACCGCTGCACGGCATCTGAATAAGCCTGACCCGCATCACTTTCTTGATCAAGAATAACAGGTATGCCGGAATTTGATGCTCTTAACACAGCAGGGGATTCTGGAATCACACCAAGCAAGGGGATGGCTAGGATATCTTGAACATCTTTAACGCTGAGCATATCACCTCGTTCAACTCGATTAGGTGAGTAGCGTGTGACAAGTAGGCGTGGTGGTGGAGGCTCATGACCTTCTTCTGCACGTTTTGTCTTGCTAGCAATAATGCCAATAATCCGATCAGAATCCCTGACAGACGAAATTTCAGGATTCGTCACTATCAGCGCTTGATCAGCGAAATGCATTGCCAGTAACGCACCTTTTTCGATGCCGGCAGGGGAGTCGCAAACAATGTAATCAAATTCATTACGAAGCTCATTTAATACCTTTTCAACCCCTTCAGTAGTGAGTGCGTCCTTGTCACGGGTTTGAGAGGCAGGAAGTATAAAAAGATTTTCGTGGCGTTTGTCCTTAATCATGGCTTGCCGAAGCCTCGCTTCACCATTTACGACATTGATGAGATCATAAACGACACGACCTTCACAGCCCATGGCGAGATCCAAGTTTCTTAGCCCTACATCAAAATCAATGAGAATTGTTTTATAGCCCTGAACCGCTAAGCCAGTGCCAAAAGCAGCAGTGGTAGTGGTTTTACCTACGCCGCCTTTTCCGGAAGTTACTACAATTATTTCAGCCATTTTTCTCTCTTGATCTTGGAAATTTTAAGGGATTTTACTTTTTTTTGGGTTTGAACGCTAGGATTATTGTTAACTGTAAAGATTGGCAATCCTAAGCTGATCATTATCTAAAAAAATTTGTACGGGTTCAGTGTGATTGACGTCTATTTCTTCTTGAAGTTTGTAGTGTCCGGCTATCGCGATGAGTTCGGCTTCTAAGTGTTGACAAAAAATTCGAGCTTTGGGTTCACCGCTTGCGCCAGCAATTGCACGCCCGCGCAAATTACCATATACGTGAATATTCCCATCTGCCAGTATTTCCGCTCCATTGCTGACGGAAGATAAGATGATTAGATCGCTATCCTTAGCATAAATCTGCTGACCTGAGCGAACAGGTTGAGTAATAATTTTTGCTGTTTCAATTTTATTTGTAATCTTTGGAATATCATGGGTTTTAGTATCAGGTAAAATACCTAAGCCTGCATCTATAGCCGCTTTCGTTTGTTTTTCATTAGCATTGATTACCCCAACTGGGATAAGTCCTTTTGCTTTTAATAAAGCACTTACCTCTGAATAATTAATGCTCGAATGAGATGGAATTTTTTGCAAATCGATAATGACTGGCATATGCTCAAAAAATTGAGGAGTTTTTTTAGTTAATTCGAGTAACTGATTTTCAAGTGTTGAATAATCTAAGTTAAGAAGTTGTAAAACACTAACTGTTATGATGCTGCCTTTTAATTGAAATGCGGTCACTGTATCAGTCCTCTTAGCCCTTATCGTACTATAGTTACCAAATCAGGATAGATGGGCTTTCAAGAGTGGTCAAGGAAAAAGGCAAATGTATGGATAAGAGATGGTTAAAAAATTATCCCGTAGGCGTTCCTGCTTTAATTCACAATGATTGCTACGCCTCATTAACTGATTTATTGCAGCAAAGCTGCCATGAATTCGAGGATAAAACTGCATTTGAAAATATGGATTGTCAATTGAGCTATGGGGAATTGCTAAAAAAAAGTCTTGCCTTGTCTGCTTATTTTCAAAAGAATCTCCAATTAGTGAAGGGAGATCGATTTGCTATTATATTACCAAATATTTTGCAATATCCCATTGCATTATTGGCAGGGCTGCAATTAGGGCTCACTATTGTAAACATCAATCCGCTCTATACCGCTCGTGAGGTACTCATCCCACTGAGTGATTCTGGTGCTAAAGCGCTCATAGTATTAGCAAATGTTGCTGAAAATATCCTCCCCATTCTACCGCAAACCCAGGTTAAACATGTTTTAGTGACGGAACTGGGAGATGAGTTAAGACCCTTTAAAAGGATAATAATTAATGGTTATCTCAGATATATCAAACACGCGGCACCCAATCTAAAATTTCAAACACTCATTCCTTATACAGAAGCACTGACTCAAGGTAAAAAACTTGCCTTTGATAGCGTCGAAATTTTGGAAACTGATATTGCCTTTCTGCAGTATACAGGAGGAACAACCGGTGTTCCGAAAGGGGCAATGTTGACGCAACATAATTTATTAGCGAATGTCTTACAGTGCACGGCCTGGGTTAGCAGTGCCTTAGTACAAGGAAAAGAAAAAATTATTCTTGCCTTGCCGCTTTACCATATTTTTTCACTGACGGTCTCTCTTGCTTTCTGGAAGTTAGGCGGGAGTTCGTTGCTCATCACGAATCCAAAACGTTTATCTCATTTCGTCAAAGAATTAAATAAAAAATCTTTTTCTGTTTTTATTGGAGTGAATACGCTCTACCAAATGCTATTAACACATCCTAATTTTTATCGAGTGAATTTCGATTCTTTAAAATTATCATTAGCGGGTGGAATGCCAATTACGCAATCCATTGCAGAGCAATGGTATCGACTTACTGGTAACGTAATTGTTGCCGGGTATGGTTTGACGGAAGCAAGTCCCGTGGTTTCGATCAATCCACTGTCTGCTGCCGTGTCAAGTTCGAGTGTAGGCTTGCCACTACCCTCAACTGAGGTGGCAATCATTGATCAAGAGGAAAAAATTTTACCGATGAATGAGGCGGGAGAGCTAATTGTTCGTGGTCCTCAAGTGATGTTAGGGTATTGGCATCAATCTGAAGAAACAAAAAAGGTGCTAACAAAAGCAGGGTGGTTAAAAACCGGGGATATGGCGCGAATAGATGAAGCAGGCTACATCTATCTTCTTAGTCGTAAAAAAGATATGATTTTAGTTTCAGGTTTTAATGTTTATCCCAGTGAAATTGAAGAGGTCATTGCCAGCCACCCAGGGGTGGCGGAAGTTGCGGTAATTGGAGTGATGCATCCAGAGTCAGGTGAATGTGTCAAAGCATTTGTCGTTAAAAAAGATGCTGAATTAACAGAAAAAGCGATACGACAATTTTGCCGAGAAAGGCTCACTGGCTATAAACAACCCAAATTTATCGAATTTTGCATGGAATTACCTAAAAGTCATGTTGGTAAGATTTTAAAAACTACCCTTAGAAAGAGGAGTGCTGTGCTATGACCCCTTCGCCAGGAGAAGCATTTCGTCTTGCATTAGCTAATGAAAAACCCTTACAAATTGCAGTGCTGTGCTATGACCCCTTCGCCAGGAGAAGCATTTCGTCTTGCATTAGCTAATGAAAAACCCTTACAAATTGCAGGTACAATCAATGCTTATATGGGGTTGATGGCTGAGCAATGTGGTTTTCGTGCCATTTATTTATCTGGGGCAGGTGTTGCAAATGCAGCTTTTGGCTGGCCCGATCTAGGTGTCACAACACTAAACGACGTGGTGACGGAAGTTTGGCGAATTACTCAAGCCACAACGCTACCGCTCTTAGTTGATGCTGACACAGGATGGGGAAATACGCTCAATATTTGTCGAGCAGTGAAAGAAATTGAAAAAGCAGGTGCAGCAGGTTTCCATCTGGAAGATCAAATTGACATCAAGCGCTGTGGTCATCGTCCGGGAAAAAAGTTAGTGGATGCAAAATTGATGTGCGATCGCATTAAGGCTGCGGTCGATAATCGAGAAGATGCTAATTTTATTATTATGGCAAGGACCGATGCATTGGCGAATGAGGGCATTGAGGCTGCGGTTGATCGAGCTGCTCAGTATGTTGAAAGCGGAGCAGACATGATTTTTGTTGAGGCAGTAGAAGAATTGAATCAATATCAACCTTTTGTTCAAACCCTGGATGTCCCAATTTTAGCGAATATCACTGAATTTGGTAAAACCCCGCTATTTACAAAAGAGGAATTGCACCGGGTTGGCGTGGCCATGGCACTTTATCCCCTCAGCGCTTTTCGAGCGATGAGTAAGACAGCAATGGAAGTTTATCGCACGATAAAACAGGAAGGAACGCAAAAAAATTTGATTGCTAAAATGCAAACACGTGATGAGCTTTATCAAATTTTAGATTATCTTAATTACGAAAAAATGGCAGATTCGCAATAGAAGGAAAGAGCATGACAAATAAAATTGCAGCTGGATTAGCTGGAATAATAGCAGGGGAAACATCGATCAGTAGCGTAGGCAAGGAAGGGATGGGCTTAAATTATCGTGGCTATTCGATTTACGAATTAGCAGAACACGCAAGTTTCGAGGAAGTGGTTTATCTCCTTATTCGTGGTAAATTACCGACCAGACAACAACTCAAAAGCTATATTAAACTGCTTGAATCACTCCGTTATTTGCCCGAAACTTTAAAAGAAGTGTTGGAATTGATACCAGCAAATGCACATCCCATGGACGTTTTAAGAACAGGCTGTTCCTTCTTGGGGACGATAGAGCAAGAATCAGATCAATACGATGAATATTATCTTGCCGATCGACTTATTGCTTCATTTCCCACTATGCTACTTTACTGGTATCACTATCATGACAGTGGTAAAAAAATTTCTTGTGAAGTCACCGATGAGTCAATTGGGAGTTATTTTTTGCATTTGCTTCATGGCAAAGCCCCTCAAGCATTACAAGTGCGAGCCATGAATGTTTCTCTTATCCTCTATGCAGAGCATGAATTTAACGCCTCTACCTTTGCAGCGCGTGTCAGCGCCTCGACGGGTGCAGACTTTTATTCTGCTATTTGCTCTGCAATTGGCACACTAAGAGGTCCACTGCATGGCGGAGCGAATGAACAATCTATGGAATTGCTTGAAAGTTTTACTTCACCTGAAGAAGCACAAATGCAAATTCATGAAATGTTACATAATAAAACCTTAATCATGGGGTTTGGACATCGTGTTTATAAAACTTCAGATCCTCGTTCGGATGTGATTAAAACTTGGTCTAAAACTTTGGCTGATGCAACAGGGGATAAGGCTTTATTTCAAATATCTGAGCGCATAGAAAAAGTCATGTGGGAAGAAAAACGCTTATTTCCAAATTTAGATTTCTATAGTGCCTCTGTCTACCATTTTTGTGGTATTCCCACCAACATGTTTACCCCTATTTTTGTTTTTGCACGTACCGCAGGATGGGCTGCGCATATCATAGAGCAGAGAAAGAACAATAAATTGATCAGACCACTCGCAGAGTATACTGGTCCTTCGCCCAGACCCTATATTCCTTTAGAGCAGCGGGTGGTTGCAGGGTGACTTGCCCCAGGTATGAACATTTGTGCGTTGAACAGACTCTTACCCCGTGAGCATACGTTGCAGGTTTTTAGCACCTTAGTTAAAGGAAAAAATGAATGAGTTATCAAAGACATAATAGCATTGCGGTTAAGGTTGGAAATGTCGTAATAGGCGGCAAAGCACCTATTGCAATTCAATGCATGACAGATACCGATACGGCAAATGTAGGAGCAACGGTTAATCAAATATTGGAATGCGTTAATGCGGGATCTGAGCTAGTACGCTTTACTGTCAATAATGAGGAGGCAGCAAAAGCTGTTCCTTATATTCGAGATCAACTTCACCAGCAAGGTTGCTTTGTGCCATTGATTGGAGACTTCCATTATAATGGCCATACTTTGTTAACGGAATATCCTGAATGTGCAAGTGCGCTCGATAAGTATCGCATTAATCCTGGCAATGTGGGATTCGGTGAAAAACGAGATAAGCAATTTGCTACCATGATCGAAGTCGCTTTGAAGTATGATAAACCCGTAAGAATTGGCGTAAATTGGGGTAGTCTTGATAAAGCGCTGGTTGTGGAATTAATGGATAAAAATGCAAAAATAGCCAATCCCAAAAGTGCTCGAGAAGTCACGCACGAAGCTTTAATTTTATCAGCGATTAATAGTGCTAAATTTGCGGAAACATTAGGATTATCTGCGGATAAAATTATTCTTTCGTGCAAAGTGAGCGCAGTACAAGACTTAATTGCCGTTTATACAGAGCTAGCAAGAAGGTGTAACTATGCATTACACCTTGGCTTGACTGAAGCAGGAATGGGTTCAAAAAGTATTGTAGCCTCAAGCATTGCCATGGGTGTGCTATTGCAACAAGGAATTGGCGATACGATTCGAACTTCGTTAACCCCAGAACCAGGTGCAAAGCGCTCAAAAGAAGTGGTGGTCTCACAAGAAATTTTACAGACAATGGGGTTGCGTCATTTCAATCCAATGGTAACAGCTTGTCCGGGTTGTGGTAGAACCACCAGTTCATTTTTTCGTGAATTAGCGCAAGAAATTCAAACTTACCTCAAAGAACAAATGCCAAAATGGCGAGAACAATATTCAGGTGCCGAAAATATGACGGTGGCAGTCATGGGCTGTATAGTTAATGGTCCAGGTGAAAGCAAACATGCAAATATTGGGATTAGCTTGCCTGGAACAGGCGAGGAGCCATCAGCGCCCATCTTTATTGATGGTAAAAAATTCACAACATTGCGTGGAGCGAACATTTCTGCAGAATTTAAGCAGATTATTGATGACTATGTTTCAAAAACCTATTCCCGTATTGTTGCTGTTCAATAGGGCTCTCTATGTCAAATATTAATTTCCGTCCTGCTTTTGATAATGAAATCATAAAAATTGCGGATTATGTTGCAAATTACGAGATTAATTCAAGTTTAGCATTTGAAACCGCTTATTATGCTTTAATGGATACAATTGGCTGTGCATTGCTTGCCTATCGCTTTCCAGAATGTGTCAACCTGCTTGGCCCAGTTACGCCAGATGAAATCGCTTTGCGGGGGGCAAAAGTACTAGGCAGCCAATTTCAACTCAATCCAGTACAAGCTGCCTTTAATACTGGCATCCTGATACGCTGGCTGGATTATAATGATACCTGGTTGGCGGCAGAGTGGGGTCACCCCTCTGATAACTTAGGTGGTATTTTAGCGGTAAGTGATTATCTTTGCAGGCAATCTCTATCAATTGGAAAGGCGCCACTTCGTATTCATGATCTCTTAATAGCCATGATCAAGGCTTATGAAATTCAAGGAATCCTTGCCTTAGAAAATAGTTTTAATCGCGTGGGCTTAGATCATGTGTTATTAGTAAAATTAGCCACAACCAGTGTAGTAACGCATTTACTCGGCGGTAATCATGAAACACTAATGAACGCAATTTCGTTAGTCTGGGTAGATGGTCAGAGTTTGCGTACCTATCGGCATGCGCCAAATACTGGCACGCGAAAATCTTGGGCGGCGGGAGATGCAACGAGTCGTGGTGTGTTTCTTGCCATGCTGGCCATTAAAGGTGAAATGGGGTATCCCAGTGCATTATCCGCCAAAGAATGGGGATTTTGTGATGTTTATTTGGGTGGACAACCGTTGGTATTAGCGCGAGATTTCGGATCCTATGTAATGGAAAATATTTTATTTAAGATAGCTTTTCCTGCTGAATTTCATGGGCAAACTGCCGTTGAATGTGCATTGCAGTTACATAACCAAGTTAAAAATAAACTAGATAAGATTGAAAAAATTATTATTCGAACACAAGAATCTGCCACACGTATTATTAATAAACAAGGACCCTTATATAACGCAGCAGATCGTGATCATTCCCTACAATATATGGTCGCAATTGCGCTGATTTATGGTGAACTGACAGCGGATCATTATCAGGAAGCAATTGCCAAGACTCCTTTGATCGATCAACTACGAGATAAAATGATGGTGCTGGAAGATAGCGAATTTAGTAGAGATTATCTCAACCCAGAAAAGCGATCCATTGCCAATGCCCTGCAAATTCAGTTCAACGATAATACCGAAACAGAGGAAGTGATGATTGAATATCCTTTAGGTCATCGGCAACGTCGAAATGAAGGGATTCCTTTACTGATTGAAAAGTTTAAAAATAATGTGGCAAGTCGTTTTCCAAAAGATCGGGCTAAATCCATTGAGTTAATTTTTGAAGATAAAACAAAACTTGCTGATATGGCGGTAAGCGATTTAATCAATTTATTTATTATTTAATTCATGCATTTTATTTTTGGTAATTATGGTAATAATACCATTGCGCTCATTCAATGGGCTTGGGTTAATCGACTTTCTTCTGTGACAGTTCTTCATGTCGACACAAATTGGGGGGCGGCAATTTGGCAGCAACGTGTTACAGATGGCCAGGCTCTTGCCAAGAAATATCACTTTGATTTTATCACACTCAAACCTATCCAGGATTTTTCGAGTTTAATCCTAGATAGAAAGGCTTTTCCCACGGCAAAATTTCAATGGTGTCCAACTTTTCTAAAAGCCTTGCCCTTTTTATCCTGGTTAGATGAAAACGATCCTGCTGCCCTTAGTACTATTTTATTAGGTAGTACGCGTCAAGATTCCGCGACAAAAGCAAATTTGCCTGAATTTGTCGAAGAACATGAACATTATAACGATCGAAAAGTTTGGTATCCGCTATGCCATATTTCGGAGGAAGAGCGAAATCAATTGATCATTGATGCTGGCTTTTCAGTATTGCCTCATCGCAGTCTAGAGTGTTTACCGTGTATCCATAGCCAATTGGTTGACTTGAAACATTTAGACACAGAGCAGCTCGCTAGAGTCAGTCAATTAGAAAATACGTTAAAGGATAATTGGTTCCAAGGTCGTTATCCAAAACAATCCATTACTGCCCTTTATCAACGAGCTCAGAATATTGAAGACTCCTCAATTCACCAACCCATTGAGATGGGGTGTGGCTCTTTTTACGTTTGTGGTGAATAAAATTTGTAGCGATACTTCACTTCTAACGACAAATATTAATTAAAAATACTATAATTTTAATGAATTCATTTATAAAATGATTAAATGAAGGGCTACATATTAACAATCAAGGACTGATTAATTACCTCCTGGGAGGAATTATGCAGTCAAGAAATTTGTTTGCAGCACAATTTTTTTCCCCTGCTAGCGGATCAAAAATAAGAGTGGCAGATTTGATGCCCTCCCAAAATTTAGATGCTTGGAAATATCATATTAATTTTTACGATAAAAGCTTAAGCGTAATTTTAACTTTTTTGGCATATGAAAAAGCATTAAAAGGATCTACTGAGAGCAGCTTGGGTGCAATCCGTGAAAAGATGGCTGGTTACTTGCAAGAAGCAGCCAACCTCTATGCCAGTCAGTTTGAAAAATCACCGCGAAGAGAAGAGTTTCAACCATTTTTTGATCAGTTAAAAAAAGAAATTAACGAATTAGCACCCCACCAAATCTCTCCTGAATTATTAGAAGTGGCTTACTTTAAAATGGCATTATTAACGGATCTTGCTTTTGATATTGAGCCAGTTGCATTGACAAAAAAAGATGTAAAAAAAATATTAAGTTTATCTATTACAGAAATTAAACCAATTAAACAAACCATTGGTGGAAATATCTCCACTCCCAACCCCCATCCAAACTACCCTAATATCACGAATATCTTTCCTGTTTTTTCTAGAAACGGTAGCATGGGTTTTAACACTATTCTTTATACTATTTTTAATGGTTATTTGCCGGTGGGATATGGCTCAGAACCTTACCCAGTGCATGTTAATTATCATCAATCAGAAAGAGTATTCACCGCACAACATGATAATGGGCATGCTTTAAATCGAGTCAATATACTGAAGATTAAATATCCAGATGTATTTAAAACCTATGAAGCGGTTTATTTTAAACTATTTGCTGATCAAAATAAGCTTCAAGTAGAAAATAATGAAACAAGATTTCTCGAATTTAAAAAAGATTTACTTTTTTTATTTTTCTTAACCTATGAATTAGGATATGCGCCTGAGCGGCATAAACAATCGGTTAAAGGTTTCATTATAGAGAGAACCCAAGCTCCTCGAAATGTGGGATATAAGCTAGATCATTCACAATTAACGCTTAGAGAAGAAGATAGATTAAAGCAGTTGGTGTTAGAGGTTTTTGATTTTGTTAAACCTCTGCAAGAATTAGGTTATGCTATTCCCTATAATCCGGAAAAACCTTGGGAAAGTGCAGATGCTTTGCGAGCGGCTTTTTTAGATCTAAAAAAGGGTTTTAAAAAACGCCATCCCGAAATTACTTTAGCCTCTCCTTATGAATTGATGGAAGAGGTGAAGTCCGCACGCCGAGCCTTTGATAAAATTTGTAGAAGAGAAAAAGTTCCCGATGCTTTATGCCATATTGTTTATGTTTTAGAACAGAGGAAACTTCTAAATAATGACCTCTTAGCATTATTGATAAACCAAGATCCGCAGTTATATGAAGCAGTAGAAAAATTAATTGTTTTTGAAGGAATATCGCTAATAGAGAAGCGGAGCGATCTATTTACTCTAGAGAATATTGAGTTGATTGCTAGCCGTTTTGAACAGCAACCTGATTTATCTCTTCACCTTCTCAAGTGTCATCAAGCGCTGAATCATTTCATTAAGTTAGCGATGAACAAGTGGGAGGTGCATTATGATGATTCAGATGAGCCACTGGCTTCAGTTTGTCAAAAAATTAACAGATATTTAGCAGACAGAAGTAATCAACCTTCTGACGAAGAAATTTCTTTATTTAAAGAAAACATACATCGGTTTGGAAATGAAGAAACTCAGCACCTTATTACTGAAACATTAGAAGCTTTTGATCTCATTTCACCAAGTCAAAATTATGCTGCCAGTACTGAAAGACCTTAGAGATACTATGCAGAGATCAAGCTTAGAGACCATTGAATTCCCATTCCACGTAAATTTTATTTTAAATCTAATTTTTTAAAATAATTTAAGCTTTCGGGGTTGGCAAGCGCAGAGAGGTTTTTGACCGGTCTGCCATGAATAACGTCTCGCACTGCCAATTCAACAATTTTGCCGCTTAATGTTCTTGGTATATCCGGTACAGCGAAAATTTTGGCAGGGACGTGTCTTGGGGAGCAATGCTCTCTTAATATTGTATTGATTTTTTCCACTAATGTTTCTGTTAAGGCCAAGTGAGGGGCGAGGATAATAAATAATAAAATTCGATTATCTGATTCCCATTCTTGACTGACTGCTAGCGCTTCGATAACTTCCGGAAGTTGTTCAACTTGGCGGTAAATTTCTGCGGTTCCAATTCGAACACCGCCAGGATTTAGTGTGGCATCAGAGCGCCCATAAATAATCATTGTTTCTCTTGCTGTGATTTCTGCATAATCGCCATGCGCCCAAACTCCTGGAAACTTATTGAAATAGGCTTGTTGATATTTTTGTCCATTTTCATCATTCCAGAAACAAATGGGCATGCTGGGAAAAGGCGCGGTACATACCAGCTCCCCCTTTTGATTCACGACAGGCTGCCCCTTGTCATTATAAATTTGAACCGCCATGCCCAAACCTAAACATTGCAACTCACCGCGATAGACGGGCAAGATTGGATTGCCGAGTGCAAAGCAAGAAATAATATCTGTTCCTCCTGAAATAGAGGATAAACAAACGTCTTTTTTAATCATTTGATAGACATAGTCATAATTTTTGCCGACCAATGGAGAGCCGGTGGATAAAATAGTGCGTAAAGCATCCAATTTGTGAGTCATCTTGGGATTGAGTTTTGTTTGCTCCATTGCGCTTAAGTATTTAGCGCTGGTGCCGAAAACGGTCACCTCTTCATGATCAATAAGATCCCACAAACGAGAAGGCGTAGGTTTAAGTGGGGAGCCATCATATTGCACAACGGTTGCGCCAACAAAAAGACTGCTGATATACCAATTCCACATCATCCATCCACAGGTGGTATAGTAGAAAATTTTGTCAGTTTGTTGCAGATTAGTATGAAGAACTAATTCTTTTGCGTGCTGAAGCAAGGTTCCACCTGCGCCATGAACAATGCACTTCGGTTCACCTGTGGTGCCGGAAGAATACAAAATGTAGATGGGGTGATTAAAAGGTAATGAAACAAATTTTATTGCTTCCCGCTTATCAAGCAGCAATGTGCTTAGAGAGTTGTGGGTTTCTTTTTCAAGATTATTATTGATAATCCAATGTTTGACAGAATCTAAACGCGCCTTTAGCCAATCGAGTTTTTTGATATTAGAGAACGGTTTGCCATTGTAAATAAAGCCATCACAAGCAATGACTATTTTGGGTTGAATTTGATGAAAACGATCAAACAAGGCTTCTTGCCCAAATTCTGGCGAACAGGATGACCAAACGGCGCCTAATGCAGTGGTGGCTAACATAGCAATGACAGCTTCTGGCTCGATTGGGCAAAATTGCTGCCACTCTATCACCTACGCTAAGACCCATTGCCTCAAAATGCTTCGCTAAGCTTGCAACAGCGGTATAAAGTTCTTGATAAGTATACTGTTTTCGGCAATTTCTTTCGTCATTAAAAATTAAGGCAATTTGATCGCTACGTTGCTTGAGTAAATTTTCAGCAAAATTCAGTTCAGCTGAAAAAAACCAAGTGGCATCTTGCATCTTTTCTCCAACCCTCAAAATTTGTTTTGCTGGCGTGGAAAATTTAATACCGACAAATTGCGCTAGCAAACCCCAAAACTTTTCTTTCTCCCTGATTGACCAGTGATAAAGTTCGCTATAATTTTGAATTTTGATCGCATATTGTTTTTCTACTTCTCGCATGAAGCGCATTATTTGGCTGGTAGCAATGGCTTGAGGACTGGGTTGCCACAGTATTTCAGCCATGCTGGTTACCTGTCAGCACTTTGGCGACTTTCGATTGAGTATCACGTTTGAGATAGTCAGAAATAAAAATTCCTATTTGAGATAAGCGCAAAAGATCGATCCCTGTATCCACACCTAATCCTTCAAGCAGGTAAACGACATCTTCCGTTGCAACATTGCCAGTTGCACCTTTTGCGTAAGGGCAACCCCCAAGACCGGCCACAGAGGCATCAATAATATGAATTCCTTCAAGTAAGGCGGCGTAGATGTTGGCAATGGCTTGACCATAAGTGTCATGAAAGTGAACGGCAAGAATTTCTAGCGGAACCTGCTGTTTCACGATGTGAATTAACTCTTTCACATAATTGGGCGTCCCAATGCCAATCGTATCCCCTAAAGAAATTTCATCGCAACCCATTTGATGCAGTGTTTGGCACAACTTTGCGACGGTTTGTGGCATTACCTTGCCTTCATAGGGACAACCGAGGACGCAAGATAAATAACCTCTTACTCTAATCTGATTGTTAATTGCTTCTTGCACCACATTGCGATAATTTTTTAAACTTTCCGCAATCGAACAATTGATATTTTTTTGAGAAAAACTTTCAGAAGATGATGCAAAAATAGCGATTTCTTTGACACCAGCTTCCATTGCTCTGGCTAAACCTTTGAGATTAGGCACTAACGCGGAGTAATGTACGGCATTTTTTTTATGGATTTGCGTAAAGACTTCAAAAGCATCTGCTGTTTGTGGGATTTTTTTTGGTGATACAAAACTCGTTACTTCAATATTTTTTAACCCGGTTTCTGATAACTGATTGATTAGTGCTACCTTAACAGACGTAGGTATCTGCTGGTTTTCGTTTTGTAGTCCATCGCGTGGGCTGACTTCAACCAGCTTAATGGAAGTGGGTAGCATCATTTTTTAACCACTTATCTAAAGTGTGACGATTCGTTTTTGCCATTTTGCTGCAATGGCCTTTAGTGCTTCAAAATCAAAGGTAACAAGATTGCCATTGCGTAACAATTGTTTACCTGCTACCCATGAATCCGTGATTTGATGATTCGCTGCCGCATATACGATTTGAGAGATAGGATGATAAACAGGTAGGGTATTGACCTGCTCTAAATCAATGGCAATGAGGTCTGCTGCTTTCCCGAGTTCTATTGAGCCAATTTCCCGGTCAAGTCCCATTGCTTTGGCGCCATTAATTGTCGCCATTTCTAGTGCTTGGATAGCAGGGACAGCGGTCGCGTTATTTGCAATAGTTTTTCCGATTAAGGCAGCTGTTCTCATTTCACTTAGCATATCCAGATCATTGTTACTTGCTGCCCCATCCGTCCCCAACGCAATGTTGATTTGATTTTGTTTCAGTTCTTCAATTGGGCAATAACCGCTTGCGAGTTTTAAATCAGATTCGGGGCAATGGGTAATATGGATGCCCGTTTCTTGCATAATAGCCATGTCTTCTTCATTAATTTGTGTCATATGAACGGCTTGAAATCGGTTAGAGAGTAGACCAAGTGCGTAAAGACGTCGAAGAGGTCTTAGATTAAATTGTTTAATGCTTTCTTGGACTTCGTTTGCCGTTTCATGTAAGTGCATGTGGATAGGTAACTGATATTTTTCAGAATAATTTGCAATTTTTTCCAAAATCGCATTCGTTGTGCCGTAAGGGCTATGCGGGGCAAGACTCCAGGTTAACAGCGGATGATGAGTAAACTGGTCTCTTGCTATCAAAAATTTATCAAAAGCCTCCGCTTCATGCTGAGACCAGCTATTTGGAAAATTAATGATAGTGGAGCCGATGCAAGCGCGAATGCCATGCTGTAAGGCCGCCTTGGCAATAACCTCTGGGTAAAAAAAATGCTCGTTAAAACAAGTGGTCCCGGTTTTTAACATTTCCGCAATAGCAATTTGAGTGCCATCTTCAATAAATTCCTCACTGAGCCATTTCCGCTCTGCTGGCCAAATATGATTGTTCAGCCATTCCATCAGCGGTAAAATCATCCGCTAACCCTCTAAATAGTGTCATGGGGCTATGGGTATGTGCATTAATAAAACCCGGCAGCAACGCATGAGTGGGGAGGTGAATTTCCTGATCAGTTGTGAAGATTTCCTTCGCTTGCCTTTGTGGCAGAATCGCTTGGATTCGACCATCTTGGATAACGATGGCCTGATGTTCATAAACACTGGCGCGAGGGATGATGGGAATGAGCCACCGACAATAAATAATGCTATCCGTTTCTTGCATCAAATAATTCCTAAGTTTCTGTAATTTGTTAGAAGTAATATACCCTTCGCGAAAGGTATATTTTGAGGTCATTCTTTCTCTTTTGGACTAGGTGCTGTCAATAGAATAATCCATGAATGGGTAGAGGGAGCGATTGGAGGCAGCTTAGCTACCTCCAAACGATTAGTCACGTGCACAAGATTTAAATTTTGCTTCCATTTTGTCATCTGCATCTTTAATTTTTTTCTGTAGCATCGTTTTTTGATCAGGATTCAGGATAGTAGAGAATTTGATTCTCTGCCATCAATCGCATTTTCATTACATCACCAATTAGCTTGGTTTTTTGATCAACCAATCCTTGTAACTTTCCTTCGTCCATGTTAGGGGAGTTAACTGCTTGCTTGATTTGAGGCTCAAGCGAATTCATCTGCTCTCCAGCAGATTTTAAGCCGGTTTTTAGTTTGTCTAAGATAGGTTGTATTTTAGATTTTTCTGTATCATCAAGCTTGATGGATTTCACCATATCACTCAAACTTTGTTTACAAAAACTGCTGTCAGCAGAAGCTACTTGATTTAATAGCAAAGAAGAGGCGAGTGCCGCTATTGCTAGAAGTTGCTTTTTCATGAGTACCTCCAAAATAAATCTAACGAATAACAAGTATAGCAATGATTTTACATTGAATTGGAAACCCGCTTACGTTCAGTTTGGCGCTAGGACTGTAATGTGGTAAAATCCCTTGTTCAGCACTGAATAGTTACGAAATTTCCAAATCACCTCTTACCTCTTATTAAAGTTGAGCAGTATATGACAGAATTTGCCGGAGAAGTCATTTCCGTAAATATAGAAGAAGAGCTAAAGCACTCTTATCTTGATTATGCAATGAGTGTCATTGTGGGTAGGGCATTGCCAGACGTTAGAGATGGCTTAAAGCCCGTTCACAGACGCGTGCTTTTTGCGATGAGCGAGTTGAATAATGACTGGAATAAACCTTATAAAAAATCAGCTCGTATCGTGGGGGATGTAATTGGTAAATATCATCCGCATGGAGACTCGGCCGTCTATGATACCATCGTGCGTATGGCTCAACCTTTCTCATTGCGCTATTTGTTGATTGATGGTCAAGGAAATTTCGGATCTGTTGATGGTGATGCGCCTGCTGCGATGCGGTATACCGAAATTAGGATGTCTAAATTTGCACATCGACTGCTTGCTGATCTCGATAAAGAAACAGTTGAATTTGTCCCCAACTATGACGAAACTGAGCATGTTCCAACAGTCTTGCCCACACGCATTCCAAATTTGCTCGTCAATGGCGCATCAGGCATTGCAGTTGGTATGGCGACAAATATCCCCCTCATAATTTAACTGAAGTCATCAATGCTTGCATGGCGCTAATTGAGCAACCAGATCTGGAAATCAATGAATTAATGCAATATATCCCTGGCCCAGATTTTCCTACTGCTGCAATTATTAATGGTCGAGCAGGAATTCAAGAGGCTTATAAAACAGGGCGAGGTCGAATTTATTTGCGTGCGCGCACCTCAATTGAAACAGATGAAAATGCCAACAAGCAGACCATTTTAATTCATGAGCTACCTTATCAAGTTAATAAAGCTCGATTACTGGAAAAAATTGGAGAGCTCGTTAAAGAGAAAAAAATTGAGGGGATTACCGCAATTCGAGATGAATCCGATAAAGATGGGATGCGTGTTGTTATTGAACTCAGGCGTGCTGAAAATGGCGAAGTGGTGTTGAATAATCTTTATGCTCACACACAAATGGAGACAGTATTCGGCATCAATATTGTTGCGCTTGATCGGGGTCAGCCAAAGGTACTCAATCTAAAAGAATTATTGGATGCTTTTTTACAGCATCGACGAGAAGTGGTGACTCGGAGAACTATCTATGAACTTAGAAAGGCAAGAGAAAGAGCGCATATTTTAGAGGGTTTAGGCATTGCCTTAGTGAATATTGATAAAATGATTGCCCTTATTAAAGCCGCTCCCAATCCTGCTCATGCAAAAGAAGCGTTACTTGAAGAAGCTTGGCAAATTAAAGAAATCGCCACATTACTCGAACGAACAGAAAGTCTAATCACTCGACCGATTGATTTAGACAGTAAATATGGGCTCAAAGATCAAGGCTATTATCTTTCACCTGCTCAAGCTCAGGCTATTTTGGAATTACGGTTACATCGCCTCACCGGATTAGAACAAGAAAAAATTTTTACAGAATACCAAAATCTCATTGAATTAATTCATGACCTTCTGGATATTTTAGAAAACCCTGCTCGATTGATGCAGGTAATTCGCGAAGAATTAGACGAAATTAGAGCCGAATTTGGTGATGGGAGACGAACAGAGATCATAGATAGCAAGGAAGAGCTTTCTTTGGAAGATCTGATTACTGAAGAAGAGGTAGTGGTGACAATATCTCATCATGGTTATGCCAAGACCCAATCATTGGATGCTTATCAAGCACAGCGTCGAGGTGGTCGTGGTAAGTCTGCGACTCATGTCAAAGAAGAAGATTATGTTACCACACTTCTCATCGCTAATACCCATGATACGATTTTATGCTTTTCTAATTCAGGAAAGGTCTATTGGCTAAAAGTTTATCAAATTCCACAAGCTAGCCGCATATCATTAGGTCGTCCCTTAGTGAATTTGCTTCCTTTAGGCTCTGAAGAGCGAATTAGCGCAATTTTATCTGTCAAGGAATTTTCTGAAGACCAATACATTATGATGGTGACGAGTCAAGGGGTAATAAAGAAGGTATCTCTCGAGCAATTTTCTCGTCCAAGATCAAATGGCATTATTGCGTTAGATATGCTGCCAGGTGATGATTTAGTTGGCGTTCAGTTAACCGATGGACATCAAGATGTCATGCTGTTTTCAAATAACGGAAAGGTTATTCGATTTAAAGAAGATGAAGTTAGAGCTATGGGTAGGGTAGCGCGTGGTGTAAGAGGAATGCGCTTGTCAGAAGACCAACGAGTGATTGCTTTAATTGTGGCGAAACGAGAAGGAGCCATTCTAACTGCAACGGAAAATGGTTATGGTAAACGGACGGATATTAGCGAATACAGATGCACCGGACGAGGAGGTCAAGGTGTGATCTCCATTCAAGTAAATGAGCGAAATGGTGGGGTAGTAGGAGCGGTTCAAGTGAGTGATGAAGATGAAATTTTGCTTATTAGTGATCAAGGAACAATGGTTCGAACAAGGGTAAGTGAAGTTTCTTTATTAAGCCGTAATACACAAGGTGTACGTTTAATTAATTTAGCAAATGATGAAAAACTTGTTGGCATTCAACCTGTTATTGAAAAATTGGAACAAGATGTAGCGGATGATGCGGATGATGCGGATGATTAGGATATAACCATGGAAAATCGTATTTTTAATTTTAGCGCCGGGCCTGCTAGCCTGCCTTTTGAAGTCATGCAACAAGCAAAAGATGAATTCATGAATTGGAATGGGACAGGGATGGGGGTGATGGAAATCAGTCATCGTAGTCCGGAATACCTGGTAGTTGCAGAGGAAGCTGAATTTGATCTACGTGAATTGTTAACCATTCCCAAAAACTACAAAGTACTTTTTTTGCAAGGCGGAGCGCGTAGTCAATTTTCAATGGTTCCTCTTAACCTACTACGTGGCAAAACGACAGCTGACTATCTCGATACCGGTATTTGGTCCACGCTTGCAATGAAGGAGGGGGCGAGATATTGTGAAGTTAACCTTGTGGCTTCAAGTCGAGAAGAAAATTATTGTACGATTCCTCCCGAAAGTCAGTGGCATGTAAATGAAAAAGCGGCCTACTTTCACTATGTAGATAATGAAACAGTCAACGGCGTCGAATTTAAAGCCATCCCACCCATCCGTCATGCGCCATTAGTTTCAGATATGTCTTCAAATTTTTTAACCAGACCTTTTGATATTACTCAGTTTGGATTAATTTATGCCGGAGCTCAAAAAAATATCGCTCCAGCGGGATTAACTCTGGTTGTTGTTCGAGAAGATTTAATCGGTCAAGCGTTACCCATTACACCAACGATGTTTAATTATGAAGTCCATGCAAAAGAAAACTCAATGTATAACACCCCTCCCACCTTTGCTTGGTATATGGCAGGACTAACTTTTAAGTGGTTAAAAAAATTAGGTGGACTCAAGGCCATAGCTAGGCAAAATCTAGAAAAATCGAACTTATTGTACCAAGCAATCGATCAAAATGATTTTTATATTAACGAGATCGATCCACAGTATCGATCCCGGGTGAATGTTGTATTTAAATTAAAAGATGAAAAGTTGAATGAACTATTTTTAAAGCAGGCAGACCAAGCAGGACTAGCTTATTTAAAAGGTCATAAGCTAGTAGGAGGAATGCGAGCCAGTCTTTACAATGCGATGCCCTTGGAAGGAGTAAAAGGTTTGGTTGCGTTCATGCATGATTTTTCAAGGCAATATGGGTAAGCTTAATGACAAATAGCCTTTCTTATCAAGTCAGTCCAGCTAGGTCACTTCAAGGTGAAATTTGGGTGCCAGGCGATAAATCCATTTCTCATCGTGCTGCAATTTTGGGAGCATTGTCAGAGGGAACAACGGTTATTAAAGGATTTTTGCAATCAAAAGATACGCTAGCCACACTTAATGCCATTAAAATCTTGGGTATCAAGATTGACTCCAATGAAGAGGAAACAATTATTCAAGGTAAGGGCTTGCATGGGCTTGAGGCGCCACGCCAAGCGCTAGATTGCGGAAACTCAGGCACATCGATGCGACTTTTAACCGGTGTCCTAGCAGGTCAACATTTTGATAGCGAACTGACAGGTGATTTATCATTACAAAAAAGACCGATGCAGCGTATTATTGACCCCTTAGTAGCGATGGGAGCGCAGATTGCAAGCGAATCCGGTTTGGCTCCGCTTTTTATTCATGGTACTAAAAAATTAAATCCCTTGACCTATATAATGCCGGTTGCCAGTGCTCAAGTAAAATCTTGCTTATTGCTGGCCGGTCTTTATGTCGAAGGAGAAGTGACGATTGTTTCTCCTATTGCTACTCGTGATCATACCGAAAGAATGTTAGCGGCTTTTCAGTATGAGGTTTATTCTTCAGGTCACAAAGTCCGAATTAAAGGTGCTGGGAAGCTGCATCCCACTTACATTGAAGTTCCTTGTGATATTTCTTCAGCAGCATTTTTTATTGTCGCAGCAACGCTGGTTCCAGGTTCTGACATTCTGCTGAAAAATATAGGCATTAATCCTTATCGAATCGGCATTATACATATTTTGCGATTAATGGGCGCTAACATTACTTTTGAGCAAGAAACAAACATTGGTGATGAATATGTAGCAGATATCCGAGTCCGCTCAGCTTCCCTACACGGGATTGATATTCCACTCGATCACGTGCCTTTAGCAATTGACGAGTTTCCAGTAATTTTCATCGCAGCGGCTTTTGCTCACGGTGTCACAATTTTGCGTGGAGCAGAAGAGCTACATGTCAAAGAATCAGATCGTATTCATGTGATGGCAAAAGGTTTAAACAATTTGGGTATTCATGTAGATGAGAATCCTGACGGCATGACGATTAGCGGTGGTAAACTACGTGGCGGGACAGTAGATAGTGATGGTGATCATCGTGTTGCCATGTCTTTTGCGATAGCAGGCTTGGTTGCAAAAGATGAAGTAGTGGTGAAAAATTGTGCCAATGTGGTGACTTCATTTCCTAATTTTGTGCAGCTATTACAATCACTAGGCGTTCAGATCTCAGTCTGCCATGCTCACTTGTGCTAATAGTTACCCAAAAATAATTGAGAAGTTTGTGATATATCATTCCCACGTAATTACGATTGATGGTCCGAGTGGTTCTGGAAAAGGAACAATGGCGAAGCTCATTGCAAAGACTTTAGGATGGCATTATCTAGAAAGCGGCGCATTATATAGAGTACTGGCTTTTGCAGCGATCAAAAAAGACATTAAGCTCGATGATGTTGATGCTTTGGCTCATGAAGCGAGTTTATTGCCAGTGAGGTTTGACCCAAAAGACGAGAGTAAAATCTATTGGGAAAATCATGAAGTCACTGATGAAATCCATACCGAATTTTATGGAAATCTTGCGTCTCAAATCGCTGCAATTCCCACTGTTCGAGAAGCGCTGCTTGCTAGACAACGTATTTTTAAAGCCTCTCCTGGCCTAGTAACAGATGGCAGGGATATGGGTACCATGGTTTTTCCTGATGCAGAATTAAAATTTTTTCTGACAGCAGGGCGAGAGGAAAGAGCGAAAAGGCGATACGCGCAGTTGAAACAAAAAGGGATTAATGTTAGCCTCGAGAGCGTAATAAACGAATTGACCGAACGTGACTATCGAGATGAAAATCGAATTGCTTCGCCGCTAAAACCTGCTGCAGACGCAATATTGATCGATTCAACCTCACTTAATGTTGAGCAGACATTTATAGAAATTATCAGTCGTGTTCGTGAAACATTTGGGACCTCTACTGACTTATATCCTTCATGAAGGGAAGGGTCTATATCGTAGAGGCTTGTTAATTAACTATCATGCTAGGAGCATGATCCATCTAGAAATGGATTTTGTTAAGGTTATTATATGTCAGAAAATTTTGCGCAATTACTTAAAGAAAGCTTAGAGCAAATCGATCTACGTCCCGGTTCTGTTATTACTGCCACCATCACACAGATTGGTCAAGATGCAGTGATCGTTAATGCCGGTCTTAAATCAGACGCGATTATTTCCATTGATGAATTTCTAGATGATCATGGTAAACTTCAAGTTAAACCAGGCGAAAAAGTTAAGGTTGTCGTTGAAACTATTGAGGATGGGTTTGGTGAAACCCGTTTATCCCGCGAGAAAGCAAAGCGTGCAGAGGCATGGCGAATTCTCGAAAATGCTTATGAAAAAAAGGAAACCGTACAAGGCGTGATCACAGAGCGCGTAAAAGGCGGATTTACCGTTTCTGTCAATTCTATTCGCGCGTTTTTACCTGGATCACTTGTTGACGTCAGGCCGGTGCGTGATCCTTCATTCCTTGAAGGCAAAGAGCTTGGTTTCAAAATTATTAAAATGGACAAAAAACGCAGCAACATCGTTGTTTCTCGTCGAGCAGTGGTTGAAGAGGAATCCGGATCAGAACGCGAAGCATTGCTTGAAAACCTTCAAGAAGGTCAAGTTGTCACAGGTGTAGTAAAAAATATTACCGATTATGGTGCCTTTGTTGATTTAGGCGGAGTAGATGGCTTATTGCATATCACCGATATGTCTTGGAAGCGTGTTAAACATCCTAGTGAGATGTTAACGGTAGGGGAAGAAATTACCGTTAAAGTCTTGAAGTATGATCGAGATAAAAAGCGTGTTTCATTAGGCTTAAAACAATTAGGTGAAGATCCTTGGTCAAATATTGCAAGACGATATCCAGTTGGTACGCGTTTATTTGGTAATGTGACAAATCTTGCAGATTATGGTTGCTTTGTGGAAATTGAAAATGGCATAGAAGGTTTAGTCCATATGTCAGAAATGGATTGGACGAATAAAAACATCCACCCAGCTAAAGTTGTACAAATTGGCGATGAAGTTGAAGTAATGGTGTTAGATATTGATGAAGAAAGACGCCGAATTTCGCTTGGTATCAAACAGTGTCAACCTAATCCTTGGAAAGAATTTTCAGAGCATCATGAAAAAGATGAAGTGGTTAAGGGAAGCATCAAATCTATTACAGATTTTGGTATATTCATTGGGCTAGAAGGTGGAATTGATGGCTTAGTTCATTTATCAGATATTTCTTGGAAAGAATCTGGAGAGGAAGCGGTTCGTCGTTACAAAAAAGGCCAAGAAGTTGAGGCAATCATTCTTGCAATTGATCCAGAACGCGAACGAATTTCACTGGGTATTAAACAATTGGAACATGATCCTTTTGGTAAGTTCGCGGACGAACATGAAAGAGGCGATGCCATTAAAGGAAAAGTAATTGAAGTTGAAGCTAAACACGCGGTGATTGCAATTACAGACGATGTGCAAGGCCAGCTACGTGCTGTAGATTTAGTAGATGAGCGAGTTAAAGATGTTAGAGAACACCTAAAAGAAGGTGATGAAATCGAAACAAAAATCGCAAATATTGATCGAAAAAATCGTGTTATTAATTTAACTATGCGTGAAATTGAGCAACAACCAGCACCAACAGTCAAGCGTAGTAAACCTGAAGCTCCTACCGCTACCACACTTGGAGATCTCTTAAAAGAGCAGATCGAAGCTAAAAAAGAGGAGTAGTTACCAACTACTTCAGCACAGATGCGAGTGCCGGTCCTTTGTCGTCCCGCGGCTTGTCCGCGGGATGATATCTGAACGTTTTAGTTGTCTAGTTCAACGCCATTGCTTACTAAAATAGCTGGGATTTTTATGAAAATTTTCACCTATGTGATTGCCATCATTTTAATACTTTTCGGTTTATCCTTCGCGCTGTTAAATGCAAATGCCGTTAAATTGGATTATTATTTTGGTTCTGTGGATATCTCATTATCTTTATTGCTTATCCTGACGGTCGGTCTTGGTATCTTGATTGGATTAATGTTTTCTCTTGCACCCTTATTAAAACTCAAGCGCAAAAACTATCAGCTGCGTTCACGGATCAAACAGCTTGAGAATGAAATATTGGCTGACAAATCAACCTAAATAATTCCCCCAAGCCTTCCTGCGGCTTGTTCGCGGGATCCAAGTAAATTTTCTATAACCAAGGGCATAGGGTATAGGGCATAGTTACCTAAAGGATTAGTTACATGATAGAACTTTTACTACTTTTACTTCCAGTTGCCTCTGTTTCTGGATGGTACATGGGTAGGAGAAGTCAACAGGTTCCAGAAAATTTAACGAATATTTTACATCGCGACTATTTTATCGGTCTGAATTACTTAATTAATGAACAACCAGATAAAGCAGTAGATATTTTTATTAAGCTGCTAGCGGTAGATCGGGATACAATTGATACACACTTAGCCTTGGGCAGTCTTTTTCGAAAAAGAGGGGAGGTGGATAGAGCAATTCGCATACATCAAAATCTAATTACACGACCTCAGCTCGAACAGGCGCAAAGAATAGAAGCGATTCATGAACTCGCTCAAGATTATCTTCGCGCTGGCGTTTTAGATCAAGCCGAAAGGCTTTTTTTGGAATTAATAAATAAAAATCAGCAAATGTCTTCTAGCCTTCGCTTTTTATTGAGCATTTATCAACAACAAAAAGATTGGCATCAAGCAATCAAAACAGCAACCCTCCTCCAAAAAGAGGCGGGTGAAAAAATGCAAGCTACTATTGCACATTACTATTGTGAGCTTGCTGAAAATGACCGTTCTGAAGCAGAAGCTGATAAAATTTTAATGTATTTAAATCATGCCCTTTCAATTGATCCCAATTGCGTGCGAGCAAGCTTTGCTTTAGCAGAAGTTGCAATTAGAATTGGAGATTATGAAGCTGCAATTGTTCATTATAAAACTATACCTTCGCAAGATCTTGATTATCTTTCAGAAACCATGGTTCCACTGCGTTTTTGTTATGAAAAACTCAAGCAAGAAGAAGAATATATTAATTATCTCTGGTCACATTTAACAAAAAATCCGCGAACAACGATTGTGATTGCTATATCTGAATACATTAAGAAACAAGAGGGGATTAGAGCGGCAATTAACTTTCTTGCGGAACAGATCCGAAAGTCTCCTTCATTAAGAGGATTAAATCACTTAATCCAACTTTATCTCGATATCTCAACAGGAGATGCAAAGGATAAACTCCGATTGCTACAGGACCTGGTCGTCACCTTAATAACAGACAAACCGACTTATCGTTGTAATGATTGTGGTTTTGCTACTTCTACCCTATATTGGTACTGTCCAGGCTGTAAGCATTGGAGCACCGTTCGTCCTTTGACCGGGGTAGTCGGGACTTAAAAAACAAGGTACGCTATACACAAAGTGACTGGATAAAAAATAGTTTGACTATGTTAAAATTTTTAACATTATTCTTGATCTTAATTGCTTTAAATTGCAGAGCTGCACCAGTTTATTGGGAGCAGGTATTACATTATCGATCAATCCATACCGCACCCAATCGAGTGTTGATCGTTCCTTTAAAAGTCAATTTAAATACAGCAGATAAAAAAACACTCATGCAACTAAGCGGCATTGGTGATAAAAAAGCTGAGGCTATTATTCATTACCGAGAACAAAAGGGTCCCTTTAAAAATGTTCAAGAGCTCAGTAAGGTTCAAGGAATAACAAAAAAAATCTTTAAACAAATTATTGAAAATAATAAAAATCTTTTTGAAGACTTGATGTGAGCAAATAATATGTTAGTAAAAAAAGCGGTTTTTCCTGTTGCAGGTCTTGGCACTCGTTTTTTGCCAGCAACAAAAGCTAATCCTAAAGAGATGTTACCTATTGTAGACAAACCGTTGATTCAATATGCGGTTGAAGAAGCAATTGTGGCAGGCATCACAGAACTTATTTTTGTAACCAGTATTAGTAAACGGGCAATAGAGGATCACTTTGATTCAAATTTTGAATTAGAGTCAAAATTGGCAGAAAGGGGTAAGGCAGAGCTTTTGGCCATTGTCCAAAATATTCTTCCACCTGGAATTTCATGTATTTATATTCGACAAACTCATCCATTAGGATTAGGGCATGCAGTGCTATGTGCAAAAAATATTGTGGGTAATGAGCCTTTTGCGGTGTTATTGGCTGATGATTTAATTGATTGCGGTGATGCGCAGTGTTTGTCTAAAATGGTAGAAGTTTATGAAAATACCAAATGTGCTGTCATTGCTGCCGAAGAAGTCTTGCCGAGTGAATCAGATAAGTACGGAATGATAAAATTAAGTCAACAGAATACAATCGAAGCGATTATCGAAAAACCGCCCACCCATGAAGCACCCTCAACGCTTGCGGCCGTTGGACGTTACATCCTCCCTGCAAGAATTTTTGCACTGCTAGAAACATTAGAGAGAGGAAAGGGCGATGAAATTCAGTTGACTGATGCCATCTCACTGCTGCTTGAAGAACAAAGCGTGCACGTATTTCAGTTTGAAGGAATTCGTTATGATTGTGGAACAAAACTTGGATATCTTCAGGCAATGGTAGCGCAGGCATGTAAACATCCAGAAGTTGCTGAAGAATTTAAACAATATTTACGATCATTAAATTTTTAAGCACGAATCGATGAGCGCTCCTTTTTTAGAAGTGATTAATGTCACCTGTACCCGTCATTTTCAACCATTATTCATGCCCATTTCCTTTAGGCTATATCCAGGTGAAGCATTACATATTTGTGGGGAAAATGGTGTGGGTAAAAGTACTTTTTTACGTACACTCTCGGGACTTTATACGCAATATGTAGGAAAAATTTTTTGGCAAGAGATGGCGATTGAAGAAGCAGCACATCAAAAAAAAATTTTTTATTTAGGTCATAAAAACACGATTAAATTAAACTTAACAGTTATCGAAAATCTTAGTCTATCTGCCTCATTGCAAAAAAAAGTCACAAAGAGAAAAGTGATCAGTACGCTCGATCAAATGGGTTTAACACATAAACAGCTAACCTTAGCAAGTATGCTATCTGCCGGACAAAAACAGCGATTAGCGCTTGCCAAGTTGTTGCTGACAAAAGCAAAGTTTTGGATTTTAGATGAACCATTTGTTTCTCTCGATCAAGCAGGGATAGCATGCATTCGGCAGATATTAAATTCCCATCTTGCAGCGGGTGGAATTTGTCTATTTACCTGTCACCAGGTAACGGATGAATTTAGTTATCCTTATCTACAGTTAATAACTCAACAAAGTCGTGAGTGGTAGCGCGTGGTTTCATTTTTTATCACAATAAAAAGAGAGATAACTATTGCATTAAGACGAAAAATTGACTACCTCAATCCGCTAGGTTTTTTTCTTTTAATTATTTTGCTTTTCCCCTTGGCGATTACTTCAGATATAAAAATGCTGGCACTAATTGGTCCTGGGGTAATTTGGATAGGCTTGTTATTTGCCAATTTATTATCGGTTGAAAATCTTTTTAGCGTAGATTTTGAAGATGGTACTTTAGAGCAGATGTGGCTTAATTCTAATTCATTTATATTAGTGATTTTAGGGAAATTAATAGTCTATTGGATATTGACTGCCTTCCCGCTAATTGGGATAAGTGTCTTGGCCGGAATCCTCTATGAGCTAAATATTAAAATTATCTACTTATTATTATCAAGTCTGCTGTTAGGATCACCGGTACTTGTCCTATTATCAGCGCTAGGGTCTGCGTTAACCTTGGGGCTTAGAAATAGAGGGTTAGTGCTTATTTTATTAGTTATCCCACTTTTTATTCCGATTTTAATATTTGGGGCAGGCGCAGTAAATCATGCTGCGCAAGCTATGGCGTTTGAAAGTCAACTATATTTTCTAGGCGCATTATTAATTTTGGCTCTAACCTTTCTTCCGCTGGCCATTACGTCGGCATTAAAAATCAGTTTAGAGTGAAAGGTCACTACTCGTCCCAGGAAGGAAACGGTGCGTTGAACAGACTCTTACCCTGTGAGCAGTCACAATGAAAGAATGAAATTCGGAAAGGTTTGTAAGCTAGACTAGCAAACTGATGTAAGTAACTTCACTGGTATCCGCTGTAATTAATTGTAAATTAAGAAAAATTTATAACTCGCGCCTTTTTAATCAATGCATTTTTCCAAGCTATTTTACACTCCTTAACTATAATTACGCCATTAAATTTAGGGGAAGCAATATGGCGACATACAGCGTATATGATAATATTTTGATTAAATTAGAAAATGTGTTTATGAAAGTAGAGATGGATGTGGATAAGGAACAGTCAGAGCTATTATCAGAACACTTGAGGTTAAATTTTCAACTATCTGATTTAAAAAGCAAAATTGATATCTTAAATTCATTGAAGCGCAGTTATGATCTTCACTCTGAAGATAGTGGTGAAATTGAAAAACTGCGTAAAAATATATTTAAAGCTTTATGTGATAAACAGTTGCAACTGCGCTTTATTCAAGAAAAAGAATTGCTTCTAACCTATTATTCACGGTCACAGTTGTTACAAGATTTGCCGACTGTTATTCAAATAAACCGAGAATTTCGATTAAGAAAAAGTTTGCTAGAAATTGAGTTATTAGCAAAATTTTTGGCAGATGATAAACGTTTTGCTGAATTTTATCATGAACTGGAAAGGGCAAATGAAATATTTGATTTAGCGGTTGAATCCGGGGCAAATGATAAATTAGAAAATGCCCTCTCGCTATTCCAACGTTTTTTTGAAAAAGTCTGTCACTTTTTTAATTTAGAGTCCTCCTTAGTGGAGGAATTTAAACAGTTTAAAACTCAGATCTCTTTGCAAGCAAATTCAGTTTTAGGATTAACTGCTAAAGATTTGGACAGTCTGGAAGCTTTTTCTTATGTTTATCAAGATATCGCAAATAAACGAATCAGCTTGGAACTTGAAACAGATAAATTATTTTATCAATACAGCATGTTTCAAAATGGTAAAAGCATTATTCAAGCGGAGATAAAAAATACGCATGGAGAGCTTGAAAGTATTTTATTCAAAGAATATGCGATTAAGCAAAAAATGAAAGAGCTTAAGCAGTATAAAATAGAACTAAATCATCAAAAAGAAGATTTCATGAAAGATCCTACTGTCGATGGCTATGCCGAGGCCATGCGCCAACTGGAGCAGGTTGAAACGCGTTTCAGAAGACTGATGATGCACAAAAACTTTGAAAAACCTTCGCTAGTATCAAGATTTTTTGCAGTGAATAGAACGAAAAAAATTAAAAAAAATGAAAGAACTTATTATAACAAAAATCTCTTCCAAATACTGCATAACAGCCGCGTGACCACTCAAGATAAAATGATTATCTTGAGACTTTCAAAACCCTCTAAAGTGATTAATACCTCAACGGGTAAGCTTTTTTATCAACGCACGAACAAGTTAAGATCGCTAAAAAGCTTAGAACAAACTATTTCTAGCCTTCAATCAAAAAATTTACATTAGCCAATAAGGCGGTAAATGAAAATTTACCGCTGAGCCTAAATCCTTCCTGATAAGAGAAGTATCAATAATATAATAAAAATAACTCCTAAAATACCAGTCGGATAATAACCCCAACCTCGACTATGAGGCCAAGCAGGAAAGGCGCCTATTGCTAATATAATTAGAATAATCAATAATATAGTAATCATATTTAATGCTCCTATTTTAAAAAAATTATAGTACTTTTTATCTAGTATTATTAGTTTTTTTATTAAGAAGCCGCAAATCTAGCAACCCTATCAAGCTGCGCAACAACCTTGTTTCCCATCTCACAGGTGGATAACAACATTCCCTCAGCAGTCATCATATCTTTTGTTCTAAATCCTTCATCCAAAATAGTCGTCACTGCCGTTTGAATCATTTGCGCTTCTTGATCCAGTTTAAACGAGTATTTGAACATCATGGCGACACTTAATATGGCAGCCAGTGGATTGGCGATATTTAGTCCTGCAATATCAGGAGCACTGCCGTGGATCGGTTCGTACAAGGAGTAATGCTCGCCGAAAGAAGCCGATGGCAGCATGCCGAGTGATCCGGTCAACATTGATGCTTCATCTGATAAAATATCACCGAACAAATTTGCCGTAAGCATGACATCAAATTGTTTTGGATTACGGATCAACTGCATGGCCGCATTATCCACATACATATTTGAAAGACTGATATCTGGATAGTCATGATCTCGTATCGCTTGCACCGTATTTCGCCACAACATCGAGGTTTCCAGTACGTTCGCTTTATCAACCGAGCACACCTGATTATTCCGAAGTCTCGCCAATTCAAAGGCAACACGGGCTATTCGCTCAATTTCAGATTTCGAATAGCGCATGGTGTTAATACCAACCTCTTGGCCGTCAACAAGGCTAATACCGCGCGGTTCACCAAAATACACATCTCCGGTCAACTCGCGAACAATCATTAAATCCAGACCATTAATACACGCTGATTTTAATGGCGATGATTCTGCCAGTGCTTGAAAAACAATGACAGGTCTTAAATTGGCAAAAAGACCCAATCCCTGACGGATACCCAGCAATCCCTTCTCGGGTTTATGTGTATTTTCAACATGATCCCATTTCGGCCCGCCAACGGCACCCAACAAAATGCTATCCGATTTTTTGGCAGTTGCCATGGTCTCTTTATCTAACGGTTCGCCGCTATGATCAATCGATGCTCCACCGATTAAGCCATGAATTAAATTAAAGTGGTGCGCTGAATTTTGGTTAAACCACTGCAAAACCTTAACACCTTCTGCAGTCACTTCCGGGCCAATGCCATCACCGGGTAAAACCAGAATGGTTTTATTCATGAATAACTCCTTCAAACAGCCAGGGTTGCGCTATTTTTTGTTGGTTTTCAAACACCGATATCACCTCTTCATAGGCCAATGTTTCGCCAATTTCATCCAATCCCTTGAGCAAGGTTTCCCGGCGCCAGGCATCAATACAAAAAGGTATTTCCAGTGTATCAACACGGATGATTTGAGATTCCAAATCGACTGTCACCAGGTTATTGTTTCGCTCAACAAGCCGTTGGATGTGCGCTTTTGGCAGGACAACAGGCAGCAAGCCGTTTTTAAAACAATTACTATAAAATATATCAGCAAAGCTTGGGGCTATGATCACCTGAATTCCGAAATCAAGTAAAGACCACACAGCATGCTCGCGACTTGAGCCACAGCCAAAATTTTCCTCAGCCAACAAAATCCTCGTCTGTTGGAAGTTTGGCTGATTCAAAATGAAATCGCGTTTTGGCTGATTCGCTTCATCGTAACGCATTTCAGCAAATAACCAAGTTCCCAATCCCGTGCGTTTTATCGTTTTAAGGTATTGCTTGGGTATAATCATATCGGTATCAATATTTGCAACGGGCAAATAAGCCATAACACTTGTGATTGTTTTAAATGCTTGCATCATCGACCTCCTTTTATCGTTCTGACATCGGTTAACTTTCCTGTAATTGCCGCGGCGGCGGCCATTGCTGGACTCATCAAATGCGTACGACCCCCGCGTCCTTGACGACCTTCAAAATTACGATTGGACGTTGATGCGCAACGCTCCCCTGGGTTTAAGCGGTCTGCATTCATGGCTAAACACATGGAACAACCAGGCTCTCGCCAATCAAAACCTGCGGCAATAAAAATTTTATCCAGCCCTTCTGCTTCGGCTTGCTCTTTCACAAGTCCTGAGCCAGGTACAACCATGGCATCAACCCTTTCGGCAACGGTGTGGCCTTGAATAACCAGGGCTGCCGCACGCAAATCCTCGATACGCGCATTGGTGCAGGAGCCGATAAATACCTTGTTTATTTTAATAGCTTGCAAAGGCATGCCAGGCGTCAAGCCCATGTAATCTAGGGCACGCACCATGGAATCTCGTCTGATGGGATCAGATTCTTTCGATGGGTAGGGCACATGGCCATCAATTGGCAATGCTGTTTCAGGACTGGTTCCCCACGTTACATAAGGGGTAAGCATATCGGCTTGCAGCGAGATGTCTTTATCATATTTCGCATCAATATCTGCATGGAGAGTTCGCCAGAAATCAGTAGCTTTATCCCACAATACGCCTTGAGGCGAATAAGGTTTACCACGCAAGTAATCACAAGTTACCTGATCCGGGGCTATCAAACCGGCTCGTGCTCCGGCTTCTATGGCCATATTACAAATGGTCATTCTGGCTTCCATTGACAGTGCCTTGATTGCAGAACCCGTGAATTCAATGACATGCCCGGTGCCACCTGCCGTCCCGATCTTTGCGATGATCGCCAGAATGATATCTTTTGCCGTCACACCAAAAGGTATATTTCCCTCAACACAGACGCGCATGTTTTTTGATTTTTTTAATACCAGGGTTTGTGTTGCAAAAACATGCTCTACTTCGCTTGTTCCAATACCAAATGCCAAAGCACCAAAGGCACCGTGCGTTGAAGTATGGCTATCACCGCACACAATAGTGGTACCTGGCAATGTAAAACCCTGCTCTGGCCCAATGATATGAACAATCCCTTGTCGTTTATCCAAAAGCTCAATGTAGTGGATCCCGTGTTGGTTACAATTGTCTTGCAACAGGCTAACTTGTACCCGAGACTCATCATCGATTATGCCCATGCGGCGATTGTGAGTAGGTACATTGTGGTCGCTAACAGCTAAAATGGTCTCCGGGCGCCGAATTTTTCGACCAGCAACGGCCAAGCCTTCAAACGCTTGTGGGCTGGTGACTTCATGAATCAAGTGTCTGTCAATATAAATAATCGACGTGCAATCAGGTTTATCGCACACTTGATGTTGCTCCCAAATCTTGTCATATAACGTTTTCATCGTCACTCCCATTTTCCCTAACCAAATGTTCATAGGCTTGAATAATGATTTTGGTTATCTTTCCTATCTCAAAACATCGATCGCCAATCTGTGAAACTGGTGTAACTTCAACCGCACTTCCCGTAATGAATACCTCATTCGCATCCAGCACTTCATCAGGATATATATGACGTTCAATAACAGGGATATGATAGCATCGCGCAATCGCGATAACTGTCTGTCGCGTAATGCCATTCAAAAAACAATCAGCAATGGGCGTGTGAATTACGCCGTTCTTAACCATAAAGAAATTAGCCCCCGTGCATTCAGCAACGTAGCCGCGATAATCCAGCATCAAGGCGTCATGAAAACCGGCCTGTTCGGCTTTGTTCTTGCTCAAAGAACCAATCATATACAGCCCAGCTGCCTTTGCCGTGACCGGCGCCGTTGAAGGAGAGGGACGGGTCCAGTCGGACCACATTAGTTTCAATCCATGTTTCATGCTATTTTCATCGGAAAAATAGGATGTCCATTGCCAAGCTGCAATCGCCACATGGACGTTACACGAATGAGATGCAACACTCATGGTTTCCTCACCGCACCAGGCAATCGGTCGAATGTAAGCATCCTGCAAGTTATTTTTACGAATTATTTCTTCCGTAATGGCATTTAATTCAGCAACGGAATAAGGAATGTTAAATCCCAACTCATTGGCTGAATGATGCAAGCGTTCATTATGCTGATTCAACTTGAAGACCTTACCATTGTATGCGCGTGCACCTTCAAAAACCGCGCTAGCATAATGCAACCCATGAGTCAAAACAGAAACCTGTGCATCATTCCACGGGATGAATTCACCGTCCATCCAGATCACGCCTTTTTGCTGATGAGTGATACTTTTAACCGGTGAGGTTTGTCCATCAATCAAAGCCATAATGTCAGCATCTGAAATATCTTTCTGGGCATCGCCCAATGCTTTGAATTGTTTAAACAGCTTACTAAAAGCCTCGTCTTCAACATTGATTTTCAAGGTCGTTAATTTATTCCGAAATGCAGCGCGTCCTGAATGTTTGCCCATGCTCAATGTAGATTGCGTGATGCCAACGGATTCGGGCGTCATGATTTCATACGTTTCACGACACTTCAGCATGCCATCCTGGTGAATACCAGATTCATGCGCAAATGCATTTGCACCGACAATAGCCTTGTTTTTTTGCACCACAAACCCACTCGCCGCTGAAACCAGTTTGGAAATTTCAGCGATGTAGGTTGGATCAATGTTTATCGTGAAAGGAAACTGATCCTGTCTGGTTTTAATGGCCATGACAATTTCTTCCAGCGCAGCATTCCCTGCGCGTTCTCCAATGCCATTAATAGTGCATTCAATTTGCCGGGCACCCGCACTGATTGCAGCCAGTGAATTGGCAACAGCCATCCCCAGATCATTATGACAATGGACAGACAGAATGGCTTTATCGATATTTGGCACCTTATTTTTGATTACTTTGATCAAATCACTGTATTCAATTGGAGTAGAATATCCAACCGTATCTGGAATATTGATGGTTCTTGCCCCAGCCTGAATGGCAATTTCAACAGCGCGCGTTAGAAAATCGATGTTTGACCGCGTTGCATCCATTGCAGACCACTCAACGTCATCACAATAATGTCGTGCTGCACGAACTGATGTCTGAATTGCGTCCAATGCCTCATCATGGGTCATTCTGAACTGATGTTTCAAATGCATATCGGATGTGGAAATGAACGTATGAATTCTCGGCCGCGCAGCTGATTTAACAGCGTGACCAGCAGCTTCAATATCCGCAATTTTTGCCCTTGCCAAGCTACTCACCGTTGCATTTTTTACCATCTTGCAAATCTGTTCAATGCATTGAAAATCACCCGTTGATGCGGCAGCAAACCCAGCTTCAATCACATCGACACCCATGCAATCCAATGCACTAGCAATTTCAATTTTCTGACTCATCGTCATCGTGGCGCCAGGAGCTTGTTCTCCATCCCTCAATGTTGTATCCAGTATCATAATTTTATTTTGTGTATTCTGTTTCATGCTATTTACCTCTTTTCGAAGATAAAAAACCATTTTAACAAATTATGATTGAAAGATGGTTGCGATCATTGCTTGAAAATGGGGGATAAAGGAAATATAATTTCAATTATAATTGTTTATTTGAAATTAAATTCTAAATAACTGATTTTTCAAAGAAAGGGCAGGGGTGGCATTTTTTTATGGATCGCATTGACAAAAAAATTTTAGAGCTATTGCAAGCAAATGGTCGCATCAGTAATCAGGAATTAGCAGATCAGGTGGCACTATCACCCTCACCCTGTTTACGTCGTGTTAAACAACTGGAAGAAGACGGTTACATCCGTGGCTATGTTGCATTACTCGACCCCGCTAAAATAGGGTTGCAATTGACAATTATAGTCTCGGTGACCCTGGTTAACCATGATCCAAAAGTAATGAAGCACTTTGAGGCTACAGTCGCCGCCTTCCCAGAAGTAATACAATGCTATCTCATTACAGGACAATCTGCCGATTACCTTATAAAGGTGGTAGTCGCTAATCTGAACGAATATCAATCTTTTTTATTAAAAAAGCTAACAATTATTGATGGTGTCAATCAGGTGCACTCCAGTTTTGTTTTGCAACGCATCGTTGATAGAACATCACTCCCACTGGATCATTTGAATGAGCAGCCTGGTAACTAACGAATGGTTTTTTAGGACCATAGCGGAGGCTAAGCGGGAAAGGCGAAAAAACTTTAATGAGAAGGTGCTTATGCTTCAAGCTTTTTCTTTACTTCGAGCATGCCTTCAAAAATCGGTTGGTAAATTTGTGTAGGAAAGGTACTTGGTAGTTGTGATTCTACCTTACTAATTACTTGATCAACCCTTGCGAGCAGGCTATCGATGAGAACTGAGGCAGTAGCCATTGAATAATTTGCAGCTTTTGCTGTCATTAAGAAATGACGGCGTTGTAGAGTATGCCAAGAATAATGGTTATTATTTCCTTTTAGTGCCATTGCCATTTTTAATTTTTGTTTCGCTAGTTGCTTCTTTGCAACTAATGGGTAGGCAGATATGATGTCGTATAAGGGGGTGAGGCGGTATCTCCCGCCAGCTTCTAAAAAAATGCTGAAATTTTTTGCGTGACCATCAATTGCCCCGAGTAACCAAAATAATATTTGAGATTTAAAAAATATTTCACGATCATCATTGGAGTTATCTGACCCTAGCAAGGTATCCATTATTTGAGATATTCCCGGACCTCCTTCAGATTGATATTTTATGCTAGGAGAGATGCCCTGCGTTTGGCACATGTCCTCTTGAGGTAATCGCATTATCCAGCTTTTATCGCTTGATAATCCGCGGTCAAATCGTTCGACGATTAATACTTTTACCTCTTCAAATTTACGTATACTAGTTTTTGCAACGGGCAAATCAAATGCTTCTGCAATTTTAGAGCATAACCACTCATTTTCACAGCTATCGCCTAGGTCCATTTGCTGATGCTGAAGATATCCAATTGGCAATTTAAAGATATGTGTTGTTGGTGTGGTATTAAGGGGCCGACACCATTCTTTTTTATAGAAAAGAAATGCTGTTTTTTCTTGTGCTCCCGCAATTGAAATACGAAATGCGTCATTTTTACCCTTCATACCAAGAGGGTAGAGCTGGTGATTTCTAAGTAATGCGGCTATTTGCGCTTCTGTCAATACTTCATATTGTATTTCTCTTTTAAAGCTTTGAACTTCTTCCGTAACCATTTGAATAGCGCCTACACAATCTTTCCCTATGCTTGCTAATAAATCAAAAGGATGTGTCGTTGCCGTTTGAAATTCAGCCTGTATTCTTGCTCGTACTTGTGGATTTTCAGGAAGTAAATTATCAAAAAAATTATAAACAATATCCCCTGAAAAAACCTTGTTACTGAGTGGGAGAGATAAGGATATAGAGCGCGCCGCTGATGTTTCCAGCCATTCTTGAGTATATTGATATATCAGTGCGCCTTTTGAAGTTTTTGTTAGCCTGCCGATTAATTTCCCATTCATTAATATATAAAGTATTCTGGTCTTATTTTTATTTGCTACCACTCTTCTTTCCATTCTGTTTTATCATGCCCCTCTTTTGCTTCTTTTGGTAAGATTTGAATGTCAAGATCTAAAGCGGAAAGTATTCTAAAAAAAGTAGCCAGCTCTGTCCTTTGTGGTTTTACTTCAAACTGAGAAACAGTTTGCTGCTTTAGGCCAACTCTTTGGCCTAATTCTGTCTGGCTTAACTTAAGTTTTTTACGTCTGTCCGTTAAATAAACGGCCAAGTCATTAGGTGAATGAACAAACATCATTTCTCTCCATAAATTACCCTTTATAGCATGTATTTTTAATTTTACCCCTTATAAAGGGTAATTTCAACTTACCCTTTATAAGGGGTGGTTTTTTGGTACCATAGCGGAGGCTAAGCGGGAAAGGCGCTATTGCTAATATAATTAGAATAATCAATAATATAGCAATCATATTAAACGCGCATTTTTTATAAAATAATAGTATTTTTCATCTCGTATTATTAGTTTTTTTGTTTATTTCTGTTAGCAGAACCCTAGCTGACGAGTTGTGAGGTTTTTTAATGAAGAGTGAGCACAGATGTTGACCTTGCTGTATAAATTCGCTGCACCCAAGTACTTTTTTACTGCTTCGGCTAAGTTATTGCCTCTATTAATAGTCATGTGCTGTATAACACTTGGATATGGTTTAGTCGGAGGATTATATCTCGCTCCGGCGGACTATCAGCAAGGTGAAGTATTTCGAATTATCTATGTTCATGTGCCAAGTGCCGTACTATCATTAGCGATTTATCTGATAATGGCAATTTTTGCAGGAATTGGCCTGATTTGGCGCATTAAAATTGCAAAGATCATTTTTACAGAAAGTGCACCAATTGGGATATCTTTTACTTTTTTGGCGCTGTTAACTGGTGCGTTATGGGGGCAGCCAACATGGGGGACGTGGTGGTTGTGGGATGCGCGGCTCACATCAGAATTAATTCTGCTTTTACTGTATTTTGCCATTCTTACGCTTCAATCAGCAATTGAGGATAAAGATAAAGCGATAAAAGCAAGTAGTTTGTTAGCGTTGGTGGGAGTGGTAGATCTGCCGATTATCCATTATTCAGTATATTGGTGGAACACCCTTCATCAGAAAGCCACCATTTTGAAACTGCATGCACCTTCTATGGATTTGTCAATGCTATATCCATTATTATCAATGATATTGGCTTTTTTCTTATTTTATATTATTGTGTTGCTACTTCGTTCACGCAATGCGCTCCTTGTGCATGAAAAACAAGCGCAATGGATTAAACAAACGTTATAAATAATGAAAACAATAGTTTCTTTTCTATCAATGAATGGTTATGGGTTTTTTGTCTGGACATCTTATTCCCTCATGGCTGTTATTTTAATTTTTAATTTAACTGTGCCGTTATATAAATTTAAACAATTAAAAAACGAACTACGAGGCAAGTGTTGAATATAAAGCGAAGGAGGCGCTTAATATTAATCGTCTTGATGGTTCTAGGAGTAGGTTGTTCTACCAGCTTAGTCTTAGTCGCCTTGAATAAAAATATTAATTTATATTATACTCCAAGCCAAATAAATCAAAAAAACCTTCCTAAAACGCGTTTGCGCCTAGGTGGATTAGTGAAAAATGGCAGTATCCATAGAGCAGGTGACACGCTCAAAATTAATTTTATTGTTACTGATAATAAGCATGAAATTTCTGTCGTCTATGTGGGTATCCTTCCTGCTTTATTTCGAGAAGGACAGGGTGTGGTGGTCGAGGGTGAGTTCCTCAATCAGCACTTTATTGCCAAGCAAGTGTTGGCAAAACATGATGAAAACTATCGGCCGCCAGGCTTAAAATAGTGATGTAAATATGATTCCAGAAATAGGCCATTTTTGTTTAATCCTTGCTCTTTGCTTGGCAGTGATTCAAGCAATTTTGTCGATGACGGGAACAATTAAATCTCAGCCATTGTGGGTTAAAATTGGCAAATCAGCCGCATTTGGCCAACTCTTTTTTTTAATTTCCTGCTTTTTTCTTCTCACTTATTCCTTCATAACCAATGATTTTTCAGTTGCTTATGTGGCACAAAATTCAAATAGCGCTCTGCCTTGGTTTTATCGGCTTTGTGCTAGCTGGGGAGCGCATGAGGGTTCTTTGCTGCTTTGGGTATTGGTTCTTGCAGGCTGGACTGTCTCGTTTTGCCTGTTTGGATCAAAAAAAATAGATCAATTAAGCGGGTTAGTCGTTTCCATTCTAGGATTCGTCAGTATAGGATTTTTACTTTTTTTACTGTTGACTTCCAACCCATTTCTTCGCTTATTACCAGATGCGCCGATTAATGGCAGAGATTTGAATCCACTTTTACAAGATCCTGGGTTAATTATTCATCCTCCTATTTTATATATGGGATATGTAGGATTTGCCATTGCTTTTGCCTTTGCGCTTTCTGCCTTAATTAGCGGCAAGTTTGATGCAAACTGGGCAAGACAGGCAAGACCTTGGACATTAGTGGCTTGGAGTTTCTTAACATTGGGCATCACGCTTGGCAGTTGGTGGGCCTATCGTGTCCTTGGTTGGGGCGGGTGGTGGTTTTGGGACCCGGTCGAAAATGCTTCCTTCTTACCTTGGTTATCTGGCACTGCCTTGTTTCATTCCTTGCTCGTTGTCGAAAAACGAGAGACCTTTAAGGCCTGGGCAATCTTGTTAGCGGTGTGCACTTTTTCTCTTAGCCTAATTGGAACATTTTTAGTTCGATCCGGTATATTAGTTTCAGTTCATGCCTTTGCAGTCGACCCCACACGTGGTACCTTTGTGCTTTATTTCTTAGCAATTGTCATCGGGGGTTCCTTGCTTTTGTATGCCTTGCGTGGAAATAAAATTATTAATAGCGGGATATTTGGATGGTGGTCGAAAGAAACATTCTTATTGACGAATAATATTTTATTTACCGTTGCCATGTTAACAGTGCTTCTTGGCACAATTTATCCACTTATTATTGATGGTCTGGGTCTTGGGAAGTTATCAGTCGGGCCGCCTTATTTTAATACAGTTTTTGTTCCACTTATGATACCTGTTTTGTTTTTGATGGCATTTGCACCTGCAATTCATTGGGAAACGGCCAAACCAATACTGATCATTAAGCGGTTTAAATATTCACTGTTGGTTTCAATCCTCCTTTCTATTAGCTTGCCGGTGATTATCACAAGGAAAATTCATTTAACGCTTGCGATCGGTCTTTTTTTAGCATTTTGGGTAGTGTTAGCGTCCCTGCAAAATCAAATACATGCCAACAAAAAAATAATGACACGTCGTTATGGAATGTTATTGGCGCATCTGGGTTTTGCGGTTTGTACGATAGGCGTCATCCTAACTTCTGCATATAGTGATCAACGTGATTTAAGCATGCAGTTAAAAGATTCGACAAGAATCGGTCCTTATCTGATTTCCTTCAATAGAATGGAAGAATACCGTGGACCTAATTATTCTGCCTATCGGGGAGAATTTATAGCAACGCAGGGACATCAAATCTATCGGTTATTGCCGGAATTGCGGTTATTTCACGCACAACAAATAAGTCTGCCAAAGGCGGCTATTCACAAACAATTATTTCATGATCTTTATATTTCATTAGGAGAACCTCTGCAAAATCAAGCTTGGTCAATGCGAATTTATTATAAGCCATTTGTTCGCTGGATTTGGGTAGGAGGGATAATGATGATGTTGGGCGGAGTCGTGAGTGCATGGCAACTACGTAAAGTAAAAGGTCCATGAAAAAATTACAATACCTCTTACCCTTCATTTTTTTTGTTGGATTAATTATTTTATTCAAATATGGATTAATGCAAGATCCTAATTATTTACCTTCCGTAATGATTGGGAAACCGGTTCCTGCTTTCAGTGCAGAAACATTGGATCAAAAAAAAACGCAAATAACTGAAAATATATTTAAAGGAGACATCACTTTATTAAATGTTTGGGCTTCTTGGTGTCAAAATTGTCAAATGGAGCATCCTCTTCTCATTGATCTTGCTAAAAGTGGCCGGCTCAAATTATACAGTTTGAATTATAAAGATAAGCGTATTGCAGCAACTTCTTTCTTGCTCGAAATGGGCAATCCCTATCAAGCAACGATTTTTGATCCGGAAGCTAAGGTCTCCATGCAATTAGGTGTTTATGGTACTCCCGAAACATTTTTAATTGATAAACAAGGGATGATTCGCTATCGCTATGTCGGTCCGCTTACCCTTGCTAAAATAGAAAATGATTTGTTGCCGCGTATTAAACAACTTGAAGAGGAAGGCAGAAAAAAATGAATCTAAATAAAAATCTAATTAAAAGATTATTACTTTTATTTTATTTCTTTTTTATTGCGCCTTCCAGTTTAGCGGCTGTTCAATATCCTTATTATTTTACTTCTCCAGTTCAGCAGCAACGCTTCGAAAAACTTATTAGTGAATTACGATGTTTAGTTTGTCAAAATCAAAGCTTGGCAGAATCAAATGCACCACTTGCCCTTGATCTGAAAAGAGAGGTCTACCACAAAGTAGTGGCGGGTGCTTCTACGGCAGAAATAAAAACTTATTTAATTTCTCGCTATGGTGAATACATTTTATTCAAGCCTAATATAAATACAAATACCTACTTACTTTGGTTTGGGCCATTAATTTTTTTGTTGGGTGCTTCATCCATTATGTTTTTAAGTATCTATCGTCAAAGTAAAATAACTAATTAGGAAGGACATGCTATTATTTTGGGCAACGCTTTTCAGTGTTTTGTTAATTAGTCTGGTTATTTTGTCGCAGCCTTTTTTCTATTCATTTAATCGCAACCAATTAATTAAACAAAAAAGTCATTTTTATTTGTTGGCAGGCATTATTTTGTTCATGTCTTTAGGTAGTGTTTCTTTATATCTTTATTTGGGAAAAAGCCAAGCGGTTATCGAAAAGCGAAATACCCTTAAACATGCAAATGAAATAAAAGCAGAAATCAAAAAAATGGGGTCACGCCAAAATATTATTCATGCCTTAAAATCAAAATTATTACAGATGCCAGAAAATAAAGAAAATGCGCGAGGCTGGTTCATACTTGGAAAACTTTATTTCAATGAAAATAAAATTCAAGATTCGAATGCCTGCTTTCAGAAAGCAGCGAAACTCAATCCAAGTTCAGAATATCAACTGCAGTCAGTAATCGTGAAATTTTATTTGAATAAACACTTGGATAAAAATGATAAACAAACGATTACTCAATTATTACGACGCTCAGCAAATGATCCTAATTTGCTTAATCTGTTAGCTTTAGATGCTTACCAAGATAAAAAATATCAAATAGCGATTCGGTATTGGGAGAGGCTGCTCATGTATTTTCCACCTCAATCAGAAGATTTTAATCACTTAATGACCATGATTAAACAAGCCCAAAGAGAAACTTCTTAAATGAATTTAGAAGGCAATGAAGATTTTATATATAAATGGAATTATTTTATTATTTATTTTTCTTCCCAATTTTTTTCTCTATGCAGCCAATAAGAACGCTAACGAAGAGGTAACTTTTGGTTTTTTTGTGCAAGGTGATGGCCTTGTTTTCTCCGGAGATAAAAAAGATCTAGTCGATAATAAAAATAATTTTATAAATGAATTTAATATTCCACGTGCTCGATTTTATATGACGGGTAAAAAATGGGACTGGCATTATCAACTTACTTATGATGCAGCTCAAAAAACGCCGCGAGATTTTTTTATTCGTTATATAAAATATGAAAAATTTCGCGTGATGATTGGACAATATAAGGTTCCATTTAGTTTGCGTTTTGCAACAAAACAATCGCATGATATTTATTTAGAGCAAGCCTTGCCGACAATTGCATTTTTGCCTGGTTTCAAAATTGGAATGCAAACACAGTTTTATCCTGATCCATTCTCTATCACCCTTGGCCTCTATTCAATGGAAACGAATCGAAGATTTCGAGCCCATACCGTCCATGGAGAGGCACCACTTGGTTATAATGCACGAATTACTTATTCTCCCATCCATAAAGAGAGGTTGCTCATTCACCTTGGTATTGCTGCTGTCTACGAAGTGCCTGATTCCACCCACCGTTTTGTATTTGAAACTTTTCCTGAGGTACTAACTAAAAAACACGCTAGGCTAGTCAATACAGGACGCCTTGAAAACTGTCAATATCATATGGGTCAAGAATATGAAGCCGCGTTAATGTTGGGCGCTTTTTTTATAGAAGGGGAAGGTTACACAAATCATATCAACCGTTTGGCAACAAGTGAGAATGTAAATTTTAACGGATTTTTATTAGGGGCAGATTATTTTTTAACAGGTGAACATCATGGATATAATTTTAAAGACGGCAGCCTACAAGAGTTTGATAAAATTAATCACCGTTTTGGTGCTTGGCAATTAGCTTTTCGTTACTCTTGGGTTGATCTTATGGATCGAACTGTGAAGGGCGGGAAAGAAAAAAATTATACGCTTGGTTTAAATTGGATTGCTAACCGGCATGTAAAGCTGATGTTAAATTACATTATTGCTGAGGCAAAACCTTCAGAGAATGGCTTGAACAGACATTTACATATTTTAGGATTGAGGTGTCAGTTAAGTGCAGAAAGCTGGTGAAAGTTTTTTACCCAGTTTTACATGATCTTTTTCATGGTTACTCGCTTTGTAATAAAATCTCTTGTAGCCCTTTTATTTCATCACGAAGCTTCGCGGCTTCTTCAAATTCCAGATTTTTAGCATGAGTAAACATTTTTTCTTCTAAAATTTTTATTTCACGAGAAAGTTGGGTGGATGAAAGATGATGATAGCTGCCAGCCTTTTCAGAAATTATTTTTTCAGCATAACTTCCTGCAGTAGGGGAGGCGGTGTCCAAAATATCTTTAACAGCTTTTTGAATGCTTTTTGGAACAATGCCATGTTCGCGGTTATATTCTTTTTGTAAAATACGTCTTCTATCTGTTTCATCAATAGCTTTTTTCATCGAGTTGGTGATGGTGTCTGCATACATAATTACTCTTCCATGTACATTACGTGCGGCCCGCCCAATGGTTTGAATTAAAGAGCGTTCTGAACGTAAAAAACCTTCTTTATCTGCATCCAAAATTGCTACCAGGGACACTTCTGGTAAATCTAAGCCTTCACGCAAAAGATTAATTCCAACTAAAACATCGAAAACGCCCAACCGTAAATCACGTAAGATTTCCACGCGCTCAATGGTATCGATATCAGAATGCAGATAGCGAACTTTAATGCCATTCTCGAGTAAGTAGTCGGTTAAGTCTTCTGACATGCGCTTAGTTAAGGTAGTAATTAACACGCGTTCATGTAATTTAACTTTTTGCCGTATCTCCGATAAAACGTCATCTACTTGAGTTCTGACAGGTCTAACCTCAATTTCTGGATCAACCAATCCAGTTGGCCTGACCACGAGCTGTGTCACGTGATCGCAATGCTGAAGTTCATAGGCACCAGGCGTTGCCGAAACATAGAGGGTTTGTGGCGACAAATGGGTGAATTCATCAAAGTGCAGCGGCCGGTTATCTAGCGCAGAGGGTAATCGAAACCCATATTCGACTAACGTCGTTTTGCGAGAACGATCTCCATTATACATCGCTGAAAGTTGAGGCACGGTTACGTGAGATTCATCAATCACCAAAAGCGCATTGTTAGGTAAGTAATCCATTAAAGTAGGAGGGGGTTCGCCTGGATTTCTTCCCGAAAGATATCTCGAATAATTTTCAATCCCCGAGCAGTAGCCCATCTCCAAAATCATTTCAATATCATAAAGTGTACGTTGTTCAAGGCGTTGTGCCTCCACTAATTTATCGTTTTCACGTAAAATTGCTAACCTTTCTTTGAGTTCTTCTTTAATTAAATCAATCATGTCAAGCAGTTTTTGTCTGGGTGTGACGTAATGAGTTTTGGGGAAAATTGTCACTCTAGGGGTTTTTGATAAGATCTCACCCGTTAACGGATCGAACAAACAAATTGACTCCACTTCCTCATCAAATAGCGAGACTCTCACTGCTTCATATTCAGATTCAGCTGGATAAATATCAATAATATCTCCTCGTACTCGATAGGTCGCACGCCGAAAATCCATATCGTTACGTGTATACTGGAGCTCTGCCAAGCGGCGTAAAATAGCGCGTTGGTCGATAGCTTCCCCCACATTAATATGTAACACCATGCTGAGATAAGACTGAGGATCGCCTAATCCATAGATGGCTGAAACAGTTGCGACGATAATGGTATCTTTGCGTTCTAATAATGCTTTAGTAGCCGATAAGCGCATTTGCTCAATTTGATCATTGATTGAAGCGTCTTTTTCTATATAGGTATCAGACGATGGCACATAGGCTTCTGGTTGATAATAATCATAATAAGAAACAAAGTAGGCCACCGCATTTTTGGGGAAAAAAGTTTTCATTTCACTATAAAGTTGTGCGGCGAGTGTCTTGTTGGGCGCGATAATGAGCGTGGGTCTTTGAACCTTTTCAATGACGTTGGCAATGGTATAGGTTTTGCCTGATCCCGTTACACCTAATAATGTTTGGCGTAATAACCCATTCTCTAAACCCTGAACTAAGTCGTTGATTGCTTGTGGTTGATCCCCAGCAGGCGGAAATTTTGCATCGAGGGTTAACTTTTTGCTCATAGAAATTGTTGCTTCAAATTTGTGATTTTAACGATTATCATACTATTTTTTGCTCTTGATAGGATATAAATTATGAACTTACTACTTTCCAAAAAAGTTGAATCGGTTAAGCCTTCTCCAACTTTGGCGGTATCTAATCGCGCTACAGAATTAAAAGCCAGCGGCAAAGATATTATTGATCTCGGGGTGGGTGAACCGGATTTTGATACCCCAGAACATATTAAAGAAGCAGCAATCAAAGCAATACACGATGGTTTTACTAAATACACAGCCGTTGAAGGAATTGCAAGCTTAAAAAAAGCCATCTCAATAAAATTTGCTAAAGAAAATAACCTCCATTATGCAATCAACCAAATTCTCGTATCAAATGGCGCTAAGCAAAGCTTATATAATTTATTCCAAGCGGTTCTTAACCCGGGTGATGAAGTGCTTATTCCCGCTCCTTACTGGGTGTCTTACCCAGACATGGCGCTGCTGGCTGATGCTACCCCTATCATTCTTCCTGCCGAAATTGAGCACTTGTTTAAAATTACTGCCGTTCAACTAGAAAAGGCCATTACGCCAAAAACAAAATTGATGGTAATCAACAGCCCCTCTAATCCTACCGGGGTGGCCTATACCCGTGAGGAACTCACAGCGATCGCTGCTGTTTTGCTAAAACATCCACAAGTTATTATTGTTACAGATGATATATATGAACATATTTTATGGCGCGATGAGCCCTTCGTTAACATTTTAAATGTCTGTCCTGAATTATCTGATCGAACTGTTGTTGTCAATGGTGTATCTAAAGCCTATGCCATGACTGGCTGGCGTATTGGTTATGCGGCAGGTCCTATTCAAATTATTAATGCAATGAAAAAAGTGCAATCCCAAAGCACTTCTAATCCAAATTCAATTGCTCAAATTGCAGCTCAAGCCGCCTTAGAAGGGGATACGCGAGATTTAATTCGAATGGTGAGTGCTTTCAAAGAAAGACATGATTTTGTTGTCCCCGCGTTAAATAAAATTGAAGGAATAGAATGTTTACAGGCAGATGGAACTTTTTATGCCTTCCCTAATGCTAAAAAACTAATTTCAAATTTAAATTTCAATAATGATATTGAGCTTGCTGATTTCATTTTAAATGAGGCCGAGGTTGCAGTGGTTCCCGGATCAGCATTTGGCTCTGAAGGTTATTTGCGGTTGTCTTATGCAACCAACTTGGATGCGTTAAGCAAGGCTATGGATAGAATCAAGCAAGCGATCGAAAAAAAACTAAAAGTCGGTTAAACCAGGCATTAAAAAAAGTGATAAAACCTATTGACCAAACTTTAATGCCTCAGTAGTATACCTTTTCCCGTTCCCCGGTAGCTCAGTCGGTAGAGCAGGTGACTGTTAATCACTTGGTCGGCGGTTCGAGTCCGTCCCGGGGAGCCAAATAATCAAGCACTTACAACAAAATTCAAAAATTTCCCATTTATGTGTGCGGGATTTTTCGGGAGCTTGCTCCCGAAATATTTTTTAGCATGGTAAGTGAATGCCATTCACCTTCTTTTCGTTAATATAGCGCTTGATAAACATCACACTTAAACCGCTGCCCCCTGATAAAGCCGCTAACTTTATCCTGATTATTTTCTTATATCAAAATCATTGTTAATGGATTGGTCTTTACAAAATGGAAGATGCTTTCCTTAAAATTTAAAAATAAATTTAAATATTTTAACTACAAATAATGGAATTTTTTGCTAAAATTTTATTGGATATGTCGATAATAGGAGAAAAAAATGACGATAAGCAGAAATTCTTCAAAAAATTCTCAGAGTCATCAGACTAGAGTCCAAGCAGGTAAAAAAGCTGCTAAAACAAGAGGCCGTGCCAGCCTAGCAGAAGCTGGACGAAAAGGAGGAAAAGTAAGAGGGAAAAAGATGTAAGCAATTAACTTTTAATGGAGGAATTTAATATGATAAATAATCCAAAATCTAAAAATCAATACCAACAAACTCGTGTGGAAGCAGGTAAAAAAGCGGCTGAAACACGTGGCCATGAAAGTCTAGGTGAAGCTGGACGAAAAGGCGCAGAAGCTAGAACGCATGAAAGTCGTGTAGAAGGCGGTAAAAAGGCTGCGGAAACACGTGGTCATGAAAGCTTAGCTGAAGCTGGAAGAAAAGGAGCTGAAGAAAGAACGCATGGAAGTCGTGTAGAAGGCGGTAAAAAGGCTGCGGAAACACGTGGTCATGAAAGCTTGGCTGAAGCTGGAAGAAAAGGAGCTGAAGAAAGAACGCATGAAAGTCGTGTAGAAGGCGGTAAAAAGGCTGCGGAAACACGTGGTCATGAAAGCTTAGCTGAAGCCGGAAGAAAGGGTGGGGAAGCAAGAGGAAAAGATAATAAAAATAGAGAATAGTTCTTTAAACCAAGAGGCTATAAAATTTTTTGTGTAACTGGATTTAGTCAGTATAAACTAACTGAAACAAGGAGTACTGACTATGGCGACAAAACTCACTTCATTTGATCCGCAAATGATAGATAATTTGATTAAGGACTGCAAAACCCAAGAAGATATGTTTGGCGAAGGAGGTCTTCTGAAAAACTTGACGAAGGCACTTTTGGAAAGGGCCATGCAAGGAGAGATGAGCAGCCACTTGGGCTACGAGAAAAATGAGGCTAAAGGTAAGAATAGCGGCAATTCTCGAAATGGATATTCAGAAAAAACTTTAAAGGGCGAAAATGGCGAATTTACTATCCAGGTACCGAGAGATCGAAATGCAGATTTTTCTCCCCAGATTGTTGCTAAGAACCAAACGCGTTTTGAAGGGTTTGATGACAAAATCATCAGCCTTTATGCGAGAGGGATGACGACACGTGATATACAGGGGCAATTGCAAGAGCTCTATGGGGTAGAAGTCTCTCCTACTTTCATTTCCAATGTGACCAACGAAGTCATTGAGGAAGTGAAAACTTGGCAGTGTCGTCCCTTGGATAAACTTTATCCCATTGTTTACTTTGATGCCTTAATGATCAAAGTTAAAGAAGATAAGCGAGTGATTAACAAAGCCTTTTATCTTGCTTTGGGTGTAGATCTTGAAGGGCAAAAAGAATTACTGGGAATTTGGATTAGCCAAACGGAAAGTTCAAAATTTTGGCTCAATGTGTTATCTGAATTGCAGCATCGTGGTGTGGGAGATATTTTGATTGCTTGCGTTGATGGCCTTACGGGCTTTCCTGATGCCATTTCAACGGTATTTCCCAAGACCCAGGTTCAACTTTGCATTGTTCATATGATTCGAAATTCACTACGCTATGTTCCTTGGAAAAGCCGTAAGCAAGTGGCGGCGGATTTAAAAACGATTTATGGCGCAAAGACACTCGATGAAGCCGAATTATGTCTCGCTACTTTTTCCGAGAAGTGGGACGAGCATTACCCTTCTATCAGTAAAAGTTGGCTGACTCACTGGGAAAATGTCACGCCTTTTTTTGGCTACTCTTCTGAAATTCGTCGCGCGATTTATACTACGAATGCAGTTGAATCCGTGAATATGAGCCTTCGGAAGGTTATTAAAAGTAAGCGCGTTTTTCCTTCGGATGATGCGGCTTTGAAGCAGCTATATTTAGCGCTTAAAAATATTTCAAAAAAATGGACAATGCCAATACGAAATTGGGGTGATGCCATGAATCGTTTTATGATCCTGTTCGAAGACAGGCTAAAAGGAGCGATTTAGTTTAAGAACTGATTTAAAATTTTGTGCCTTCGATCGCCTGTGGATATATGCACAAACTGACTCGTTGCACTCGTCAGTATTGCGCACATACCCACAGGCACAATAATTTTATTTGTTTATTTAAAAAATTTTTGTTATTTTAATTTCGCTATCTGGAATTCGGTAGCAAAAAATCTGCTGACTCAACCTGCTTACACAAAATTATTTACGCTACCTAAACCAAGGTTTAAGCACTCGTTTGATTCGAAGCGAGTGCTTACCTTGAGCTCTATAGCATTAACTTGATGTTGAGTTAAAACCGCTTGCGATTTTTATAAGCGCTGTGTGTTTTTAGCAAATGCAATCCCCTCCTTTTTCCTTTTTTCCTTAATTGGCAAAAGCTTCCAGGGCAGAGAGGAGCAATAATGTTAACATAGGCGAATCTCCACCAGTGAGTCAGCTTTCTTTCATCCACCCTAATCAGTTAACTGGATAACCCACACATAAGTCATTTATTCGCGTGCTAGGGACCCCTTCAATTACTGAATTGTACTGAATTGGCTAAAGCCGAGGTTCGTGCATTTCCGAGAAGGGAAGGATTAAATAGCTGGAAACTCCCATTCCCTATATCCAGGGCATACAGATGCTACAGGCAATGGTTTTAGCACCAAAGCTATTGGTATTGTATAGATAAAGAATCTAAAATATAAATAATGTATATTTTTGGAGGAATATTATGTGGTACATCATAGGTTGGTTACTTGGAATTCCAGTCATTCTGCTTTTAATAATTTGGATAATTTCACATATTTAGATAACAAAAAAATATTTTTCCCACAAATAGGAGACTGCTATGCAAAAAGATCTTAAAGAGTTTATCATTCCGGAATGGGCTAGGCTCAAGATAATTTCCTGGAAGGCTATCATTGCTGGTACCGTGGCAGCAATTTCAGTAGGCTTATTACTCAATACATTAGGCATCGGTATTGGGCTTGCAGCATTTACCACCAGTGAAAGCGGTGCGTTAACCTATGCCATTAGCGGAATATTATGGTTAATAATTAGTACATTCATTGCAATGACAATCGGTGGGTTGGTTGTAGGGATGCTTGTCAGAACGGATTATAAATCGTTCGGTGGTGCATTACATGGCTTTTTAGTTTGGGGCTTGTCTTCAATATTACTCTTCTTACTAACGAGCATGGTAATCATTCCAACCGTCGCTGAAATAGCACATGGTGCGGCAAGTAACCCCGCCTTAATTAACCAAGCACAAGCTGATTCTCGTCCGGCTTCTCATGTTATGGTGACATATAATAGTCGTACTGACACAAAAACAATTTCTACGTCTGTTAATACTCAAAAGTCACTAAATTTTGCAGGTGGGTTTTCACTATTATTTTTCTTTGCGTCTCTAATGGGCTTAATTGGAGCCATAATAGGAGCTAAAGTAGGCGTCAAAGATTACTTTGATCATCAACACAATCCTGAATTTAAAAGAGATTAATTGTTTTTCAATTATCAGAATGTGCCTTCCTGGAGTTTTTAAAAACATGCTTTTCTCTGCATTGACCTAGATAAGTAGCGAAGAAATTATTCTTCAGCAAATAAAGCCATCCGTCGAGAAAGCACGGTACGCGCTATTTAAGTATTTTTCTCTGGGGGGGATTCAATTTGGTATAAAAAAATAAAAAATTTGACAATTATTAATAGAAATATAATATATTAGGATTTGTAGGTTATGGGGTTTATCATGAAATTAAGCATACGGGATTCAAAAAGAAAAATAATCATTCTAAATGTCGAGCCTAGGATGAGCGTTATTGATTTAAGAATTAAGTTGTATGAACTAAATGACCAAATTGATGAAATCATTTTATACCCTGACGATACCGTTGAAAATGGCATCACACTTGAAAATAATCAAACTTTAGAAAACTATGCGATCAATGAAAATAGCTTAATCAAATTAGCTCCTCTCCTTGAAATTCCCAGTGAATTTTTTTGTCCCGTTTCTCTGTGTATTTTCTTAAAGCCAGTTAAACTGCCTTGTGGCGCCACCATAGAATGTGAAGTCATCGAAAAGCATATCAAGCTGGCAGGGACTTGCCCTTTTACTCGAAAACCACTCACTACAACAGAATTGATCAAAGACACTATTCTGGAAGATCGAGTTAACAAGTTATTTGAGCAACATAAAAATAGTGCTGCTATTGAAGTATTAAATATAAAAAGATATCAATTAGAGGCGCCTGCCTTAAGTTTTCAAAATGACAGTCCGAGAGGACCGAGTGAGCCAAGTACAGATGATCAATTAGCGATGCATGCAGATCAGCCACCATCGAATGAAAATCCTCTAACTCAGGCACTAAGCGTTGTCAGAATGATACTTTCACTTGAACCAAATTTATTTGAATACGTACAACCAGAGAACACAATAGCAACAACTGAAAATCAATTAAATGCTTGGCAAGCAGGAGCGCTAGAAAAGTTGCAACATCGCGGCTTAACTGAAGAAATGCTACGAGCCTATAATCATAATGATCACAAATTTGATAATCATCATGCCTTTGCATTGGAAACGCTAGTTGAAAGCCGAGAGTTTTCCATCCAAGAAGCACTAGCTGAAATTGAAGGCTTGTCAGGTCATCAAGCAGAGGGTATTCGAAGGGGTTTAACTCGCCCTGAAGTTATCGATATGAATATTTGGCAGATAGAAACGCTAGTAAGCCTTAAAAGCTATGGCCTGACAGCAGAAATGCTAAGAGCTCATTTTTATAATGTTCAAGAATTTCATGATGGTCATTGCTACGCCTTGAAAAATCTAGTTCAAACTCGAGAGTTTTCCGTCCAAGAAGCACTAGATGAAATTGAAGGCTTATCACCCTATCAAGTAGGGCGTATTCGAAACGGTTCAACTCGTGCTGAAGCAATCAATACTGGCGAAGCAGCAGCTAACGGTGGCCGTCACATGGCTTTGTTACCTTTTTTTAGCACTCTCCGACCTCGTACTGTGGAACGACAGACAGGAAGTAATTACTCAATTAACGATGGGGCATCAAATGCATTCAAATAACAATGAATGGGTGCCGATTTATATCACTGTTCGAGTATTAACAGACAAGAAGTTTGAAGGATATATGAATAGTAATCCTGATCCAGGGTGCGAGTTTCTTTATATTTATTAAGGCCAGATCAAGTTGAGCTTGGTCCAGCTAACTTTTCTTTAGCGTTACATGCGGGTTCTATCGAAGGTTCAGGAACAGAATCTAGACTCCATCGCCAGATTTAATGGCCTATCCACAAACATGGCCTCAGCCTCTGCAATCTCTAAGCCCACTTGACGACCTTTTGAGCCGGAAAATGAAATGGGGGTTGGGCGCGACCAGACTAGCCTGACTAGCTATAAAGTATTGATCGCTTCCGGCCGACTTGAGAATGCACCTTCGATTGCGTTAATGACGATTGATAAGCTGATTTACTGTATCAAGGAGAAAATAGTGATCGACTTTTCACCAGAGGAAGCCGCCTTTATTGAGCAAAACAATTCCTTTCAGGGTTAGGCAAAAGAGTTCCTCAATTTGGTGCATTGATTATTCAAATTTTAGAAAACACGCCAAGGCCTCAAAAGACTGACGCTTGTTCCGTTCAATAAGCTAGCATTGTCCCCTATTTATGGGCCAGGGTGGCGCTCAGGAAATGTATTCATCACATCCTCTATAATATCACTAATGGAGGGTTCTATCTCCTGTAAAGCATTTAATATTTGAGGGAGAAGCTGAGCGAGTTCTTCTGGAGAGGTTGTTAGGTAAAATATATCATCCTCATCTCCAGGAAATAAACCGATGCCAGGAAGATCGGCCGTTATTCCATGATTTTGAAGGGCTTCTTTAAATAGCCGATTGTGCGCTATTGCAGATCTGAAGGTGTCTCCTTCCATATAAGTAGCCGTGATCCATAAGGTACAGTTTTCGGGATTATTTTTTATTTGCATTTCACTTATATAACTTGGATTACTATTATAATAAATTTTTTTTTCTCCTAAATAATGCCAAAGTTCCCAGGTACCCCAATTAATCCGCTGAAGACGAGAGGCTGGTTGCTGCGCTGGAGCCTCAAAAAACTGAGGTGCTTGAGGTTGTTGCGCTTGAAACGCCTGCGCACCCACTGCTTGTTGCATAGCTAAAACATCGTCTGGTGTTGGCGCAGCAGGCTGATTGGTCTGGGTTGAGGTGGGGCTAGGAGCCTCATAAGCATATCTTTCTTTATTAACAGCTTGCATCAAATCCTTGTAATCAGGGCGGTCTTTATTTTCGTTCAAAAATTTGTTAATTTCGTTTTCTATTTCGTTTTTCACTGCAACCGCTGTAGCGATATTATTCACTTGTATTAATGTCATCGGCTGTCGATTAAAGGGATTTCTTCCAGTAATTCTGACAGATTCTTGTACAAAATGCCGTTCAACAGGGTCGGAGGATCCTGCAATAATGATAGGATCGGTTAAGATTGCGCCAGTAAGTTCTGAAATATACCCAAGTCTACTCATGTGCTTTTTAAATTCTTCGAGCAGCTCGTCTTTATTTTTAATAGGGTTTTCTTCAAATTTATGCTCCATACCTCTCTCCAGTGCCTTTATACCCTAAAGTAAAAGTGATTCGTTCTCTTAACTGGGTGTTTTTGATTATGACTAAGCCAATTGCGATTCAGGTAAAAATTTTAAAATTTTCGTATCTGTTAGTATAGGATACCGCGCTTATTTTTAAAAAATAATCACACTGTACTACAATATTTCTAATAATATGAAAGGACAGTAATGATGAAAAATAAAGAAAAGGTTATTATTTCAGTTCCCCCTAAACTTGCCACACCAAATGATTTATTACCTCATGGACGCCAAGAAATAGCAGCTGCTATCAACCCACTTGTTGCTGATTCATTTGCATTGTTCGTCAAGGTTAAAAATTTCCATTGGCATGTCTCTGGAAGTCATTATCGAGATTATCATTTACTTTTTGATGAACACGCCACTCAGATCTTTGCAATGGTTGATGTGTTGGCAGAGCGTGTGAGAAAGCTAGGGGGAACTACTATTCGCTCTATTGCTCATATTAATCGAATACAACAAATTTCCGATGATGATGAAAAATTTGTTGAACCAAGAGAAATGGTAAGAAGATTAATGCATGATAATGAAAGCTTTTTGAAAAACATGCGTAGTGCCCATGAGGTATGCAGTAAATATAATGATTGCGCCACAACCAGCGTTCTTGAGGTATTTATTGACGAGACCGAACGCAGAGTTTGGTTCCTTTATGAAACCCAAATTGAGTAGGCATATGGGTAACATGTTTCAACTTATAATATATTCTTTTTTTGGTCTTACACATAGCGTGAGGTAATTTTATGAAAAATCATCTGCATTTATGCCATAATTTATGGTCAAAATTTTTTATTGCTACATTCATTGTTTCAACATTAGCTCTATCCTATCAGTCTCAAGCTGAAAATAAATCTCCCTCCACTTTACAAACTAAAGCTTTAGCTAATGTGAAATTACCTAATCCTGTCTATAGTAGCCATACATCAATTGAAGAGGCTTTAAAAAAACGTCGATCAATCAGGGAGTACAAAAATAACCCTATCACATTGCAACAATTAGCTCAGTTACTTTGGGCTGCGCAAGGTATTACTTCTGCTAAGGGATTTAGAACAGCCCCTTCAGCAGGCGCTTTATATCCTATCGAAATTTATGTTCTGAGTGGAAATGTTAAAGGTTTAATGCCAGGTGTGTATCGTTATCTCCCTAAAAAGCATGTGCTGGAGCTTCTAGCTAAAGACGATATCCGTTCAAAATTAGCAACAGCAACTTTTAATCAAAGTGGTGTGACTAATGCAGCAGCAGATATCCTCATTACTGCAGCCTATGCAAGAACCACTGCTAAATATGGAAATCGTGGAGAACGGTTTGCACAAATGGAAGCAGGCCAGGTAGCAGAAAATATATGCTTACAAGTCACTTCACTAGGACTTGGAACAGTCACAATTGGTGTCTTCAATGATTCAAAAGTTAAAGCGTTAATGAATTTTTCCAAAGATGAATATCCATTATATATTATGCCGGTAGGAAAAATATAAATTAATATATCCTCTTAAGTTGCATGCGATTAACTTAAGAGGATGAAACTAGGACGCCGACCAGCTGCTTTCATTTGAATATTGTTGAATAAAATAAATTTATGAAATCTGGAGTTTTAAACGATCCAGAAAATTTTAAGAGAACAAACTTTATAAATTTTTTTTGAACAGAGGGGTGTCATAACAATAACCAAGAAAAATATGAAAAAAAGGAAATGAAATGAAAGTATTAATGATATTAACTTCTCATGACCAATTAGGCGATACCGGTCAAAAAACTGGGTTTTGGCTCGAAGAATTCGCTGCACCTTATTATGTTTTTAAAGACGCCGATATCGAACTAACTTTAGCTTCACCCAAGGGTGGGCAACCTCCAATCGATCCCAAAAGTGACTTGCCTGAAAATCAAACTGCAGCAATTCAAAGATTTAAGAAAGATGATGAAGCAAACAAAGCACTTTCACAAACAGTAACGTTAACGGATCTAAAAGCAGAGGATTTCGATGCTATCTTTTATCCCGGCGGTCATGGTCCGATGTGGGATCTTGCCGAAAATTTAATTTCTATCAAACTTCTCGAATCTTTTTATAGTCTTGGAAAACCCGTTGCTTTAGTTTGTCACTCTCCCGGAGTCCTTCGCCATGTCATGAATAAAGGTATACCTCTGGTAAAAGGAAAACGTGTAACGGGTTTTGCTAATAGTGAAGAGGCAGAAATCAAGCTCACCACCGTTGTTCCTTTTCTTGTGGAAGATGAATTAAAGAGATTAGGAGGATGTTACGAAAAGGCTTTAAATTGGCAAAGTTTTGTTGTTATTGATGGGCATCTTATTACAGGTCAAAATCCTGCTTCTTCTGCAGCAACTGCTGAAGCATTACTGAAAATGCTATAATTTCGGAGTATAGCAAGAAGTTTGGATAAAACTTTGTTATTCTATGCTGTTTATCAATTTAAAAACGTTTTGGTATACCTTTGTGGCTTATGCTAGAGCAAGAAGAGTAGGGGAAGCCATGATATTAAAGACTGCAAGGATAGACACAGTTTTAGGCCCGATGATTGCTATATCCGATGATACATCACTTTACTTGCTAGAATTTGTTACCAGAAGAGGATTAGAGCGAGAGGTAGAGCGCTTAAGGCATCGAGGGTTTGCCATGGTTCCTGGAAATGCCTTGCCACTTACCTCCATAGAAACTGAGTTAGCAGCCTATTTTGAAGGAAAGCTTACTCAATTTAAAACACCATGCCGGACATTTGGTAGCCCTTTTCAGCAATTAGTATGGCAAGTGCTATGCCAAATTCCTTATAGCGAAACGAGAAGTTATGCAGAGCAATCGATTTGTTTGGGAAAACCAAGCGCATACCGCGCTGTCGCCAATGCGAATGGAGCCAATCAATTAGCAATTATTATTCCTTGTCATCGCGTTATTGCAAGTGATGGCTCACTGGGTGGGTATGGCGCTGGGTTAGCGGTAAAGCAATGGTTGATTGAACATGAAAAACGACATAAAAAAGTATTAAAAAGTGAGTAAAGGTAATAGGTTTATTGTCGAATCAATCGGAAATTCAAGCCAGGTAAATTGACTTTCTCTGTCGTTCGATAAGGATTAATATCTAAGCCACCGCGTCTTGTATAACGTCCATAAACCGTGAGTTTTTCTGGGCTGCAACGATTCATGATATCCATAAAAATGCGCTCAATGCATTGCTCATGAAATTCATTATGATTACGAAAAGAAACAAGATACTGAAGCAAACCTTCTCGATTGATTTGTTTTCCAGTATATGCAATTTGCACACTACCCCAGTCTGGTTGATTTGTGACTAAGCAATTAGACTTTAATAAGTCAGAATACAAAATTTCTTCTACCGTGTTATCTTTTACCGAGAGATAATTGGGTTCAACAAGATAGACGGAGCAAGTCACATCTAGGTCATCAATACACTCGCCTTTTGGCGCTGATTGAATTGTAGCAAGCGTTTTTTCTTTTAAAGATAGCAGTCTTACCTGAACCTCTCCATTTACACGGGAGCTCAAATCACGTTCGACAGTCAACCTAACTTCTTCGCTGTTGGTAAACTGTGTGTTATTGAACGAATTAAAATAAAGTTTCAATGATTTTGACTCAATTAAATTGTCTGTTGCACAATCTAAATTAATGTTAGCAATCGCAACAATGGGTTTGCCTTTTTTATTGAGCCATGACACTTCATAATGATTCCAACAATCAAAACCATAAAAAGGAAGATTTTGGGGGTCAACGCCAATTTCTTTCCGTTTGGACTCCCTTGGAATTGCAAATAACCGTTCTGGATTATAATGCAAATCATAGCTGGATGACTGACCTAATTCAGATTGTCTAAGACCAGCTTGATATCGTTTTTCTAATGTTTCATTCATACGCTGACTCTCCAAAATATTGATAATTTGTAATGAACTATACCAGTTCACAAGTACTCCTGCCTTAATCTGATTGGCAATATAGATCGTAAGCCTTGCAGCCTCATGGATACAATGTGCTTTCTCCTTCAAAGCTTCCGCCTGAAGGTGCATAGAAGGCAACACCTCAAACTCAGGCCGTTCTAAAATTTTTTTAATGGAATCTAATGAAAACCCTAGGAATTTTAAAGTGGCCACTTGTTGTAATCGGATTACATCCTCATCTGAGTACAAGCGATAACCTGCATCAGTTCGAAAAGAGGGTTTTAACAAACCAATCTCATCGTAGTATTGCAACGAACGAATACTTAATGCCGTCATTTGACTGATATCTTTAATTTTATGGTATTTCATTTTGACTCCTGAATTGGAGTTTATGCTATCACGCAAGGTGAAGGTCAAGAAAAATTATGAGGAAAAAGCCAGGTCAGTGTTTTTCACTGGGTAGTGTTAGGTAAATAATTTATGGTACAGTCGTTACGAGAAAGCAAAATAAGCTAACCTTAATTTTTCACATTGCTTTTTTTAAAAAATCTGCCACTATAGGACACACGAGCGGGAAATTCCCGCCCGTGCGGAACCACTAAGGTGTTAGCGCGCCTAAGGGGTTCTAGCCACAAATTAACCTAACAACACGAGGTTAACTCATGACTAACACTAGAATATCACCTATTTGCGCAAACGCGCAAAGTCCTTTTTCTTATTCCTCCCATTTTTTGCCAAACACAAAAGCAAATTCTACCCGTAAACCCTCGGTTAGCCGTGAGCATTTGTGGCCGGCGACAGTTTGCTTAGTTTGGCAAGAGGGGTGGATGTTCTCAAGTAACAGGACAATATTCTAAGCAGAGGGGGATTGATGGCGGGTTGGCTTACTTCCCGCCTTCAATTTTTGAACACAAACCATTGTGCTCAACCTCTCTGCTGTGTTCAGACCTGTAGATAGGTTTTGCACTGCATTAAGGAAAATCTATGCAGTCGCCTTCAATTCGAAGCGAAATTTCCAATCTTGAGGAAGTGCTATAGATGAAGAGGAAATCATTCAGTTATTCAAGAATCAATCAACAATTGATCCCTATACCAATAAAGTTGTAAAAGCGAAATCTGAATGTGAAGGTCGTCCCATAACACTGTTTGGTTTTCCTAACAGAGAGCGTGCGGCAAGAATTGAACTTAAATGGCACAAAAAAGTCATCCATAAGTTTTTTAGAGTGGGTGAGCCCTTAGCAGAAGGAAAACAATCAACACCATTTTTAATATGGTTAACAACTGTATTGAACAAAAGCATCAAAACCCCATTCCTATCCAAGGCTACTCTAGGCGCAGCTTTATTATTGCGAGTCTAAAATTCTTACGCATTATGGCGATATGCCAGAATTAATTTTCATGTTGGGGATGACTAAAATTAAACTACTCGAGTAAATTCCGTGACGCAAAGGCAGAAGGGGATTTAAAATGAGGGCTCCCAATTATGGACATTGCATATGGTGAGGATGTATTAATAGGCTTTCGAACTTTATCATGCCTAAAAGGGATAGAAATCCAGATAACCCGCAAGTGCGCTATAAAAAATTTCTTGAGATTTTTAAAGAACGATTAGCTACGATGGAGCCTTTTAGCCATTTGGATTTGAACAAATATGGAAATATCCTGATTGGTGTAGAGCCGGAGGCAAATGAATCTGATGAAAAAACACAAAACAACCTTCATCTGTTAAGGAGCATTATAATCAATCAGGTTTTTCTAACCTGATAAGATTTGAATTTGTGAGCCATTATATTTCCTTCTAACTAGATAGTTGTGAATAGTGAAAAACATGAACGAATTTTTTGCTACTCTCCTGAAATTTGTCGCGCGATTTATACTACGAATGCAGTTGAATCCGTGAATATGAGTCTTCGGAAGGTCATTAAAAGTAAGCGCGTTTTTCCTTCGGATGATGCCGCTTTGAAGCAGCTATATTTAGCGTTTAAAAATATTTCAAAAAAATGGACAATGCCAATACGAAATTGGGGTGATGCCATGAATCGTTTTATGATTCTGTTCGAAGGCAGGCTAAAAGGGGCGATTTAGTTTAAGAACTGATTTAAAATTTTGTGCCTTCGATCGCCTGTGGATATATGCACAAACTGACTCGTTGCACTCGTCAGTATTGCGCACATACCCACAGGCACAATAATTTTATTTGTTTATTTAAAAAATTTTTGTTATTTTAATTTCGCTATCTGGAATTCGGTAGCAAAAAATCTGCTGACTCAACCTGCTTACACAAAATTATTTACGCTACCAATATTATTTCTATAAAAATTAAAGAGTTATCTTGATATTAAAATTTAAAATCTTTTTTTTTGTATTTTTAGCCACAATTTTTTGTAATTGTTCTGCAAATACAGCTGAAAGTAAAACAAAACATTACCTATTAAAGCCTAGTGGTGAATATTGCGTATCTTTTGAAGATATACATCTATTAAATACCACTCTTTGTCCTGACCCAAATTTTAATGGTAAGAATGATGCGGACTTTAGCTCAGGGAATAAAGTGCACTGCCATGAAATCATGGTCAGGATATATTATCCTACTAGAGAGTTAAATCAAAAAGCACCTTACAATTCTCCTTTTATTAAACAGTTGCAGGATAATATTAAAAACTCTAAGGATGGCTCTATAAATTTGCAACAGTCCTTAAATGAAATTTATAGTAATACATCTGAAAAAAAATCGGCTATTGATAATAAAGCCTTCCCGATTATTTTTTTTAGCCCGGGTTTAGGTTGTTCTGTACAAACTTACGAGAACATTATTACTGAGCTAGTCAGTCATGGATATATTGTGGCTGGAGTGAATACCCCCTTTTTAAGCGGTAGTATTGAACTCCCTAATCATTATATTGTTAAACCAGTCATACCCCGTTCTACGGATGAGATTGAGAAGTCTTTTATCAATATACAAAGTAAGGATCTGGAGTTTTGTATTAATAATATTAAAAATTGGAAACATTTACGTGCATATAAAAATATGGACTTTATACACGTAGGCGCTTTTGGACATTCCATTGGCGGTAGAATTGTAGCAAATTTAACTCATTCGCAATCAAATAAGCTACAAGCCGCAGCTGCTATGGATACGGCAATCGATCCTTCAGGAGATTCGTTGAGAGGATTTGCTATCCCTTTTATGCATGAAATTGCGGCAAATAAGCTCTCAATTTCCTCATCTCCCTTAAGCTTTGTGCTAAATCAAAATGGCTTTTTGGTTCATATCTCACCTAGCCCTAATGATAAAAATTACAGTTACCACATGAATTTCTCAGATTTTTCCACCTTACAATATCAGCCAGCTGTTAAGGTTTTTCTTAATTCTTTGAAACAAAATTCGGAGAAGGATTTTAATATCAAAATTCATCAAAATTCAGTCAATGATGAAATATCACTTGGTTTGGATGAGGAGACTTATCTTTTAGCTAAAAGAAATAGCAAATGGGAATTAACATACTACAAAGGAAGAAAGAAAATAATAGATCTTGATATTATGAATATTAAAGGACTCAGTGCGCTGCTAGCCCCTTTAAACAAGCCTAAAGAGTTGAACGCTGCAAGATTAAAACAAGTTAAATTCTCTTTAACTTGTTTTAGAAAAAACATGAATGAACTAGTGGGTATAGGCAATGGCTGGGAGCTAACAAAATCTATTAATACCCATTTGATAGCTTTTTTTGATACTTTTTTAAAAGGGCAAGATAATATATCATTCAAGCAGTGTCAGCCCTTAACAACGAATGTTTATATTAAATGTAACCTAAGGTGAATTAGATTACACTAACCAAAAAATTTATGATGATTGTCAAGAGATCAGTCATTTGTATCTGGGAAACAAATTTTAAAAGTATCTGAAATGTAATTGATATGATAGAAATATCTGTTACTACTCTTTGGGATTTACAGTTTAGCTACAAGATTCTGTCCGGCTGATTTTAATTCTTGATCAGTTTTTTCTCTTTGAATGACTTCCCCTGATTCTGCCCAGAATTGATGATGCCAGGTATCATATATATTCCAATCTCCCTTTGAAAAAGATTCATTTTCTTGAGTAAGCATTAACCAAGCTATAAATTTAGCGGCTATTTGAGGTGGCAATAATTCACTTCGATTAAAAAACCCTTGAAAAATATTAAGGGAAGGTAATTGATTTTTATTGGCAAGGCGTAGATTTTTTTGAATGTCTGTTTCAATAATGCCAGGCATGACGGATCCAAAGACTACATTTTGAGCTTGAAATTCCGCATTGAAATACTCTTTAAGCATAAGTAAGGCAGATTTGGTTATTCCATAAGCAGCCATACCTGGCAGTGGATGGTGAGCAAGTCCAGATGAAATATGCAAGACACGACCGCCATCTTCTAAGTGGGGAAGTAATAACTGTGTTAAACGCAGTGGTGCTTTTACATGCAATTCATAATGCAAATCCAAGATGCTGTTATCCATTACCCGAAGAGGAGAGGGTATGGCAACCCCTGCATTATGAATCAAAAATATTCCTTTCTCGGTTATAGAATTTTTAATTTTTTGTCTATCCTGATCTTGAGTCATATCACCATCAATAATTTCAATTAAATGAGGGTACAATGCCTGTAAACTTTTTAATAATCGTTCATTGCGCGCAACTGCGATCACTCTATGCCCCATGGAAGCAAATTTGATGCTGAGAGCTCTTCCGATTCCTCTGCTTGCACCTGTGATGATAACTGTTTTATTTTTCATTATGATTTCTCAAGTTATTCAATAAATTCTTTCATAATTTTGGTGTTCTTGAAGTTATGCTATGATGACCAAAGTAAGAGATTCCCTTTTCAAATTCAAGAACAAGATTATCCTGATCTATTCAGGTTGAAACTTATTATTCTGATGACGATAATCTATTGCTAATTGCTACCTATGAGCAAAAAACTGTTGAAACGATAGTCTGTAATAGGCTGCTGAACCGTTCTATTTGGGAAAAATGGATTTCATGAAATTTCGAGGGATAACTTACCTATATGATGAAAAAAATAATTTTATGATAGATTGGATTAGTTTTTATAAGAGAGGGCTAGAGAATGAATAAAGAATATTGGCATAGAAAATGGCAATTTAAAGAAATTGGTTTTAATCAATTACAACCAAATAAACTTATGCAACAATATTTTTTCTTTTTTAAAACTGGTTCCTGGCAATTCTATTTTTATTCCCTTGTGTGGCCAAAGTCTTGATATGATTTGGCTTGCAGAGCAAGGTTACCAAGTCATTGGCGTTGAGCTTAGTCAGATTGCTTGTGATGCTTTTTTTGAGGATAATAAAATTCCTGCCAAAATAACGAAGCTCGAAGACTTTATTCTCTATTCTAGTGGTAACATTCGGATTTTTTGTGGTGATTTTTTTAGGATCAATCAAGCAATTCTCGGTAAAATTGATGGAATCTATGATAGGGCAGCTTTGATTGCTTTGCCCACAAAAGTTCGCCAATCTTACTCTGAGCATTTAATTAAACTAATGACAGAAAAAACGGTCCTATTTTTAATTACTATGATGTACGACCAAGAAGAGTTGCAGGGGCCGCCATTCTCTGTTGATCAGGAAGAGATTATTGCGCTGTATGCCGCTCATTTTGATATTAATCAGTTGTACAGTAAATCATTTGAAATACCCGCATATCTTCAGGATAAAGGATTACATTACGCTACGGAGCAAGTCTATTTGTTAACTCGTGGAAAATAGCGGCAATTCTCAAAATGGATATTCAGAAAAAACTTTAAAGGCGAAAATGGTGAATTTACTATCCAGGTACCGAGAGATCGAAATGCAGATTTTTCTCCCCAGATTGTTGCTAAGAACCCAACGCGTTTTGAAGGGTTTGATGACAAAATCATAGCCTTTATGCGAGAGGGATGACGACACGTGATATACAGGGGCAATTGCAAGAGCTCTATGGCGTAGAAGTCTCTGCTACTTTCATTCCAATGTGACCAACGAAATCATTGAGGAAGTGAAAACTTGGCAGTGTCGTCCCTTGGATAAACTTTATCCCAGGCCTATTTTTAAAGCCATGAACCCGATACTGAGACAAACTTTTTTACTTCATCCTGAAGCAAGTAAAGTTCTGCTTAAATTAGTTAAAGAGCACAATTTCCCCTTAATAAACTTAATTCCGGAAGAGGAACGTCTGATTTGCTATTTGCAGGAACCTGCAGATCTTTTGTTTTATCCAAAACTTGCTTAGGAGTTGGTTAATTTGATTTGTCATTATCCAGTGATAACTTTTTCGCCTTAAGATGAGATAAATTTATTGCTAGAAAAAACTATTCGTTAATGAGCAGAATTGGAATATCGCAATAGGATGTAAAAACATTTAAAGAAAATATCTCTCTCAGAAAATCACTGTATTTTCTTGATCCCGTTGGACACAAGCTTGAAATCCAGAAATGAGAATAGCTGTTAAAAAAATCGGATGCTGGTCATTAGAAAAATGTAGAGTGGTTTGTATGAGCCCCAAAAATCATTGGTATTAGTGGCAATATGGGTGCTGGAAAAACAACTCTCGCCCACACTCTTCAACAAGATTTACAATCAATTCGGAGTTAAAATCAGCGCAAAGTTTCCTATGCATCATGTCTTTATTTCCAAATCAATCAGATACCATAGATGGATGATGAGTAAATTCAACCTCATTGCCTGAGGGATCAAGGATACTAAAAGCTTTTGTTCCAATGCCAAACGTCTTAGGTTCATCCAGAATTATAACAGGGTATTGTTTGATATATTGATACCAGGCATCCACATCCTGTGGGCAGCTAATGGCAAAACCAAAGTGCTCGAGTCTTTGAGGTTGAGCAAAATTTGCAGTGTCACCTTGATGCAAAGAAATGTTATCTTCGCTGGAGGTTAAATAGGCATAATCGTTTGTTTCATGCTCGAGCGTCATTCCAATGATATTTGTATAAAAATCAATGCATTCCTGTAGATTATTGACGCGCAGTGCAATGTGTCTAAGCCCTCTCATTTTTGGCTTTGTATTTGCATTCATTGCTTAATCCTTTCTCTTGAGTAATGAGAAGGCAGGAAAAAATAATCTCCTCTTAATTTTTCAGATTGCTTTTTTTAAAAAATCTGCCACTATAAACACACGGACGGGGAAACCCCCGCCCGTGCGGAACCACGAAGGTGTTAGAGCACCCAAGGGTTCTAGCCACAAACTAACCTAACAACACGAGGTTAACTCATGACTAGCATTAGGATATCACCTACTTGCGCCAACACGCAAAGTCCTTTTTCTTATTCCTCCCATTTTTTGCCCAATACAAAAGCCAATTGCACCCGTAAACCCTCGGTTAGCCGTGAGCAGTTGTGGCCGGAAGCAATTTGCTTGGTTCGGCAAGCGGGAGGGAGATTCCCGAGAATTAGGACAATATTCTAAGCAGAGGGGGTTGATGGCGGGCTGAATTGTCACCCGCCTTCAATTTTGAACACAACAACTTGTGCTCAACCTCTCTGCTGTGTCCCAACCCTTTAGATAGGTTGTGCACTGCGTATAAGGAAAATCTTTATGCAGTCACCTGCCATTCAATTTGATGCTGCCCCTTGGCCGCTTAAGCCTAATGAAATTATGCAGCTCTCATCATTCATTGCCATTGTGCTGCGCCATTTTCGCCAATGTGCTTCTTCCTGTGAAGCGAGCTATTTATCTCAGTTACAAGTCATTTCAGACTGTCATTACTTAGTTCATTTAGCACAGCAGGAAGATAGCCTCTTTTCCAGGCCTCTCTCGCTTGAGCAGATTTCAAGCGTTGCGCTTAATCTGGCAGAAGCCATCAATACCCTTAGCGATAAAATCCGGTTAATGGATTCTCCCTGGTTTTATGCGGATTTTTACTCAAGCGTCAATTATCTCTTAAGCGATAAGTTTGGTTACTTAAGTCAAGACTTCACGCTCATCAAGCAACTGCGAAAAAAAATTAATCGGGTTAAAGGAGAATAGGCATGGAAACAACCCATACAGAGATCTGTCGTCCCCTTAAAGCAAGCTTTGCAGGAGCCAAAGCTTTTCGCCACCATTTCAGCCGGGCAACTGCCCAGCTCACCATCAGCATTGGCCAAGCGGTGCACGAAGGAGAGCGCTTAGCCGCTACCTTAGCGCTCATCAATCGCTCCTTTGCCAGTTGTAAGGTGATGATCGATGATAGTATTCAATGGTATACCTTAGCGATTAACGCGCCGGAACAATCCTCCTCCCTCTTACTCCAAAACGCAATTGCAGCAGGGGATCACTACCTGAATACCACCTCAGCACTCTTTCAGTCATCACTCACCATTCCTTATGAAATTGTCCGCTGGAAAGATTGGCACGGCCTGCCCAGTTGGCAAACGGCGGTGGCCTTGATGCATCAAGACTATGAGGAAAATACGCTCCTTCGCAGCGAAATTCAAAAAAACATCACGACCTTTCTAGATCGCTATGAGAAGCGGGGAACGGATAAGACCTATGATCGATCTCGCGCCTGGCGACTCTGCCTTCATTACTTATTAGAAGAATGTGCGGTGATGCGTACCTTTTGGGTGGAACTGGGTTGTCATTATGAGGTGTATCCGAGTGGTCGCAATGAAGCGATGCGCGCCACCTATGAGCATTATATTCAGCCTTATCATCCGCATTTATTAACATCGATTGCGCTGCGTTTTCATCGACTCGGCAGGGAATAAAAGGAGTGGCGATGAACCCCACGAAAAGAGTAGCAGCAGGCAAGCAAGCGGTGAATTGTCAACTGGTGCTAGAAAGTTTACTGCGACATTTACCCGGTCATGTCTATTGGAAAAATACAGATGGGATTTATCTTGGTTGTAATGATCGTCAAGCACAAAGTTTAGGTCTGACTTTAGGCCGTGAAGTAATCGGTAAAACCGATTTTGAGCTCCCTTGGCAGGCAGAATTAGCAGCGCATTTTTGGGAAAATGATCGCCAAGTGTTAGTGAGCGGCTTATCAAAAACGGTAGAAGAAATGGCGGTGATAGATGGGAAGGCAGCCATGGTGTGGAGCATCAAGGTTCCCTTAAAAACCGATCAAGGTCAAATGGTCGGGGTGCTGGGGATTTCCATTGATATCACGGCGCAAAAAAAGGCAGAAGCCAAATTAATCCAAGCTAAGGAGAATGTGGAAGCGGCCTATTTGACTAAAACCCGATTTTTAGAAAACCTGCGTCATGATATTCGCACCCCGATCAGCGGGATGCGTGGCTGCATCCAGTTGTTGCAAGACTGCTTAGAGGAAAAAAATCCAGAAATAAAGCAAGCCAAAGAGTATTTGCAGGATGTAGATAGTTCGAGTAGCGAGCTCTTAAGCTTATTAAATAAGGTGACGATGAGCACTCAAGCCATGGATGGGGTGTCTGCGCTTAAAAAGCAGCGCGTTAATCTAAAGTGTCAACTGCTTTCTCTATTAAAGCTCAATCAAGCACGAGCAAAAGAAAAAGGACTGAAGTTAGCGCTGAAATATGATGAATCGATTCCCTTATTAATTGGGGATGGCGAGCGTATTGAGCAAATTCTGGTAGAGTTAATGAGCAATGCCTTAAATTTTACGGATAAGGGCGGCATTACCCTCACCGCTCAGCTTGCAAAGCAAGCAGGAGAGCGGGTCATTATTAAAATGATGGTTCAAGATACCGGAATTGGCATGACCCTTGAAAAGCAGCAAGCCCTATTTACGCGCTTACCACATTTATCTGCTGCTTATTCAGGCTTATCACGTGGGATGGGCCTAGGATTAGCCTTAATCAAACAAATCATCGATGAACTGGAGGGAGAGATTTATGTCGACAGTTGTCCAAAAAAAGGCACGACTTATACCTGTATCTTGCCGCTACAAGTTGCATTATTAAATGAGCAGGAACTGCAGCTGAATAAAAAAGCAGGCAATACGATTTCGCTCACTATGGCTGCAAAAGCACAGCCATTTTCTTCCCCAAAGGCGAGTGCAATTCGGGTATTGTTAGTGGAAGATGACCTGATCGCCCGGAAAGTGAGCGCGGTCTTGCTCACCAAGCTTGGATGTCAGGTCAGCCTAGCTGAAACGGTGGCTTCTGCTCTTGAAAAAATTAAATCGGAAAGTTATGAATTAGTTTTTATGGACATTGGGTTACCAGATGGCAGTGGGATAGAGGTAGCAAAAGTAGCGAGGCGAAATAAGGCCAGTCAAAATCAAGCCACACCCATTATTGCGGTGTCGGCCCATGTTGATGAGGCAGGCAAAGCCGCTTGTCATCTTGCGGGGATGGATATCGTGCTTGCTAAGCCCTTATCGGAGGAAAAGGTGCGAGCTATATTGGCGCTTTTTGTTCGGAAATGAATAAAGCAGAATATTGAATATCAGAAATGGCTTACAAATTTATTCGAACATTTTCTACATACAGCAGGATAAATTTTTTATTATGGTGGCAGAATAAGAGGTCAAACATGAATATTTTTAAAGGATTGATCTGACTGCTTAATGGACCCTATTCTCCTTGCCTCCTGAGTTTTATCTCGCAATTAACACATAAATCACATTAAGGTCTGACATGCAATACAAGCAGCAAGCGTATCCCTTTAGTTTAATTTCAAGTAAGGGATTAGGAAAAACCTACTCGTCCTTCGATAAAATTGGACCGCTTCTGCCGATGAAAGGATTTGGCGCGGCAGGATTAACATTTTATCCGAATGTGGCAATAGGGAACTTATTTTTTCAAGACCATATGCTAAAAATTGAAGAGCAGGGCGGGATCCTTGAGCTTGGGTTTATTTACAATAGTCAAGCAGCAAGCGTGGATCCGGTTTGGCAGTTTGCGCATCCTAAATTTTATTTGTTATCGCGTTATTCTCAGCAAGTAGTGCTTTCTGAAGCAGATGGCTATCGTACAATCTATACGTTAGATCTCAAAAGCGGTTTTTTTTATAGTGAGACAGGCTCAAGAAAGGGAATCGCTTGGCTTTATTATCAGGAAGCCAATCAGCAATGGGTGCATTATCGACCTTTTGATCAAGTGACGGAATATTTTAATGCGGAAGGATTGCTAGTAAAGCGTGAAACGAAAGCCGGTAACATCACAATCTATTATTATGATGCGTATTTACGCTTAAAAGAAATCATTGGTGCAAGTGGTAACCGGTATAAATTTCACTATCAAGAAAATACACTTTCTCTTTATTTAGTGACGCTTGATTCCTCCGAGCAATTGTTGCAATCCTATTTGTTTGATCTTGAGGGAAGACTTACCTTAAGCCAAACGCCGGATGGGTATCAAACCCAGTATTTTTACAGTGAAGTGTCTGCTCGGCAATTATTGGCGGTGAAACAATCTGACCAAACGATGTTAGGTTTTGGTTATGATCATTCCAATCGATTAGTGGAATGTTGTTTAGGCGATGCCTCCACGTTTACTTTGCAGTATCCAAATGAAACACAGCCGGATTTTTTGTTCAGCGATCCTGTTGGTGGCACGACCTCACTCAAGCTAAATGACCAGGTAGCTATCATTGAAATTGCGCGATCTCAAGGTATCGGTGCTGATTTTAAGGAAAAATTGATTACCGCCTATCATTACAATGCGCTGACACAACTGACGCTTATCCTTCATCCTAACCAGGGCCAGGAAGGCTTAAGTTATACCGATCGCTTTGGGTTGGTGCGCCTGAACGAAGGGCCAAATGGGCAAATGGTCGAGCAGGTCTATGAAGAAGAAGCGATGGCTGTTCGTTTGGTTGCTGACATTCAGTATGAAACGGTTCATGGCAGAAAAAATACGCTTTTAGCGACTTATTATGTTTATGACACCGATTTTAATCATCAATATACTTTTTTACGATTTAAGATTAACCCCTTAGGCAACGTGACGGAATATCGTCCGGATCGATGTGGCAATATTGCATCTGAACGAACCTATTTGGGCGGGATTTTTGATCGAAATCAGCGAGATCCCCGCCAGGCGCCGACTTTATCAGAGATAAAAGCTTGGGTGAGCCTGCAAGATGCCGCTAAGGTGAATTTAGTTGCCTATGAATATAATCTGAGAGGGCAATGGCAACATTACTGTCAATACGCTGAGGTCGATCAAGCAGGAAAGGGGAAACTCGATGAAGCCATGGGTCAGATTTATACCTTTCGAACGCTGTATGGGGAACCTTTTTTTAAGCAGGTGAAACAAAATAATATTCAGGCAGCAGTGACCCGGCAGCGCTTTGATGCGCTAGAGCGCCTGCTGAGTAGGACCGATGCCCTTAATCAAACCACGACGGATGACTATTTTGATGCTAAAGGCCAGGTAAAAATCATTTATCCGAATGGGAAAATTGAGATTCGGCAACAAGATGCGAGAGGAAATGGCGTTTCCCTGCAAGAGATCGTAGCGGAACAAGAGAGACTCACGCAGTATCGGCGAGATGCAAACGGGCGGGTGGTATTAACGACCAGGCCCGATGGGGAGTTTCTTTATACTTTTTTTGATCATCAAGATCGCCTCAAGTTTTGTGTCACAGCGCTTGGAATCGTCACCCAGCAGGTTTATGCGGTTAAAAACCGTTTTGTTTCGACCACCGTTTATGCCAAGTGCATTGATACTCGGCAATTATGGCCGAGTGATCCGCCACCACCTGGCTCCCTGCCGCAAGTTGATCGCTTGATCGCCTTATTGCCGGGTATTGCGGATGAGAGTATTGATCAAACACATTATACCTTTTTTGATTTTTCTGATCGCCCGATTTATGAGGTGGATGAGGAAGGGTATGTCACGCAATTTCAGTACAATGCGCGCAATCAAAAGCGGGTTGAGATTGCGTATGCCAACCCTTTAGAGGATGAGCAGTTAGCGGAGTTAAAAGCAGGAAAGACACTTGCTCTTCCCATTGATTTCAATCAAGACCGAGTAAAACGGGATTTCTATGATAATAGTGGCGCGCTAATTGGTGAGCAGAATAGCGCAGGTTATGTGACTGAGTATGTGTTAGATGGGGCAGGAAATACGAAAGAATGCATTCGATATCACACCCCGATGCCGCTTGATTTAGCACTACGCGATTTTGATCAAGTGCGGCCAAATGCTGCTTTACTCGATGCGCATACCTATTATTTTCGCAATAGCAAAGGAGCGCTGGTCGGACAATTCGATCCCGCAGATAGATGGGGAGAATATTATTATACGGCGCATCACGCTTACCCCAATGGCTTAATCCAAAAAAGTATTCGATATAGCACTAAGGTGAGTTTTCCTCTGCTTCTGCCCCCTCCAGCCAATCCCGAAGCCGATGAAATCACTCTCTATCGCTATGATCTATTAGGTAGGCTTTTAGAGACCGTTTTTCCGAATCAGAAAAAAGACCGTCTTCAATATAATGTGTCGGGTAACGTGATTTCAGCTAAATCTCAGGATTTACACTTTCCTGACTTGATGGATCCTGATCATCAGCGAGCCAGGCATGCGCATTACGATGCTTGGGGCCAAAAAGTTAAGGAAACGAATGAGTTTGATGGGGAAATCTTCCATCATTATGACCCGATAACCGGGCTGAAAACCCATACCACGGATGCCCTAAATCGGACCACGTATTATTTTTATGATCTTGATCAACGGTGGGTGGCCTCAGTCAATCCGGTAGGGGCAGTAGTGAAATACGAGCGGGATGCGTTTGGGGAGCGAATTAAAACGATTCGTTATGCCACGCCTGCTAAGGGAATCCCTACAGGGGGTTACCTCACGCCAGAGATTGAGAAACACTTTATTGCGGATCCTGAAAAAGACCAAGTGGTGTTATTCAAACGCAATCGTTTGAGCCAAGTTGTAGAGCAAATCGATGCGAAAGGCAACATGAGCACGTTTAAGCATAATGGCTTTAAGCAAGTAGTGGAAAAAAATTTACCGGTAGCAGGTCCCCATCCGACGTTGAGGTTATCCCACGAATTTGAAGTGCGTGGATTAGCGATTAACACGCGGATTGAAGCACTGGATACCCCGGTTGAGCACATTGAGCGGGCTTATGCGAATTTTTATGGCAAAGAGACTTATAAAAAAGATGCGCGTGGCGGGGTTTATCGTACGTTTTATGGTTGTCGCGGTTTAGTGAGTCAAAAAATTCAAGAAAGCGGCGCTGGCGAGGCGAGTCATTTTTTCACTTATAATGCGTTTGAAGCGTTGGCTACTGAAACCGATGCGTTGAATCAGACTACCACCTATCACTACAATCATCTGGCCCGTCAACATACTCTGCATTTCCCGGTTCATGGTGTCACGCAAACCCTTATCCACAATATTTTTGATGAAAAAATTCAGGAAACGGACAGTTTGGGCAATCGCCAACGCTTCGAGCATGCAGCAAATGGTCAAGTGCAGATTGATGAAGATCCACTGGGACACATCACGCGTAGCGAGTTTGACCTGATGGGGCAGCTCGAGAGCAAGATTGATGCTAAGGGAGTGGAAACAAGGTTTAAATACAATGAAGCGGGGGATCTATTATTCCAAATTGAAGATGCGGCGGGCTTAGGGCTTCAAACCCACTATCAACGCGATGTGTTTGGCAATGCGCTGCAAATCACGAATCCCCGTCAAGTCGTCACGCAAAATACCTATGACCAAACAAACTGCTTAACTTCAAGCGTGCTGGATGCGATTGATTCCGGTTTAAATTTAACGATTCATCCCACTTACAATGCAATGGGAAAGGAAGAGGGCAAGCAGCAAGGCGATAAGGTTAACCCTTTGCAGTATGAAGAAAAATATCCTCTCGATGGCCGTGGTCGACAGATCGGTAAAACCCTCGATCCAACTGGCTTAGCGCTCGCTGCTCACCAGCACTTGAATGCAGCAGGAGACGTTATTGCTGAAGTGGATTTCAATGGCAATGTGACGCGCAAATTTTATGATGATTTCGGGCAGCTTCGTTTTGTGGTGGACCCAGAAGGTGGGGTGACTGAGACAAATTATGATCTTGTGAATCGAATCCATTATACGCGTCTTTATGAAAAAAGCATTAATCCGGATCAACTGACCGATCAAACCGATCTTCACACCTTGTTAGGGTTAGTCGAGGTAGATTCGCAAGATAGCATCCTGTTTTATTTTTATGATGCAGATGGGTTAGCGCGGTTTGAAGTCAACGGGTTAGGAGTAGTGGCGGAAGGTGCTACGACCTAGCGCGCCGTAGAATCAAGACAATCCATTATGCCACGCCGATTAACCCCGCGCTGTTGCCGGTCCTAACCACGGCCGCACTGAGCAGGCTGGTCAAACTGGAAGAAAAAAATCCCAAAAACCGCATCTCATATTTTATTTTAGATGCAAAAGGCCAGCAGCGATTTTGCATTGATGCTGAACATTATCTCTCTGAACAGCGCTATGATGCCAATGGAAATGGGATTGCCAACATTGCCTATGCGCATCGCCTTGCTGATCCAGAGAAAATTGCTCGACTCGCGCCACTTGAGGTATTAAAAAATATCACGCTCGATCCTTTACTCGATCGCACCAGCTATCAGGTTTTTGATCACGTAAACCGACCGGCATTTCGTGTGGATGGGGAAGGGGCGGTCACACAATATTTTCATGATGAAAATGGAAATCTTATTCAAACGTGTCAATATGCAACCAAAATTGCGGTGCCAAGTGAGTACCAAGACTTAGTGATTCGATTAAGGCAATTGACACCGAGTCCCCAGATTGATCGCATTAATGAATACAGATTTGACCACGCCGATCGTCAAATTGGCGAAAAAGATCCCTTGGGTTATGTGGATGAATTTAGAAAAGATGCGGTAGGAAACACGATTTTGCATCGTGATCGTGCAGGCAATGATTGGGGATATCAGCATGATGGGGCCAATCGCTTAACCCTTGAAACGCTGCCAAAGGTGGGTGTGACCGCTATGACAAAAAAGATCGCGCATAACCAGGTGACATTGTCTGACCAAACCCGCGACATGGCCATTGAAAATAAAAAAATTTTAGATGCCAATGGCAATGAAACACAAATCATCCGAGCGGCGAATACGGATGCCCCAAGAATTCTCCACTGTACTTACAATAAGCGCCGTCAACTTGTTGGAACGCGCATGAATCAAGTGCTGATTGATGATGAAACGAAAGCCCCAAGCTTTGATTTCCCGCCGGTTAAAGTCGTCGATCTCACTACCCAGATTGTTTATAACGCAAAAAAATTAAAAGTTTGTCAGCAGGATGAATCCGGCAATTGGTCTTTTTTTGTTTATGATTGTGAAGGCAATTTATGTGATGAGGTCGATCCCCTTGGCGCGGTCAAGCAGTATGAATACAGTGCCTTTGGAGAGGTGATCCACGAAAGGGCCTTTGCCACTCCCATTCAGTTAGATTTAGCGCTTTTTACGCAAACCGGTATTCCGCTTTCAGTGATTCAAGCACCCGGCGTGATCGAACCCAGCCTTGATGATCGTCTAAAAACCTATGTGCGGGATAATCGTGGTGATATTATCTTAATTGAACAAGGTCCCACCTTCTATTATTTGCCAAACGGCAGCGATCAGCCGAGCTATCAATTGGGATATTCTCAAGTGAAGTCGCATTATAATGCCTTTCGAGAATGCGTGCACCAAGGTGTGTTAATCGATCCGAAAGCCGATACTTGGACACAACGGCTTGAGTGGTTTGATCGAAATGGTAAGCAGGTAGCCAAATGTGATCCCGAGTTTAGGGTGGTCCGCATCCGCTTTGATGCATTTAGCAATGCTATTCAAAAAATGGAATGGGCAAATCCACCAAAAATGCTGCCAACTAGGCTCACCCCTTTACTCGAACTAGACCACAGTCATGTTCCTTCTCTAGCGGATCGCCATTTTATTTTTGATTATGACTTGGCGGGGCAGTGTATTCAAAAAACCACCAAACAAGTGATCGTGCAGCAGATTCGTTTTGGGGTCAATAATATTCCCGCTATGGAAAACAAACCCGCTCAAGATTTGATCCAACAATACCAATATAATCCCTTAAGAAAACAAATTCGCCTCACCTATGAAGACGGCTCAACAGCTTTCACCTATTACAATGCGTTAAGCTTAGTCATCGCGAGAACGGGTTGCCCGCGCGAAACCCTGTTTGCTACGACACTGATTCCGTTAAGTTATTTTGGCTATGATGCGTTTTTGCAGCAAGTGATGACGACGCGCTTTAAAAAAGGGACAGCGGCAGCCAACTTGGATTCGTTGCCTGTGCCAATTAAGCGAGATAACGGCGATCAAACGGAGTTAACCTACCTGGATTCTCGCGGTCGTGTAATTTATGCACAAGATGCAGCCGGTGAGGTTGAGGGCTTTACCTATAATGCGATGGCGAAGGTTGCCCTGCAGTGCTGGCGCTTGACGAACACGGTCAATGGAGTGGTGGTGCACTTGGATGCCAAACGCTTTCATTATGATGCGATAAATCACGTGATCCGTCTTTTTTTGCTTCGTGATAATCAAGCAATACAAATGACCGCTTACCAATGGAATCTTTTTGGCAACTGCATAGCAGAAGGACCGGGTAACCCTAGCTGCCCCCTCATTCGCCGCTTTGATGGTCTGAATCACCCTTGGTTTGATAATGAAGGCGGCCTCGACAAAATCACGCTCAGAAATTTATCAGGGGAAGTGACCGTGCGGTTAACCTCACCGACCAAAGATTTAAGACAGGTGACTTATGATGCGTTGCCCACTGTCCTCACTTGGACCCACTTAGACTTACTGCGAGAAGAAACCGTTCGCGATCGATTGGGACGCAAGATTTTGAGCACGAAGCCAGCTTATAGCCGGCCCGATACCCGCCATCCCATTGATATTCCCTTAAGTCTTGCTGTGGGCAAACAGTATCCAGCATTCGGCGAGGTGAGCTTAAGTTGGATTGTCCCACAAGAAAAGACGGTGGTGCTAGAGTGTTTCCTCTGGCCTTTTGGCCATCCTGAACAAAAGCAAGCCTTGCCTATTCAGACAATAAATGGGCGTTGTGGCTTGGGGGTTTCACACTTATTGGATCGTTATCGGTATCAAATTAATTATTATTTTATCAATCCCCTCACCAAACAGCTTGAGGCAACCCCGATGTTTCAAACAGAAGGGGAAGTGCAGATTGTGGGGAATTCGCTCAATCCATGTTTCAACCTCCTGGTCACCGTCGAAAAGGAAAATCAGCTGATATTATCGGGGAATACAGAAGGGATAGAATCGATCTCGCTCTGGCAGGATAATCAAGAAATTGCAAAGATCCCCGTGCAAGTTCAGCAAGATAAGCGGTGGGTTAATTTAAGTGCTTACCCTTCCGGTTGTTATACCTTACTCCCTTTAAAAAAGGACAATGTCGCCTTACCTGAAAGCTTGCCCTTTACTATTTATACGACAACACCGTCAAAGGTGCCGCTTGCAAAAGAAATTCAAGCAAGTTTTAGCTTATCGTTTTTAGCGCAAAATGGGTACCATGGGCAGCTAGGTTGGCAAGTATCTGATTATGCAGCAAGCCCGATCGTGATGACCTGTCATTACTTAGATCAAGAAGATCAAAGGCGCATTCATGAAGACACGATTTTTCCGGGTACAGATAAAGGCCAGTATACCGACAGCCGAGGAAACACCTTAATTTGCAATACGGAATTTGCCTATCCTGTTCAGGCAGTGTTGGCTCTTTCTTTATCGATTCAATTGGATGAAGACGATTTAGTGCCAATTGCGGCTTATGCCCAACCGAGCGCCGCAGCAGGGGATGGCACAAATGTCATTCTAGCCAGTTATTTTCCCGGAACCACGGTTCTTTATATTGCGCCGCTAAGCGGGTTTGATCGGCTGCCCACGTTATCGTATTTGGATAGGACATTGGATCGCTTAGCCGATTGGAAGCCCTTGCCGGCGATGGGGATGACGCGAAGCGGTATTATTGTGGACGTGTCCGATTTCTTGCCTTGTGTGTATCCGTTTAAATTAGCAGATTCCCTTAGCTTTCTGCCGGATTTTGGGCAGGGAGCGGCCTATTTCGCCAACCTGCCCGATAATTCGACTTCGCTTACTTTAACAGAAGTCATTCCCTTCGCACTCCCTTATCGAGAAGAAAATTTTCGGTTGTTTTTTACCGATCGGACATCGGTCGTTGATGTATTAATGCAGCATCAAACAAATGAGACGATAAGAAAGCAGTTAGCTCCCGAAATCTTAGAAGCCTTAATTCAGGCATCCTTTACTCTGGGGAAAGCAGCAGAGCTTAATCTGAAAAATCCCTCGCTTGAATTTTGCGCTAAGCAGGAAGTCTTTGAACGTTACCTGCATTTCTTAAAGGAAAAAGGCGAACTGGGTTGGATCGCGGCGTTGATTTATGCCAAATCGCAAGACATGAGCGTTTATTTTTGGGAAAAATCGCTGGATAAGCCAGGATCACTTCACTTAGTTGGGTTTCATGACGCAGGTCAACTGGCGAAAAAAACCTTATATTTTATGGTCTCAGGCTATACCCAATTTCATGTATTCTTACCAGAAGGAATAGGTTTAGCAGACCGCTATTCCCTCAATCCCACTTATTCTTTTACGGTATCCAAGGGCAGTCAACTTTATCCCAGTAGTCCTTTGCCGGCACCTGAACCTATTCATGTGTTGCCGAGTCAGCATTTTGATTATGATCATTGGCACAACCTCACCCAGTTTGTCGATACGCTGGGTCATCCTATTGATTATACCCATAACCATCTCAATCAGCGCCTCACACAACGTGATCCCGAAGTGTACATTGTTGAGCCAACCGGACAGCTTACCTTAGGTCGCCCACTGACGTTATGGGGTTATAACGAGCGAGGCTTTAAAGTGGGGATGACCAATCCCAATGGCGATACTCAAGCCTTCCTTTGTAATGCCGGTAGCGAGGAAATCTATTGGATACTTGAAAATGGCGGCGTTGGCCGCAGGCAACAGTTTAACGCCTTAGGGCAGCGCGACAGTCACTGGGATGAGAAAAATCATCGCTGGCAGTATGAACATAATCCCCATAATCGTGTGACAAAAATTATTTATCCTTCAGGAAAATTCCAGGAGTTTGCCTATAACGAATGCAATTGGCGTTGTTTAGACACAGATTTTGACGGCACAACAACGGGTTACAACCAGGATTTGCTGGGCAATGTCACCGATCGGCGGGAGCCTTCTAGCTATGTGACAAGCATGAATTATGATCGAAACGGCGAATTATTAGGGGTGCAGAATCCCGATGGCAGTCAGCTCAGGTGGGTGCGCAATTACTTTGGTCGTGTGGATCGAGAGTTTGATTTAGCAGGTGTCCAAACGGTGCATATTTATAATTTAGCCAATCAAGAGATTAGAAGATATTCAGATAGCAGGCGATTAAACCACCGCGCCTCCGTGCTGGCTTTCCCTGATCCCACGCTCCCCACTCTCCTCAACTATGATATTGTGCTGTCAAAGGTTTATACTCAAGACCTTCACTTCCAGTACCTGGGTGGCCAGTTGATGCAGGTGTATGACAGAAGCCTGCAAACGCTCACGAAGTATACGCGCGATACCGAAGGGCAGGAGCAATCGGTTTGGCTTTATAACCAAGGCAGTCTCGTCAGGCAAGTCACGACTATTCTGGATGGGATGAGGCGTGAAGCTTGGACAGCTGATTCTGACTTAGTGGTCGCCACGCGCTATGACGCCGCTAGTAATCGCCGGCACATTACCACAACAGGCATTAACAGCCTTCCCCCACAAGACCTATGGTATTTTTACGATGCAACCGGTCATGTGATCTATGACGGCGCAACCGGCCTACAATTAGTTTATGAAGCCGGATTTCGGACACGAGAAATCAACGGAAAGGGGCTGTTTCGAACGCTTAATTATAATGCCGATGGCATTTTTAACCGAGCCATTTACCACCAACTTGGCCGAGTGTCTGTGACGACTGATCGCTACTATCAAGTGAATGGCTTGTTAACGCGTTATACCGAAGCAGATGCTCGAGGTATTTACTACGATCACCACATCGCCACTTACCCCGGCAGTCACTGGCAGTATAGTGACCTGCAAGTGCTAGATGGCAAACTGCAAAGCTATACGATGTATGGCGGATTCACTCCAATTGGCTTGCCCACCACTCAGCGTACGGACTATGAGTCGATGCGCGATGAGATGGCCAATTATTATATTGCCTATCGAGACATTAAGCTTGCCGCCGTCACCGGGGATCGCTATACCAGGCAGGGGAAGAAGAATAAACTTCAGATTGCTCATCGCTACTTTACGCCAAATGGCACGATCACGTGTGATGAGGGGATAGCAAATGAGGATGATCCTAATCATACGCTCACGCGGGTCTATACGAGCACGCAGGATGGCAAGATCCTGATAAGAAATGATTACCAGCCGGTAGAATTTACCCGTCATGGAGAAAAAATCTCTATTATGCAATGGGTGTCAAGTTCTCGGAATTTTTTTAATGCGAGCGGCGAGATGATCGCGAGCCTCATTAACGACATTACCAACCCGAATGCAGCAGTCATGGATCACTATTTTGCCCACTGCGAGAATCGCTTTAAGAGTGTTTTCCGCCACCCCAACCGCCTGAGCAGTGATTTAGCCGATGGCGCATCAGAGAGAAGGGCATTTGAAAAAGCCGCTAGAGCCCCACATCTTTTATTGCCCGATTTTGCGATGACCTATCCGGCGGCGGTGCCACAAAAATACACTGTCTCACCCGGGGATCATTTTAAGCAGATTGCACAAAAGTTTTATGGAGATGAAGGCTTTGCTGGCGTGGTGGCACAAATGAATGGCTATGCGTTAACCGATCCTTTAGTGGTGGGACAAATTTTAATTCTGCCGCAGTACTTACCAAGTACCAATCATGCAGGAAATGTGACTCCCTACGAGCAATTTATGCAGATCATGATCGGCAGGCTATCCCCCCATCTTAACTTAACGCTATCGCACCATCATGGATTCGTGGAAGTGGTACATGGGATAGTCGAGAGTGTGGCCTTGATTGCAGGGGTAGTGATCTCTGCCTTCGTGCCAGTTTTTGCCCCGCTGACGGTAGCAGTCTTCAGTGCGTTAGTAGAAGCAGCCTATCAGGGCGTAGCGGTAGCCACACACTTACAGGCACAGTTTAGTTTAGCGCAAGTGATCACAGTGGGATTAGAGGCAGGGATAAGCGCGGGCATATTAGGGGCCGGTCAAGCAGGATTAAGCACTTGGATGCAAAACCTTGCCAGTCAATCGCTACAAACGGTAATTAAACAAACAGCTCAAATTGGAGTCATGAATCAATTCACCGAAATGATGACAGGCCTTCGCCACCAGTTTGATTTTGGCGCAGTAGTGGGAGAAGTGGTGAGCACGGCCATGTTGCATCAAGTTAGCCCACAAGCCCAGGCGATATTTAAGGAATCGCCTTTTGTGGGTAACATTGTACAAAATGAAGCACGAAGCTTGGTGGGGAACGGCATCCGTGCGGTGATTGATCGCCAAGAGTCAGGGCTAGATCTGAAGCAGATTACCCTGAATGCATTAGGGACAACGCTGAGTCAGGCGATTAACACGAAGTTAGAGCAAGAAGCGTTAATGGCAGAATATGAGCGAGCCAGGCAGGAAAGCCTCGCGGCCTCCAGAAATGCGAGGCTTCATTCTCACGCTAACACAATTGATCAATCACGAAACCAGGCTAGTGGAAATAACCATAGCTTTTTTGCGAGTAATAACAATAATAGGAAAAAAGCAGCCGGCGCCCCGCAGCCGCACTTTTTTACTTCAACCCAAACGACAAAAACAGAACAAGCCAATGCTAAAAAAACGAATTGGTTGTTCGATAGGTTTGATCAACTCCAAGAAGCAAAAAACACCTCATCATCATTTAGTCATTCCATGACGCCCCTAAATGAAATCCTGGAGCACAATCCAAATCTTAAGATTGTTGCTCGCGGGCCAGCGGGTGTTGAGTTGTATGATAGAAAAAGTGGTGAGTATTTTACCTATAATATGGCTCGGGGCATTCACCAAACTGAGAGAGGAGTTGACCCTGTTTATCCTGAAACACCATTTATGCGTGGCCCGTATGGCTTATTATTTGCTCTTCAGAAAATAGTGCAGATTGAGAATTGTAGTATAAATGAATCATTTCAGGAAAAGAGTTTAGAAAATTCAGAATTGCGAGCAAGAGTTCTTAGCAATATTGCTGAAAGTAAAGTTGCAAATTTGGCATCCAATTTTAAAATATTAACTGCGAAAGAGAATCAATACAGGAATAGCTATAATCCAGATACTTGGAATATGGCTAATCTAAAGGAAGGTGATATTATTTTTGGTGGGTTACCTGGGCGTTCGTCCTATTATACTAATTTTCAGACTATATTAACTTCCCTAGGAAATAAAACAGATTTAGGTAAAATTTTGCAAGTAAAACCTCATAGTAAATTTGGTTATAGGCCTTACATAGGTCAATATGAAGTGCTTCATGATATCCGGATTCCGGCAGGTACCGCAATTAATAATCCTGAGCTTGGCGAAGGAATGGGATATCAGTTCTTTATAAATAATAATTTAAGCAATCTTCGTTTAGTAAATCAATTTGATTTAGGAGAATTTTATGAGCAATCCATGTCAGCACATAAGCTTAGCTATTAAAATTTGTAAGCTATCAGGTAATACAATAAAAGAAATTTCACAAGGCTGGACAAATGCAAAAAAGGTATTTCATTTTACTTATTCAATTAGCTTTGAACTAAAAAATAGGATCAAGACAAAAATACCTACCTTAGAATATTGGACGGAAGAAGACAATCACTACGAATACACAGAAGGTTTTTTTTGTAACGAATGTAAGGAAGGAATCTCATTCCCTTTAAAAGGGTGATTTTTTAATTCAATCCGGTCTTGTTACTTTAGAGGTGAAGGCATAAATTTCTGTGAAAACCTTACTAAACAAGAGGCCTTCATTTATTAGAAGCAATTTAATTTAAATAGTGAAAATCAGGTTAAGGTAAGCGGAAAAAATTGATACAATCAATCAATTTGTAATCGGAATTTTTTTAATGCGAGCGGCGAGATGATCGCGAGCCTCATTAACGACATTACCAACCCGAATGCAGCAGTCATGGATCACTATTTTGCCCACTGCGAGAATCGCTTTAAGAGTGTTTTCCGCCACCCCAACCGCCTGAGCAGTGATTTAGCCGATGGCGCATCAGAGAGAAGGGCATTTGAAAAAGCCGCTAGAGCCCCACATCTTTTATTGCCCGATTTTGCGATGACCTATCCGGCGGCGGTGCCACAAAAATACACTGTCTCACCCGGGGATCATTTTAAGCAGATTGCACAAAAGTTTTATGGAGATGAAGGCTTTGCTGGCGTGGTGGCACAAATGAATGGCTATGCGTTAACCGATCCTTTAGTGGTGGGACAAATTTTAATTCTGCCGCAGTACTTACCAAGTACCAATCATGCAGGAAATGTGACGCCCTACGAGCAATTTATGCAGATCATGATCGGCAGGCTATCCCCCCATCTTAACTTAACGCTATCGCACCATCATGGATTCGTGGAAGTGGTACATGGGATAGTCGAGAGTGTGGCCTTGATTGCAGGGGTAGTGATCTCTGCCTTCGTGCCAGTTTTTGCCCCGCTGACGGTAGCAGTCTTCAGTGCGTTAGTAGAAGCAGCCTATCAGGGCGTAGCGGTAGCCACACACTTACAGGCACAGTTTAGTTTAGCGCAAGTGATCACAGTGGGATTAGAGGCAGGGATAAGCGCGGGCATATTAGGGGCCGGTCAAGCAGGATTAAGCACTTGGATGCAAAACCTTGCCAGTCAATCGCTACAAACGGTAATTAAACAAACAGCTCAAATTGGAGTCATGAATCAATTCACCGAAATGATGACAGGCCTTCGCCACCAGTTTGATTTTGGCGCAGTAGTGGGAGAAGTGGTGAGCACGGCCATGTTGCATCAAGTTAGCCCACAAGCCCAGGCGATATTTAAGGAATCGCCTTTTGTGGGTAACGTTGTACAAAATGAAGCACGAAGCTTGGTGGGGAACGGCATCCGTGCGGTGATTGATCGCCAAGAGTCAGGGCTAGATCTGAAGCAGATTACCCTGACTGCATTAGGGACAACGCTGAGTCAGGCGATTAACACGAAGTTAGAGCAAGAAGCATTAATGGCAGAATATGAGCGAGTCAGGCAGGAAAGCCTCGCGGCCTCCAGAAATGCGAGGCTTCATTCTCACGCAACACAATTGATCAATCACGAAACCAAGCTAGCGGAAATAACCATAGCTTTTTTGCGAGTAATAACAATAATAGGAATAAAGCCGCCGGCGCTTCGCAGCCGCACTTTTTTACTTCAACCCAAACGACAAAAACAGAACAAGCCAATGCTAAAAAAACGAATTGGTTGTTCGATAGGTTTGATCAGCTCCAAGAAGCAAAAAACACCTCATCATCATTTAGTCATTCCATGACGCCCCTAAATGAAATCCTGGAGCACAATCCAAATCTTAAGATTGTTGCTCGCGGGCCAGCGGGTGTAGAATTATATGATAAAGCAAGCGGCCAATATTTTACTTATGATATTGCTCGAGGCATTCACCAAACTGAAAGAGGAATTGAACCTGCTTATCCTGATAAATTGGTAATGCGTAAATCCTATGCAGTTATAAAACTTCTTGAGAGAGTAATTCAGCTTGAAAGAGGTGGCACATTTGAGCCATTTGGCGCAAAGAGCCTAAAAAATTTAGCATTACGATCGCATGTGCTTGCTAATATATCAGAGAGTCAGGTTGCACGAGCTGGTAGCTTTTTTAAGATTCATTCCTATGTTGAACAAGCTTTATTTAAATTAGATGTGAATACTGAATTAGATTCAGCAACTTTTTGGTCTGGTAAAGATAATCAGCAACGTGCTACTAGCTTTGCGACAAATATGCATAAAAAAACATTAGAGATGACGACAGGAGGAGAATATTTGGATTCTCTAGATTTGTTTAAGAAATCTGCTTATGAGCAAGCAGTAAAACCTTGGGATGCTTTATCAAAAAGATTTGCAGAAAATGCTTCTGGTGATGTTTATGCATTTGTGGAGGGAACGCGTCCTACAAGTGTATTTAACCGAATAGAATATCTAATCTTAATTGAGAATCCTAAAGTAAATGAAATAGTTCATTCATCAAATGGCATTATATTCAGACCTTAGTGTTAATGGAGAACAGAATGTTGAAAAAAATAAATGAAGGTGGTGTTGTTAGTGATAGTGGTTATTCCATACAAATAACTGGTCCAGAAGAGCTTGAGTACAAATATAAAGATAATATTTTAAAAATTGATATTGGTTACGATCCTAAAAAAAGAACAGTTTTCATTTATGCTAGTGATATAACTCGCTGGGATCGTTCAAGGAACCACGCTAATGTTTCTAGGGCAGAAAAAGAAAATATAATCGAAAATATAAAAAAAGCGATAAAATTATTACCTGGGAAATTTGAGATTGCTTAAAAGTTTCTGGTATCCCAATTCGCCCTTTAGCTGTTTTGTTATGCACATTGTTGATAAGATTAAATTTAAATGGTACATTGTGCCTAAAAATTCGCTTGGTAATTAATCTGACGGTTTATCTCTGTAATCACGCTATTACAAATAAGTCACTGACTAAGATACTTTTTTGATGAGCAACTTCAGGCGGAACTTATGAATCATTGCACTAAAATAAGACCCATTAAGCCACACACTCTTATCCTTAAAAAAAAGCAGATTACATAAAGATATCAATTCAATATGAGAGGAATTGATTTTTCAGATCCAGTCGAGCTTTTGGTATTTCCTAGAGGTACTGAAGCGATACAATACATATTTCCAGGACAAATAAATCCTGGAAATTATTTTGCTCCGATTGGAACCACTGGTAATAAACTTGGTATTTACACATCAGGTCGCTCTCCGATTACATTTTTTGCTACAAAGGACATACAAGTATTGAAATCAACTACGGCAGCAATGATTGACAATTACTCTATGGCCCAATATGCATGGGAAATCCAAACAGAGGGTGGTGCAGCCCAATATTTTAATCTTTCCATTGATGGATGGAGGATTAAACAGTGAATCGAATTAATTTTTTTAGGGATACCCTCGTTTGTTGCAAGGCTGCATTGGCAAAAAATCCAAGCGTTTTTCCATTGCAATTAGTAATAAATCAAATAGAATTTCTCTTGGAGTTGGAAGAAGGCTGTTCTAACGATATATCAAAATTGTGTACAATTAAAATTGGTTGGATTGCTGCTAGAGAATTAGATGGTTTTTCTGATGAAACGCTTATAAATAAGCTTCATTTAATTTCCGCTGAGGTTGAAAAAATGAGAAAAGAGAAGTTTTAATGATTAAAAAAACAAAGAGTATAGAAGACATCCAGATATTGCTAGGAAAACCTAAAAACTATCCTAATATTTTTTTTATCATTTTTATGAATTTAACTCCTCATTAACTGATATCAATACAGCAAATTTCTATTCAGGTAATAATGGTCTAAACCGAATACAAGCAATTAATTATGCGCGGTAAAACCGTGGTAATATTATAGATTTTACTCCTGGAGGGAAGTTTTAATGGGAGAAAATTGTATGAACGGTTACCTCTAGGTTTAGCTGATGCAGTTTGGAGATCCCTTTCATTTTCGAGAAATCACATATGGACTTAGTTAATCCGTGCACTTCTCATTATGAAACTGCGGTTCACAATCGTTTAAGATTTAATGTAAGGATTTATGACAATACTTATTCAATTGGATTATATAGCCTATGTGGAAAATAAACACGGATTATATATCGGAATGACACGCATTAACAGGCAAGACGGGAAAACTTTTATTAAAATCGATGCAGCTAGCGGATTTACAAATTGGCTGCCACCACATGCAGAAAAACCTTTAACTCAACGCAAAAAAATTGAAATATTAGCCTTTCTTGAAAAGGCTTTAAGTCTTTTAGATTACGGGTTTGAAATTAGCAATAAACCTAGACATTAAAAAAAATTGTTGAAAATTTTATTGATCTAGGAGTTGCTTATGGTATTGAATATTTTACAGCAGGTTTAGGGACATTAATCCTAATTCCTGCATTAGCTATAACAAATCATTATATAGATCCCTTATTATAGCTAAGAGTGATGAGGTGTATGACAATTATCATTCCTTGTGGAATAAATAAAGGAAATAAAATGCAAGTTAATTTTATAATCAAAGAGAAAATAATTGATGTATCTTTATTATTTATCCTCATCACAATAATTAATCATATTTTTAATATTGCCATTATTTTTTAATTTCAAAATTATTCCTAATATTGAGAGGAAAGTGGGAAAAAAATTAAAATTTGAACTATTTTATTATAGTCTACATATTTTTAATGGCTACTTTATTCGTTATGGCGAGATATTTTTATATATCCTCACAATATATTTAAAAATTCCAAAAAAAATGAATCCCAAATATGTTTTACTAGAAGTCGCTTATTCGCGTGAATTATTTTCAACATCAGAAATATTTTGGAGTTTTATTGCACTATTTAATTTTGTATTCTTTTTTGTCTTTTTTATTATTTTTATAAATTTAATTCCTCATAAAATTTCAATTAACTGAGGCAGCTTCTCATCCCTAATAAAATGAACAAATTAACGAGCAGAAATGATAGCAATCCTCCTTTGTATAAAGATTGGAGTACCTGGTTAGAGGCAAGCTTAGATGGTACGGCAAGGACTGCCAAACACATGTCACCCCTATATCAAATAATGCAGGAGACTTATCATGATGCAGCAATGCTTAGTATCAATCGCGCAATTGAAATGGCAAGGATGAGCCATGAAGTTTCTCATGAGATGTCATACTGGAATGCGAGAAGAAATATGGCAGTGAGGTCTGCTAATTTTAATTTAATTCAATCAGAACGATATGGGCGATTTTGGTCGGTTACTGATAAACTAAAGCATTTAGGTAAAGTATCCACTGCGCTTGATGTGGGGCTTAGAGCAGAAAAAATTATTAAGGCTGCTCCCGATCAGCGCGGTCGAGTGGCTTTTGAGCAAAGTGCGACTTTTGTATTAGAAAATATTGTTGATGTGGGAGTTGCTTCTGCTGTCGAGAGTACTACAGGAGGTTTAGGAATATTAATACTAATTCCAGCGCTGGCTATAGTAAATCATGTTATTGATCAATCTCAATTGGTCAAAAAATATAGCGATATTACTTATAATATGTTCATTGGAAAATGATTGGGGGTTAGATGATAGATTATGATTCATTATTATCAAATGAAGTTGTATTTTATGTAATAACAGCTTCTCTTTGTATCACTATATTTGATTGTCTTTTTTTATTGCCAATGATTTTTAATTTTAAGATTATTCCAGGTATTGAGAAAAAAATAAAAAAAAAATTAAAATTTACTTTTATTTCCTATGAAATGTTTTTTTTCCGTGATTATTTTGCTAGATATTGTGAAATATCATTATATATTCTTATGAAGTACCTGAGAATTTCAAAAAAAATGAATTCTAGATGTGCTTTAGTAAAGGCTGAATACCATCGTGAGCTATTTTCAAAATTTGAAATATTTTGGAGCTTTTTTTCGCTATTTAATTATCTAATATTTTTTGCTTGCCTATTTATAATTACACATGGCTTTTCAGGATAATATATGGCCAGTGGCTTTTGATGCTAGGGGTGAGTAGACCAGTGCATTTCAGCCCTAGCTCCTCGCAGGACAGTGCATGAACCAATCTAGAGATACCTGGCAAATCCGAACTGATGACAGGCTTTAATCTTTAATATTGAATATTGAATATTGAATATTTTACAGCAGGTTTAGGGATATTAAGGCTGATTCCTGCGTTAGCTGTAACAAATCATTATATAGAGCCCTATGCTCTAGCCAGCGGTGATTACATATATGACAATTATCATTCCTTGTGGAATAAATAAGGAAATAAAATGCAAGTTAATTTTATGATCAAAGAGAAAATAATGGATGTATCTTTATTATTTATCCTCATCACAATAATTAATTTTTTAATATTGCCATTAGTTTTTAATTTCAAAATTATTCCTAATATTGAGAGGAAAGTGGGAAAAAAATTAAAATTCGAACTATTTTATTATAGTCTACATATTTTTAATGGCTACTTTGTTCGTTATGGCGAGATATTTTTATATATCCTCACAATATATTTAAAAATTCCAAAAAAAATGAATCCCAAATATGCTTTAGTAAAAGTTGCTTATTCGCGTGAAGTATTTTCAACATCAGAAATATTTTGGAGTTTTTTTGCACTATTTAATTTTGTATTCTTTTACATTTTTTTTATTATTGTTATGAATTTAACTCCTCATAAAAAACTCAATTGACGCATCACCCCTAATAAAATGAACAAATTAACGAGCAGAAATGATAGCAATCCTCCTTTGTATAAAGATTGGAGTAACCTAGTTAGAGGCAAGCTTAGGATGCAGCAATCTTAGTATCAATCGTGCAACTGAAATGGCAAGGATGAGCCATGAAGTTTCTCATGAGATGTCATACTGGAATGCGAGAAGAAATATGGCAGTGAGGTCTGCTAATTTTAATTTAATTCAATCAGAACGATATGGGCGGTTTTGGTCGGTTACTGATAAACTAAAGCATTTAGGTAAGGTATCCACTGCGCTTGACGTGGGGCTTAGAACAGAAGCAATTATTAAGGCTACTCCCGATCAGCGTGGTCGAGTGGCTTTTGAGCAAACTATAGCTTTTGTGTTTGAAAATATTATTGATAGAGGAGTTACTTATGGTATTGAATATTTTACAGGAGGTTTAGGGACATTAATCTTAATTCCTGCGTTAGCTATAACAAATCATTATATAGAGCCCTATATTATAGCCAAGAGTGATGTTGTGTATGATGATTTTTTACATAAAATGAGGAAATAGAATGCAAATTTGTTCTCTGTTAGTAGTAAAAGAAATGATGTTTAATATATATTTATTATTTTGTCCTATTGTTGCAATTAATATACTCTTTATAATTCCATTAATTTTTAATTTAAAAGTTATTCCTGGTATAGAGAGAAAAGTGGGAAAAAAATTAAAGTTTGAACTATTTTCTTATAGTCTACATTTTTTTAATAGCTACTTTGTTCGTTATGGCGAAATATTTTTATATATTCTCACAATATATTTAAAAATTCCACAAAAAATGAATCCCAAATATGCTTTAGTACAAGTTGCTTATCCGCGTGAACTATTTTCAACATCAGAAATATTTTGGAGTTTTTTTGCACTATTTAATTTTGTAATATTCTTTATTTTTTTCATTATTTTTATGAATTTAACTCCTCATAAAAATCTCAATTAACTGATATCAATACAGCAAATTTCTATTCAGGTAATAATGGTCTAAATCAAATACAAGCAATTAATTATGTGCGGCAAAATCGTGGTAATGTTATAGATTTTACTCCATGCAGAAGAATCTTTAACTCAAAGCAAAAAAATCGAAATATTAGCCTTTTTTGAAAAGGCTTTAAGTCTTTTAGATTACGGGTTTGAAATTAGCAATAAACCTAAACATTAAAAATATTAGCTATAACAAATTATTATATGGAGCCCTATGCTATAGCCAGCGGTAATTACATATATGACAATTATCATTCCGTGTGGAATAAATAAGGAAATGAAATGCAAGTTTATTTTATGATCAAAGAGAAAATAATGGATGTATCTTTATTATTTATCTTGATCACAATAATTAATCATTTTTTAATATTGCCATTAGTTTTTAATTTCAAAATTATTCCTAATATTGAGAGGAAAGTGGGAAAAAAATTAAAATTTGAACTATTTTCTTATACTATAGATTTTTTTAATGGCTACTTTGTTCGTTATGGCGAGATATTTTTATATATCCTCACAATATATTTAAAAATTCCAAAAAAAATGAATCCCAAATATGCTTTAGTAAAAGTTGCTTATTCGCGTGAAGTATTTTCAACATCAGAAATATTTTGGAGTTTTTTTGCACTATTTAATTTTGTATTCTTTTACATTTTTTTTATTATTGTTATGAATTTAACTCCTCATAAAAAACTCAATTAACTGAGGCATCACCCCTAATAAAATGAACAAATTAACGAGCAGAAATGATAGCAATCCTCCTTTGTATAAAGATTGGAGTACCTGGTTAGAGGCAAGCTTAGGATGCAGCAATGCTTAGTATCAATCGCGCAACTGAAATGGCAAGGATGAGCCATGAAGTTTCTCATAAAATGTCTTACTGGAATGCGAGAAGAAATATGGCAGTGAGGTCTGTTAATTTTAATTTAATTCAATCAGAACGATATGGGCGGTTTTGGTCGGTTACTGATAAACTAAAGCATTTAGGTAAAGTATTCACTGCGCTTGATGTGGGGCTTAGAGCAGAAAAAATTATTAAGGCTGCTCCCGATCAGCGCGGTCGAGTGGCTTTTGAGCAAACTGTGGCTTTTTGGGGGGAAAGAATTGCAGATTCGTTTATCTCTCCTGCAGTAGCCGAAGCTGCAGGTGGTTTAGGGATATTAGCTTTAGTTTCTATATTGGCGACAACTAATTATTATCTAGACAAAGACCTTAAGCCTATAAGTGATTTTCTTTATGATAAATATAACTCTTTCCAGAAGAAATAAGGAACAAAATGCATACCTTCTCACTACAGCTAACGAAAAATGTAATAATGAATATCTCTGCATTTTCTCTTTTAATTACAATGATAAATCTTCTTCCAGTATTACCATTCATCTTTAACCATGTCATTATACCAAAAATTGAAAAAAAAATTGGCAAAAGACTCCAATTCGATCCAATATACGATTCTTTATTTTTATGGGGTAATTATTTTGTAAGATATTTAGTGGTTTCAATGTATATAATGATAAAGATTTCTAATTTTTCTTTTTTGAAATTAAAAAGAAATGCATTAGAAAAGGCAAATTATCGACGTGAGCTTATTACAAATTGGGAAATTTTTTGGAGTTTAATTACATTATTAAATGCAATAGTATTTTGGGTTTCTCTTCTTTTGCTAATGAAGTTAGTTCCTAGATAGTTAAGGCTGTTGACAAGTATGCCTCACACGTTGGAGTGACCAATCCCAATGACGATACATAAGCCTTCCATTTACCATCAACTTGGCCGAGCGGCCTGCTACTATCAAGTGAATGGCTTGTTAACGCGTTATACCGAAGCAGATGCACGAGGTATTTACTATGATCACCACTAGGTAGCAATGATTGACAATTACTCTATGGCCCAATATGCATGGGAAATCCAAACAGAGGGTGGTGCAACCCAATATTTTAATTTTTCCATTGATGCATGGAGGATTAAACAGTGAATCGAATTGATCTTTTAGGGATACTCTCGTTTGTTGCAAGGCTGCATTGGCAAAAAATCCAAGCGTTTTTCCATTGCAATTAGTAATAAATCAAATAGAATTTCTCTTGGAGTTGGAGGCTGTTCTAACGATATATCAAAATTGTGTACAATTAAAATTGGTTGGATTGCTGCTAGAGAATTAGATGGTTTTTCTGATGAAACGCTTATAAATAAGCTTCATTTAATTTCCGCTGAGGTTGAAAAAATGAGAAAAGAGAAGTTTTAATGGTTAAAAAAACAAAGAGTATAAAAGACATCCAGATATTGCTAGGAAAACCTAAAAATTATCCTATCAGGGCGTAGCGGTAGCACACACTAAACGGTAATTAAACAAACAGCTTAAATTGTGTCAAACAGATAGCAGTTTAGTATCGTTTGACGAAAAACAATTGAGCTGGTTATCAGCAGGACTGGATTGGGTTTTGGTGTCTACGTGGGAAGAGTTAGAGTACGATAATTATTTTTAAAGTTAAGAAATTTTTCAGAATCTGTTAAAATTGATTGCCATGACAAGCCAATGGTATTAAATAGTTTTGGATTGCTAAGAGACACTATGTTTAACCCTACTTACTTAATTGTTGAAACAATAAAATGAAAAGATTTATAGAATTTTTTTCAGTCATCTATTTTTTAATTTATATTTTCACAGAGTCAACTCCATACATTGGCCCAGATTATTATAACCTTCTAATTTGGAAAATTTGTTTTCCAATGACAGCTATTATTTTCATTTTGATGACAATAATATATAGAGTAAACGTACTTGCTTATTGTCGAAAAAAATTCGAAGAAAGAAAAACATCGAAACCCATGCGCTTTGTTATTATCTATGTGGGGTTTCCTTTATTAGGATCGCTTTGTTTAGTGCATTTCTTCAGCATGGTTCCGGTGCTTCTAACAAAAGAATTCGCTCAAGAGCCTCTGCTTGAAAGGAGAATTATTTCGAAGCTAGAATTTACTCAGGGAAAAAAACCCTCTAGAAGGAGGACGGTAATAACTTTTACTAAAAATCTTGCTATCGGTCAAAATAATATTAGCTTCATCGGAGACTTACGTGAAAAAAACCCCAATATTTGTTTGCAAAAAGGGACAGAAATTATTTTATATGGAAAGAAATGTTTTTTTGGAAGCTATATAGAAGGCTTTAATTGGTGATCGTGATGCACCATCATCCAGTTGAAATAAACACACCACTCATCGATCAGTATATTTTAAAAAATAAAGCAGAATCTGGAGAATCATCGAAGGATCGAATGTGAAATTAATTATTTGTGGGCATGTGCATGGTGATTACCAAGTTAAATATAAAAATGTGATGATCGAAACCGCTCCCGCTACTTGCTTACAATGGCTTCGTGGAACAAAAATACTGAAAATTGATCAAAAAATAGGTTACAAAATCTATCATTTCGATGACGAATACTATGAGGCGACAACAAAACTTTGGGAAATTAATCAATATGCAAAATAAGGAAAAGCTTTCAGTACAATTCTGCGTGAATGCACAAAACTGATTTAACGGATAACGGAGTACTGGAAAATATAAATCATATAATTTTCTCAAATGATTCGTTCATTTTTTTCTTAACGCTTCTCTTATATCAGAATCCGCTTTTTCTGGTGATCCAGAATCAAAAGGAGGTTCAGGGTTAGACTCTTATATCATTATCATAAATCGAATAAATCTGGCCTTTTTTCTTCATCTGAAGAAAAATTCGCCGTTGCTTTTTGCTCATTTCTATTCATAAACTGAGTCAGCGACCTGCCTAAATTTGCTGCGATGCTTGGTCCAGTTTCAACAAGAGCAGCGTTAAGTCCATGAGCCGCATAGGCGGACTCCACCGCCTGTCGACATTTTCCAAAATGTGGGAAGTTCAGCATATCGGGATGTTGCATTAGTGCTTGATAAAAATCTTGTCGGTCTATTAATTGTTCAGATGATGAAGTCGCCTTGAGCTCAGCTAGTTCTCGACAGAATAACTCACAAAATAAAGTAGAATTTCTTTTCCAAGCCAGGTCTAGCATGTCATTAAGGTTTCTCAATAAAGAAGCGATGGAATAATCAATTGCAATATCCTGCTGAATAGAGAGTTGATCTAAGGTGGAGGGGATATGGGGCTGATCCCAGTGCGTTTTTAAAGTGTAAAATACCATTAAGTAAAACCCGAGCTTCCCTGCTTCAAGTTGTTCTGCAGATAAAGTAAGGGCATGATGAAAAAGTATGCCGATGGCTTCTTTTTTATGCGCCTCACCTAAATGAAGGGCAATCGTGACTACTAGGTCTGGGTTGTTGATAGAGGCTAAAATGGGTTGATTCAGAATTAATTGATAGAGATAGCTTCCTGGCGCTCCCATCACTTCATTTAACACCCCTAAATCATATGCTTCGGCTAAAATAGCCGCACGTTCGGATGCATCGTGAATAGTTCGCATTGCTTTTTTGAATTTAAATGCCACCATAAACTGAACATCCTTAAGCTCCTCTTGATGTTTAAGGACAAGCTCTAATAATTGATCAAATTGCTTAGAATCATCCAGTTGTTCTAATAGCGCGATCACGCGAGAAGGGTCTTCTTTAATGACTTTTATTACGTAATCTTCTGCTGGAGCGATTCCAGCTAACCAATCGTGAACATAAGTCGCTGCTTGTTCTCGATTATAAATTACTCGTTCAGGATCTTCTTCAAGTCCTAAATAATGCAAGGCCCGTTCTTGCTGCTCCTTTATTGAAACGGTCAGTCTCATTTCATTGCATTCTTGCCAGATAGTCATATAAGTTTGGTAATTTGTTTGATTAATCGAAGCTTGCATCACTCTTTCACGGGAATTAGCACAGTATTTAATACGCTTATATAAGGCCTGGTTCTCAGGGTCAAAATCAACGCTTCGAAAAGAGGGGTCTTCTTTATTCATTAAAATATCTTTAAGACCTTCACGCACGAATGATTCTGCTGCATAGATATCATGATAGAGAAAATCTATTACATAATAGGTAATGCAGTCTGGGTGTGGCGTATAAGTCATGCCCCCTTCCTCTTTCGAAAGTAAGTAGTACATCGATAGTTGTGATTGCGGCTCACTATAGTCTTCCTTATTCTGCTTCTTTTCCATAAGAACTAAACGAAGATTTTCTATTGTTTGAGCGCTATTTTCATTTGGGTTGGTGACCTTGGGGGATCTATTCCTGTTATAAAAGAAATTGGCAGGTTTATCTGAAATGGGTTTAACAAATGTAGGATCTTTCGACTGCAAGTAATCACAAATATCCTTTAACGTACCCCTCTCTAGACTAGGCGCCCTTATGCTATAGGGTTCATGTTTCCAAAAGCGGTCACCGAGTGGAGTGTTCCCATCCAAACAGTCCTTTAAAAATTTAATTGTTGTATCAAGACCTGAATAATATTCTAGTTTTTTAATCCAATTAAAAAGAGTTTCTTTAGGTATTTCGTCTAATTCTCCATGTTGTATATTCGGCAATGAAAGCCCTAAAATATAAAGGCTTCTCATCGTGTCTTTATTATTTTGATTAATGGCATCCAAAATGGCTTCTTTGTGCTTTCCAAGACAACAGTATGATTGACTACGGGAATTATAATCTATTTCGCAACCAAGCCTTTCCGCTTCGAGGTAATCCTGAACAGCGTTAGCATGTTTCCCTATATAGGCGTATGCATGGGCACGATTATTAAACGCCATTTTACAATTTTGATCTAAGTTTATTGCCTCACTAAATGCAGTGATCGCCAGTGAATATTTTTTAAGCATGAAATAGCTTCTACCCATTATAAGTTGCTTATAGACTGTATTGTGCTGTTCTGCTCTACTTGTAGACATTTATTTCTCCAAAAATAACTTAATGAAAACCTAATGAAAATATTATATTAAATTAATTAAAATTGTATTAAGAAGAAAACATTACTCGAAAAATGAATTGAATCAGATTAAAGGTAACCCTAGCCTCCCGAAAAAGAGGCTAAAAAGCATTCGTTGAATCATATTGTAGGAACCCTACGATAGGAGCTAACGGGATGGAAAAGTCAAGTAAGAAATGCTTTTTACACCAGTTCCCGCTGTAATAAACTAAGCTTTACATTAAATTACCCTGGAATTTTAAGCGAAAAGCGGGCTATGGGCAGGATTTATACCCAGAGTATATTTAAAAAATAAAGCAGGATTTTGAAAAGTCATCGTAAGTGCTTGATCCTATGGTGGCCAGAGGCAGAATCGAACTGCCGACACAAGGATTTTCAGTCCTCTGCTCTACCGACTGAGCTATCTGGCCAGGGAATGTAATTAAAGCGATTGTTCAGCCTGGAGTCAAGAGAATTTTATTCTTTAGGAGTGAAGCCTGGTGGTAGCTCGCTACCCCCACTAAAAAGAAATTTTTTCATTTCTTTAACTAGGAATTCTCTGGCATCGGGATCTAACATATTTAATCGATATTCATTAATTAACATAGTTTGATGGCTAAGCCACATTTGCCATGCGTGTTTTGAAATATGATCAAAAATTTCTTGACCCAACGCACCAGGAAAGGGGGGGTATTCTAAACCTAACTCTTCAGCGCCTAGCTTCTTGCAAAAAACTGTTCGACTCATATTACCTCTAATTAATAATGGTTACAGGGCATTATAAATAATTTTCAAAAAAAATCATTTAATAAAATGCGCTCTAGCGCGGTTATTTAATTGACATTTCTATCCAGTGCAGAATTGCAGAATTTTCTTTACTGGAGTGGTTAATCCAATGGCTGGAAGCGCTAGAGGATTCAACCAACGCCCATTATTTTCATTTAACGATAAAGTTAAGTTTCTTACCATTAAAATAACCGGTGTAATTTCTAAATGAAAGTGAGTAAAAGTATGGCGAAATTTAGGTTGTAGAGATTTACTTAAAATATGCAAATGATTATCTTTGCAATATTGTTCAATTTTTATTTCTTCGCATTCAGGAAAGCTCCAGAGGCCACCCCATAGCCCGATATTGGGTCGTTTTTCGAAATAAAATTGTTTTATTTCGTTTTCCAAAATTAACAGACATGTCGTTCTTAAAGGTAGCGCTGCTCTGACTTTTTTTGTTGGAAACTCTTTCGTCATATTATTTAAATAAGCTTTACAAGAACCTTGTAAAGGACAAATGTGGCAGGAGGGAGTGGTGCGAGTGCAAAGCGTGGCGCCTAAATCCATTATTGCTTGGGTATAGATATGACAATTAGTCTCAGGCGTGTGTTCTTCAGCAAGTTGCCAGAGAAGATTTTCAACTTTTTTATTTCCTGGATAACCCACAATTGCATGATGTCGGGTGAGTACTCTTTTTACATTACCATCTAGAATTGTTGCTTTTTTTTTGAATGCGATTGAGAGAATTGCACCTGCTGTTGATCGACCAATTCCGGGCAACTGCATTAATAACGTAAGAGACATAGGAAATTGTTGTTGATACTGATTACAAATGATTTGAGCAGTTTGATAGAGATGTCGGGCCCTTGCATAATAGCCAAGACCACTCCAGTAATGCAAGACCTGATCAATACTGGCTTTCGCTAGTGCAAAAACAGTAGGGAAAACAGACATAAATCTTTCAAAGTAAGGAATAACAGTGGCAACTTGTGTTTGTTGCAGCATGATTTCAGAGACCCATACTTTATATGGCGAAATATCTTGTTGCCAAGGTAAATTTTTTCGGCCAAAAAGAGAGTGCCAGTTTAAAATTTTTTTTGCGAAATCTGACATAATTAAAATCAACGATCACCGATTAGCTTGCTTAAGATTTTAGCAGCGGGATATTTTTGAAATTTATGTTTCATTTTATCTTGTAATCCATTTTTTAGTTTTTGTAGATGGTCAGTAAGCGGTTTTTCAATTTTTTTGACTAATAGCATTTTTGTAAGTACGGAAAAATCAAGATTGACATTGGGTTTAATGAATGTGCCGGTGATTTTGATAGGTACGTTATAGGTAGTGATTTCTTTTCCAATTTCTCGGTATTCATCCGATAATTTAGGTTGTGCTAGTGCATTAAGATGGTAGCGTATTTCATTTGAGCTAAGATTTGTACTGCCTTTTCCTGAAACTTTTAAATATTCAGAAGTTAATAAAATGTCATCTGTAGATAAGATTCCATTAGTAATGAGAGCATTTGCCGAGAGTGCAGAAAAAGCAGTTTTTTTACTATTCGTCATGGAGGGAGGATGTAAATGTTTAATAAAAGAATGTGCCTTACTCAATTGGTAAATAATATCAATTCCTCTTAGTGAGCCATCATTTAATATAAATGCAACTTTGCCATTTAGTGTAGATAGAAAAGTTCTTTTTCTATCTATTGTTGACGTGAGGTCTAATGTTAGTTCTGCATTGCCAGTTAATTTATCTGCATTAGAAAATTGATGTAATAATTCCTGGATTTTCAAATTGGTAATCTTTTGTTTGATGAAAACAGTAGTTAAATTAGGCTGGCGTTTATCAATGATTAAGCTGCCATTAATCCTTCCTTGACAGCAAGAGGCTTGAAGCGGTGAAATGTTAATAATATGATTTGCAGCTGCAATCTGCGCATTAAGATTAGTTAACAATAATTTGTTTACAATAAGTTTTGCAAGTTGGAACCTGCCTTTAATGGCATAGGTAGCAGGTGGGAGTTTTTTTTCTTTTGATTGATTTTTCGCTATTATTGAAGACGTTTTAGATTTGGTTGATTCAGTGCAATAATTTTTTAAATCAATGGCATTCGCACTTAAATCAAATAATACGCTTTTATTTTTTTTAGAAACTATAATGGAACCATAAATATCTGTTTGGTCAATAATGGCATGTAATTGTTGAAATTGAATTATATTCTTCGTCAGACGTAACTTGCTAATTAACGATGCTGAACTGAGCGCCGTAGGGTTTTCAAAATTTAAATTTTGACCTAGGGCTAGCAGAAATTTATTACCATTAAAGTTGTTAGTGCTAATCAAGCCTGTTAACTGGTCAGGATTATTTTTATCAGTCTCAAGTTCAAGCCTTCCACTCATATCATTTAGATTGAAATTGAATTTTGCATTTGTAGTTTTTTGAGAAATGTCAGTTGCTAAATCCCCGACTAATTGTAGATGAATATTTTTATCTTGAGATTGGCTATTAATTACAAAATTTTTCAAAAAAACTTGTTCTGTATGATGGGGTATTAAAATATTTGCATGGAGTTGAACCGCAACATCCTGCCCCTTTTTCTCTGCAAATTTGAGTTCTAATGCAAATGGGAAAAATTTTCCAAATTGAATGTGATGACTGATCACATTAATCGATGTAAACCTTGTTTGTGTATGGTCGAGTTGATCTAGCCAATTAATTTTACCGTCTTTGATTCTTAAACTTTCAATGATCATTGTTGCTAATTTATTTGAAGAAAGATTATTTTTTTCTGTTATTATTTTTTTATCCGTTTTAGCAAAACTCTGCCAATTGACAGTGCCATCCTTATTTCGTGTGAGATTAATGATCGCGTTATTAAGGGTGATATTTCCAATTTCAATTTTTTTAGTTAGGAGAGGGATAAGCTTTATTTTCATATCCATTTCTTTAGCTGAAATGAATACTTTAGGCGAGAATTGATGTGCATTATAATAAAGCAGGTTTTTTACTTTAAGTCCAACCCAGGGAAAAACTGACCATTTTATGTCACCATTAATTACTAGAACTTGACCAGTTTTGGCAAATACATATTGACTAATCCGTCCTTTATATTTATTCGGGTCGATATAATGACTTAAATAAAAGGCAGAGCCAATAAGTAAAAAAACGATGAACAATAAAATAAGTGCAATCGAACTAATAATTTTTTTCATAATCACATTATGCTACCTAATATTGTCGTTTGAATCTAGAAAATTTGTCATTCATCATAGGATAAGAAATGAAGCGAGAATTAAGAAGTTTTATCATTCGTTCACGAATGACTAATCGTCAAAAACAAGCCATGCATGATTATTGGTCTTATTTTGGTATTGAAATAGCCGCCGAGCTGCTTGATTTGCAAACGATTTTTCAGAATACGGCGCCGATTATTTTAGAAATTGGCTTTGGTATGGGCGGGACGTTATTGCAGCTAGCACAAGCTTATCCGCAGTATAATTTCCTAGGTGTGGAAGTTCATCCTGCTGGTGTAGGAGCGCTATTAGCGGAATTAGCTGAAAAGCAAATTTTTAATGTGCGAATACTTTTTACGGACGCTGTGCCTATTTTGCAAAATCATATCCCAGATAACAGCTTTAGCCAGATATTATTATTCTTTCCTGACCCTTGGCCAAAGCGAAGACACCATAAGCGAAGAATTGTTCATCCAAGTTTTGTTAATTTGATTTATCAAAAACTTTGCAAAGCTGGTTATTTTCATTTGGCAACGGATATTACAAATTATGCTGACCATATGGTTAAAGTTCTATCAATGCATCCTGGTTTTGCTATGATTAATGGATGTTCAAGTTACTTACCGCGACCCAAGACCAAGTTTGAAAAACGTGGAGAACGCTTAGGGCATAGTATTATTGATCTAGTTTACCAAAAACAGTGAATTGATATCTTTTAGTTAGGTTGGAAGGAAAGGATAATGAAAAAAGGATGTATATTCTTACTCGGACTGTTGATTGCTTCTACTAGCGAGGCAGCAATTGTTCAAGGCATCATTTATGGAACGGTGCCTGGAAACCCTTATATCAATGGGACAGCTTCACAAGGCTATGATCTCATTGCGAGGAGGTCTTGTAAGGATATGAGTTGTGTGCAGCAAAATATTAAAGTCATTGACAGCCAGATTGCGGACCTCTTGGCAAGACGATTAGCCTTTGTGAAAAGAGCAGCGCAACTAAAAGGCACTGCAGTTTTTTCGGGCAATACCCAGCAAAATCCAAATGTGATTACCCAAGTAACGAGACAAGCGCAAGCGCAAGGTTATCCTCCTGAAATCGCACAAGCGGTGTTCCAGGAAATTGATAAGCAATCACATGCCTATGAAAATAAATTTGCGGGTCAAATTCCTCAGCCTTCACCTAATTCCTTAGGTGTGCCAACTCCTAATATCAATAATCCTGTGATTACCCCGACAATTATACCCGGTCAAGGTATTACTCCAACTGTTACACCAGGAGCGGGCCCCCCTTAAGAATTGACTAAAAACAATGAAGTTTAATAGAAAATTTGAAGCAAATCATTTAAAAAGCGTTTTCCCAGTTCGGTTGTGATCAATGCGTTATCAGTACTAATGAGCAAACCTTTTTGAGTAGCGATATTAATTTGATGTTCGATAGCGGATAAGGGTAAACCTGTTCTTTCTTGAAATAAAAGCTTTGGGATGGGCTCATAAAGTCGCAAGGCATTTAATAAAAATTCTAAGGGTTTTTCCTGATCAGTCACAATTTTTTCTTCATCTGTAAATTGTTTTCCGTGGAGGTAATGTTTGGGATGACGGATTTTTCTTTTACGAAGGATTTGATGCGTGTCAAATAAAGTAATTTTACTATGGGCACCTGCTCCAATGCCGAGGTAATCTCCGTACTCCCAATAATTGCGATTATGCAAGCATTGATAATGAGGTTCGCTGTAGGCTGAGATTTCGTATTGAGATAAGCCGTGAGCGTGAAGCAAGGCTTGTCCTTGCTCTTGCATTTTCCAAATTAAATCATCCGGAGGTAAGCTTGGCGGAAATTGTGCAAAGTAAGTATTTGACTCGATGGTGAGTTGATACCAAGATAAATGTTTGGGTTGAAAAGATAGGGCAATTTCTAGGTCAAGTAGAGCCTCATCCGGGGTTTGTTCAGGTAGTCCAAACATCAAATCTAAATTGAAATTCTCAAATCCTGCTTCTTTAGCAATTAAAATCGCTTCCCTTGCTTCTTTCCCATCATGCACCCTGCCAAGGGAGTGCAGCTTGTCTTCCAGAAAGCTTTGTATTCCAAGTGAAAGGCGATTTATTCCAATTTGTCGATAAGCTTTAAATTTTTTTTGTTCCACCGTACTTGGGTTGGCTTCTAAAGTGATTTCAAGATTGGGAGTGAGTGGCAATCGAGCATTGATTTCTTGAAGTAAATGATCAATGGCTTCTACAGAAAATAGGCTAGGAGTCCCGCCGCCCATAAAAATTGTGGTAATTTTACGCCCCCAAATAGTTGGCAGCGCTTGTTCTAGGTCTTGGATGAGGGTATGAATATATTCTTCTTCAGGTAGCGACTGGTTTATTGGATGTGAATTGAAGTCACAATAGGGGCATTTTTTAATACACCAAGGAAAATGGATATAAAGGCTTAAGGGAATAGTCATGCTCACAATCTTATCCTGCTTTAAATTCAATGGCAAATCACGTATAACGTTCATTAGAATTCTATGAGGGCAATTTAGATGCGCAAAAAACCGATTATCCTTGAAACTAGGGTGATTGCTAATACACAAATTTTTCAAGTTGAAGAGGTTCGTTTGCGTTTTTCAAATGGGGTAGAAAGGCGGTACGAACGTTTAAAGGGTCAAAGGCATGAATCTGTTTTAATCGTGCCTGTTCTTGATAAAGATACCATTTTATTAGTAAAGGAATACGGGGTAGGAGTAGAGGAATATTATCTTGGGCTGCCTAAAGGATCGGTTGACCAGGGTGAAGATGTCTTAACTGCGGCTAATCGAGAATTAATGGAAGAAACTGGTTATGGTGCAAACAAACTACAATTAATGAAATCTCTTTCATCGGCGCCTTCGTATACTGTACGTAAAATGTCTGTAGTGATAGCAACAGATCTTTATCAAAAAAGTTTGATTGGCGATGAGCCTGAAGAAATTGAAGTTATTCCATGGAAATTAAGTGCACTCCATCAACTAATTGAACGTGAGGATTTTCATGAGGCAAGAAGTATTGCTGCTTTATATATGGTTCGCGACATGTTAAACAAATAATAACTATTCGGCACAGGACTGAACGTCCATAAATAACTATTATTAGGAGAAATCAATGACCATAAAAAAACATGTAAAAATTGCCATAACAGGAGCGGCAGGCCACATTGGTTATGCGCTTGTTTTTCGCATTGCAAGTGGAGTGATGTTTGGACCTGATACGCGAGTTGATCTGCATTTGCTTGAGTTAGAGTCAGCACTGCCGGCATTGGATGGGGTAAGAAAGGAGCTTGAAGATTGTGCTTTTCCCTTGTTAGGAAATATTGTTTGTACAGCAGACTTAAGCGTTGGGATGAAGGATGCTAATTGGGTTATTTTAGTCGGTGCAGTTCCGCGAAAAGAGGGGATGGAGCGGTCTGATTTGCTAAAAATTAATGGAGGAATATTCACCAATCAAGGTCGAGCAATTAATGATTACGCATCAGATGATGTGCGTGTATTAGTTGTTGGAAATCCTTGTAACACTAACTGTTTAATTGCCATGAATCATGCACCTGACATGCCAAATGATCGCTTTTTCGCTATGACGATGTTGGATGAGAATCGAGCGAAAGCGCAGCTCGCACTAAAAGCAGGAGTGCAAGTGACGACAGTCAAAAATATGAATATTTGGGGCAATCATTCCTCCACCCAATATCCAGACTTTTATAATGCAATAATTAATGATAAGCCAGCTATAGAAGTTATCCCTGATGAATCTTGGCTACAAACTAAATTTGTTGAAATTATTCAAAAACGTGGCGCAGAAATTATTAAAGCACGTGGTTTATCTTCTGCCGCTTCTGCAGCGAATGCCATCATTGCAAGTGTAAATAATATCATTTTTGATACAGTTGGCATGGAAACTTATTCTTTATGCGTTTGTTCAAATGGCCAATATGGTGTGGATAAAGGTTTAATCTTCTCCTTTCCTTGTCGTACAGAAAATGGCGAAATCGTCGTAGTGCAAAATTTAGAGCATAATGAATTTGGAAAAAAGAAATTAGCGATAACCCTTGATGAGTTACGTCAAGAAAGAGATACAGTGAAGGAAATGGGCTTGATTGAGTAAAAAAATGGGAGTAGTACTTGCTTTACAAGATCTTGCCGCGCCAGAGGGGGTGTGTTTTGGTTGCGGCCCGAAAAGTGTGCATGGCTTGAGAATCAAAAGTTATTGGCATGCGGACAATACGCATGTTGTGACAACCTATGCACCAGATTCGCGTTATGTCGGCCATCCGTCTTTAGTTTATGGAGGGCTGATTAGCTGTCTGGTCGATTGTCATTCAAATTGGACGGTAATAGCAAATCACTATCGCTGCGAAGGCCGTGAAGATGGAACATTTCCACGCATTGATTGTGTAACTGGTACATTGAGCGTGAAATATATCAAGCCAACGCCAATGGGTGTACCACTCATGCTTAAGGCACGCGTTGAAGGTGAGATAAAGCGCGCGACCCGTGTGCTGTGCGAAGTATATGCGGGAAATACTTTGACAGCGCTCGGTGACTCGGTATTTGTAAAAGTAGATATAGGACATTTAGCAAAAACAGCACGTAACTCTGGCTAAAATTTGAACGTTTAGCGAATTCTGGCATTTGTGCTGATTAGACCCAAATAGCTAATAGGCCCATTAATCCCATTCCAAGCAGTAAGGATGAAAAATCATTAAGATTTTGCTTCAGACGATGAAATTTGAATTGTTGAATAAGTGCATCCAGTGCTCCAATATAGAGAAAAGTTCCTGCAGCCAAAGCATTTAAGCTAGATTGCATTAAAATACCACCACGATTCGTCAGCAAACTAATTACTTCAGATGCAAGCGCAATGCCAAAGGGCGTCATGAAGGCATAGAGTAAGATAATAGAAGTGCTATGTTTTGGGAAAATTTGATATCTTTTTAATGTATTTGCTAATGCAAAACTGTCGCAACTTTTATGGGCTGCGATAGCAATGAAAATAACAAGTGCGCTGGCGATGGTAGTGTTGATTCCAAGGGTAATGCCTTCGATAACGGAGTGAATGCAAAGCACGATAAGAATGATGCCGCCATTTAATTTAGAATGATCAGAATTTTGTTTAAAATAGAGAGTGAAATATTTGACTAATTGCAGCAAGATAAAGCCTGCAAGGCAAAGTAAGATTGCATAAGGGTAGGGTTTAAGGCCAAGGCTTAAAAATCCTGCTTGCGCATCGGGTAGCATGTGAAAGATAGCTGCACCGAGGAAGATTCCGTTGGTAATTGAGTCTGTAATATGGTGCGATCCATCATGATGATGTTGCATTTTCATGGGCAATAAGCCTGCCAAGGCTGCCACTGTTAAAATGATAACGCCAGCCAGTATCTTAAATGTTATTATCGACATGCTTTCTACTTTAAGTCAGTATTGAATCGTTTTATTGCTCAAGGCTATAATAACCAAATCGACATAATCTTTCTAACAAATCCCGCACATAAGTAGAATCAATCTTACGAATAAAGGATCCATAATGAATTTTAACTTTCTGGAGTTCGAAAAACCCATCGTAGAGCTAGAAGCCAAAATTGAAGAACTAAGGAGAGTAGGAACGGATACGGAGTTAAATATTATTGAAGAAATTACTCTTTTAGAACGTAAAAAAGAGGAATTACAACGAACCGTTTTTTCTCATCTTACCCCAGTTCAAACCTTACAAGTTGCCCGGCATCCGTTACGCCCTTATACATTTGACTATATTTCTAGAATTTTTACTGATTTTACTGAGCTTCATGGTGATCGCCATTTCAATGCTTCACCCACTATCGTCGGTGGGCTAGCGCGACTCGCAGGTCAGTCGGTTATGATTCTCGGTCATCAAAAGGGTCGTAATACAAAGGAAAAACTAGAACGTAATTTTGGTATGCCAAAACCTGAGGATTACCGTAAAGCCTTGCGTTTGATGAAAATGGCGCAGTCTTTCAAATTACCTGTTATTACTTTTATTGATACGCCTGGCGCATACCCAGGAATTGGTGCTGAAGAAAGAAACCAAAGCGAAGCGATTGCAAGGAATTTGTATGAAATGTCCTTACTCCAAACTCCAATTATCTGCATTGTCATTGGGGAAGGAGGTTCTGGAGGTGCTTTGGCAATTGGAGTAGGCGATCGCGTCTTAATGCTTCAGTACAGTGTGTACTCAGTGATTTCCCCCGAAGGCTGTGCTTCTATCTTATGGAAAAGTGCAGACAAGGCATCGCTTGCTGCAGAAGCGATGGGTGTGACTGCAGATCGCATTCTTAAGCTTGGATTAATTAATGGCATAATATCTGAACCACTAGGTGGTGCGCATCGAAACTACGATCAAATAGCCACTAGAATCAAAGAAACCTTACTGCTAAATCTTGAGGAGCTAAAAAGAAAATCGATGGATCAATTAATGCAAGAACGCTATCAAAGATTAATGTCATTTGGTTGTTGATTGGTAACCATTCAGCTGCGACAACGCATAAAATCAATCACGAAGGGTATATGGTATTAACATTTATAAAACAATTACGTGCGGTGACATCTTTAAAAAACTTTTGTCTTGCTTTTAGTGGCGGTGTGGATTCTACAGTGCTTGTGCATCTATTTAATAAATTTAAACAAATTGAACCGAACCTCTCGTTGCGCGCTATTCACGTGCATCATGGTTTGAATCAATTTGCTGATGACTGGGTGATCAGTTGCCAAGATATATGTGATCGCTATCACATGCCATTGCTTATTACTTATTTGAATCTACCCAAAAAAACAAAATACAGCCTTGAAGAGCTAGCTCGCATTGAACGCTATCAAATTTTCAAAACAGAACTTCGTCAAAATGAAGTATTAGTAACTGCTCATCATCAAGAAGATCAAGCAGAAACATTATTATTGCAATTATTTAGAGGAGCGGGGCCAAAAGGGTTGGCTTCCATGCCAATGCTGACAAATTTTGGACAGGGATTTTTGCTGCGGCCATTATTAAATTTCGCAAAAAAAAAATTATTACAATTTGCTGAAAAAGAGAATCTAAACTGGATTGAAGATGAAAGTAATCGAGATTCAGCTTTTGATCGCAACTTTTTACGCCAACAAATATTTCCTCTTCTTACACAAAGATGGCCATCTATTTCAAAAAATTTAGCAAGATCAGCCTGGCATTGTGCGCAAGCAGATCATTTCATCGAAGCGAAAATCAAGTTGTTTTTCGAAGAAATTTTTTCATCTGAATCAAAAACATTAGATATTTTTAAACTAATTCAACATGATTTTGTCACACAATCCTACATAGTAAGATTTTGGCTAAAATTTTTGAAATTTCCTCTTCCAAATACTAAAAAAATTTTTATGTTACTTGAGCAAATGGTCAATGCGAAAATTGATTCCATGCCTTTACTTTGCTGGCAAGAGGTAGAGATACGTCGATTTAAGGGACAGCTTTATGCTATGCCCTCATTGCCGGCTCATGATGTGACCAAGATAATCCCCTGGGATCTCAAGGCCGATTTGGTTTTAGATCAAGATAAAATTATTACGCGCCATGAACTAACAGAATTAGGCTTACACTTAGCAGATCTTCAAAATGTGACAATTCGCTATCGTCGTGGAGGAGAAAACTGCCGATTACCTGGACGACACCACCACCATGCATTAAAAAAACTTTTGCAAGCGTGGCGTGTGCCTCCTTGGGAGAGAGATCGAATCCCTTTACTCTATACTAACGAAATGTTATGCGCGATTGTGGGTTATACGGCTTGTGGGACCTAATTAGTGTTTTAGCAATTTTTTGTAACTATTCAACCCTGTGCTAAATAGTTACAATTTTTTCTTAAGAAGCTCATTAACCTGATTAGGATTAGCCTTTCCCTTTGTTTCTTTCATGATTTGGCCAACCAGAAAGCCAAATACTTTATCCTTGCCAGCGCGATATTGTGTTACTTGCTGTGGATTAGCAGAAAGCACATTATCAATTATTCTTTCAATTTCAGTGGTATCTGTGATTTGTATTAGACCTTTTTTTGCGATGATTTCATCAACATTCCCTTCCTTTTGCCACAGGCTTTCGAAAACTATTTTCGCTATTTTGCCTGAAATCGTATTATCAGTAATGCGGTTAAGCAGCGTTGAAAACTCTAGAGCGGAAATAGGGGAATCAGAAATCTCTAGGTTGGATTTGTTTAAAGCGGCGGATAGGTCTCCTATCATCCAATTTGCAACAAGCTTGGGAGAAGCCTGCGACTGAGTCAGGACTGTTTCGAAATATTCTGCCATTTCTTTGCTAGAAATTAAAATATTGGCGTCATAAGTGGATAGACCATAGTCCCTTTCAAATCGATCACGTTTGGCAAGCGGAAGCTCAGGCAGGGTCTCTTTAATCTTAGCGATATAATCTTCATCGAGTATGACAGGCAATAAATCGGGATCAGGAAAATAGCGATAATCCATTGCCTCTTCCTTGCTACGCATTGAGCGGGTTTCATTTTTATCTGCATCATATAACCGAGTTTCTTGGATCACCTTTTGACCAGATTCAATAAGATCAATTTGTCTCTCTACTTCATAGTTAATCGCACGTTCAATAAAACGAAATGAGTTAATATTTTTAATCTCAGCTCGTGTTCCAAAGGTTGTTTGACCTTTTGGTCTGACAGAAACATTGGCATCACAACGGAATGAGCCTTCCTGCATATTTCCATCGCTAATGCCTAAATATCGCACAAGTGAGTGGAGCATTTTTAGATAGGCAATGGCTTCTTTAGCGCTGCGAAGTTCAGGTTCAGATACGACTTCAATAAGTGGCGTGCCAGCGCGATTAAGATCAATTCCTGAACGATCTAGCATTTCCTCATGAATAGTCTTTCCCGCATCTTCTTCAAGATGTGCGCGTGTTATACCAATGCGTTTTTGCTCGCCATTTTCTAGTGTAATATCAAGATATCCTTGATAAACAATAGGGAGTTCATACTGGCTAATTTGGTAACCTTTGGGAAGATCAGGGTAGAAGTAGTTTTTACGAGCGAATACACTTTTTCTAGCAATTTGTGCATCAAGACTGAGCGCTAATTCGACCGCCATTCTAACAGCTTCTTCGTTTAGTACCGGTAAAACACCCGGAAAACCCAGATCAATTGCGCAAGCTTGCGTGTTAGGTTCACCGCCATATGCAGTTGATGCACCTGAAAATAATTTTGATTTTGTAGCAAGCTGGACGTGAACTTCCAGCCCAATAACGGTTTCCCACTCCATTTAATACCTCTTAAGCTTATGCATATAATTCTGGCATTTGTTCATGCCACTTTGTGACTTGCTGATATTGATGAGCAATATTTAATAACTTATTTTCCGTAAAATAATTAGAAATTAGTTGAATGCCAACAGGCAAATTTTCAACAAAACCAATTGGCAAGGATATTCCCGGTAGCCCTGCAAGGTTAGCAGAGATAGTGTAGATATCAGATAAATACATACTGACTGGGTCACTAAATTTTTCACCTAGTTTAAATGCTGGAGTTGGCGTAGTCGGGCCAAGTATCACATCTACTGTTTTAAATGCTTCAGAAAAATCTTCGCTAATTAAACGACGAATTTTTTGGGCTTTTAAGTAGTAGGCATCATAATAACCAGCAGAAAGCACATAAGTTCCAACCATGATGCGACGTTTTACTTCTTCGCCAAAACCTTCACCACGAGATCGTTTATAAAAATCTTCTAGATCTTTTGTTTGTTTAGCATGATAACCAAAACGCACTCCATCATAGCGAGCAAGATTAGACGAACACTCAGCTGGTGCGACAACATAATAGGCAGGAACAGATAGCTGTTGATTAGGCAAGCTTATTTCTGTGATGATGGCACCTAGTTTTTGGTACTCTTTTATAGATTCTTCGATAAGTTTAGCGATATCACTATTCAAGCCGGGACCAAAGTATTCTTTAGGCAGTCCTATTCTAAGCCCGTGAAGCGAATCATTGAGCGATGCAATAAAGTTGGGCTTGGGTTGGTTGGCGCAAGTTGAATCTTTTTCATCATGTCCTGCCATTACATTTAATAATAAAGCCACATCTTCAGCAGTTAAGGCCATTGGGCCACCTTGATCTAAACTCGATGCAAAGGCAATCATGCCATAGCGTGAGACCCTTCCATAAGTGGGTTTTAGGCCAGTAATCCCGCAGAATGCTGCGGGTTGACGAATGGAACCACCCGTATCTGTGCCGGTGGCTGCTGGTGTTAAGCGAGCTGCCACTGCAGCAGCAGATCCCCCGGAAGAACCTCCTGGCACTCGTTCTAAATCCCAGGGATTTCGTACTAATCCATAATAACTGGTTTCATTAGATGAACCCATTGCAAATTCATCCATATTTGTTTTGCCAAGTAATACTGTACCCGCGTCATATAAGCGTTTTACTATTGTTGCATCATAGGGTGAAATAAAGTTGTCTAACATTTTGGAGCCGCAAGAGGTTTTAATGCCTTTAGTGCAAAAAATATCTTTATGTGCAAAAGGGACACCCAATAACGGTGAAGGAATATTTCCTTTAGCGCGCATGGCATCGGCTTCTTTGGCTTGTTGTAAGGCCATATCCTTTGTAACAGTAATAAAACTATTTAGCTTAGAATCATAATGATGAATGCGATCAAGATAATACTGAGTGAGTTCCACACTGGAATATTGCTTAGCGGAAAGATCTTTGCTGATTTCAACAATAGTTTTATTTTGCATGGTTGATTCTCTTTTTTTACTCTTTGATTATGTCATAGGCTTTAGGGACAATATACAAACCAGATTTAATTGTTCCTGGCTCAGCAGAATCTTGTAATATCTTACGCTCATTTCCTTCAGTTACACAGTCCTTACGCATGGGTTGTGTCGTGGTGAGTGGATGCGCCATAGGTGGAATATTTTGAGTTTGCACAGCATTCATCTGTTCGACTAAGTCTAAAATATTAGAAAGATTTTTGACATGCGTCATAATTTCCTCTTCAGAAATAGCAAGTCGCGCTAGATGAGCAACTCTTTCAATAGTTTCTTTTGTCAATGTAGACACTTAGACCTCTCTTTATCTATAATCTCGACGGTTATAAAAAATTCAGTTAAAGTTAACGGCAACCTGTAATTATTTTTTACTTTGGATATAACAATGTCAATCTTTAAAAAAATGTTAGGACTTTTCTCTAAGGATATGTCTATTGATCTTGGCACCGCTAACACCTTGATTTATCTTCCTGGTCAGGGAATAGTATTAAATCAGCCTTCAGTGGTGGCAGTTCGTCAACATCCTGACGGTCAAAGCCGCGTGGCGGCTGTCGGTTCGGAAGCAAAACAAATGCAAGGTCGAACGCCAGGAAATATTATTGCTATCAGACCACTAAAAGATGGGGTAATTGCCGACTTTAATATCACTGAGAAGATGTTAACGTATTTCATTAATTTAGTGCATGAAAATAAATTTCTTAAACCTAGTCCTCGTGTTTTAGTTTGTGTCCCTTGCGGATCCACCCAGGTTGAGCGACGCGCTATTAGAGAATCTGCACTTGGCGCAGGAGCAAGAGAGGTTTACTTACTCGAAGAGCCGATGGCTGCAGCAATAGGGGCGGGTTTGCCAGTTGAAGAAGCAAATGGTTCCATGGTAGTAGATATTGGTGGTGGAACAACAGAAGTTGCAATTATTTCATTAAACGGCATTGTTTATGCGGCCTCGGTGAGAATTGGTGGTGACCGCTTTGATGAGGCAATTATTAATTATGTTCGACGTAACTATGGTAGCTTGATCGGAGAAACAACGGCAGAACGTATTAAACAGGATATCGGAACAGCATTCCCAAGTAGCGAAGTTAAGGAAATTGAAGTTCGCGGTCGTAATCTAGCGGAAGGCGTACCACGTAGTTTTACACTTAATAGTAATGAAATATTAGAAGCCTTACAGGAGCCTTTAGCAGGTATAGTAGGCGCTGTCCGCGCGGCATTAGAACAGGCCCCACCTGAATTGGCTGCTGATATCGCAGAAAAAGGAATGGTACTGACAGGTGGTGGTGCATTGCTGAGAGATCTTGATCGATTACTAATGGAAGAAACAGGCTTGCCCGTTATTATAGCTGAAGACCCTCTCACTTGTGTTGCAAGAGGGGGTGGGCGTGCAATCGAGCTGATGGATATAATGGGAAATGATTTCCTTTCAAAGGAATAGGAGAAAAACATTAAAGAATTATTTCGACGCAGTCCTTTTTTAGGGATACGCCTAATTCTATTGATTGTTGCATCTTGCGTACTAATGATGATGGATCATCAATTTGCGTATTTTGAACGCCTGCGGTCGTTGTTATCTGTGATTGTAGCGCCAATGCAATATTCAGTTGATCGGCCGGTCGAATTTGTACGTTGGATTGATACGAGCTTTACGACTCAACAAAATTTGCTAATCGAAAATGCACAATTACGTGCACGTCAATTGCTACTTTATGCTAAATTACAAAAAGTACTGGCATTAGAACGCGAAAACGAGCAACTACGAGCTTTACTTCAGTCTGCATCAAATATTCATGAAAAAGTCACTGTAGCACAACTACTTGCTGTTGATCTCGCTCCCTACACGCAACAAATTCTCATTGATAAAGGAAGGCGAGAAGGGCTTTATATTGGACAACCGGTACTTGATGCTTATGGTGTCATGGGACAGGTCATTGCTATCTCACCGCTAAGTAGTCGAATATTACTCATTACCGATCCACGCAGTGGAGTGCCAGTACAAAACAATCGTAATGGAAATCGAGCGATTGCGGCAGGTATGGGTTTTGAAGGAACATTAAATTTGATCAATGTGCCAATTACAGCAGATTTTAAAAAAGGTGATGTTTTGGTGACGTCAGGCTTAGGTGGTCATTACCCTCCCGGGTATCCCGTAGGAGTTGTAAATTATGTTAATTTTTCACGAGGTAGATTTGCAACCGTGACACTGCTTCCTGCGGCTCATGTTAACCAAAGTAGACAAGTTCTACTCGTTTGGCCGAAAAAAAATGTTTTAATACCGCTGCTTCCAACGATAAATCATGTTAAACAATCTTTAATTTCTAATAATGCAAATTCCTTGAAGCAAGAAAAAGATGATGATTTTTAGGGGAGCTGTGACGCCTAATCAATTAATTAATTAAATGGATGTGGAGTAATGCGACCGAGTGTAACAAAGCGAGTTCTCGCTATAGGTTTTTCGCTTTGTATTGCGATGATATTAACAATTTTACCTCTACCAAACTGGGCTATTTGGCTTAGGCCACAATGGGTCATGCTGGTTATGATCTATTGGTGTTTGACGTTGCCTGATCGTATTAGTGTAGGCTTGGCTTGGGCGATGGGTTTGCTGCTTGATGTTCTACTGGGCACCTTACTGGGACAGCATGCACTTGCATTAGCAGTTGTCGCTTACTTTATTGTTAAATTTCATCCGCGTATTCGTTTATATCCCATTTGGCAGAAAACGATTATTGTGTTCATCCTGTCGTTGGTTTATCTATCTCTTATCTACTGGGTACAGGGGTTGATAGGAATCATACCTAATAACTGGGAACTCTGGTTACCTGCAATAACCAGTGCATTGCTTTGGCCATTAGTTTTTATTATTTTAAGAGATTTTAGAAAAAAATATAATGTCATTTAACCTACCCGAGAACGAGACAGATGACAAAGAATTTTAATATTGCCATACAATCATTGCTTGAACCTGCTTGTCTGACAGAAAATGATTTATCAAAAATTTTTTTCTAAACTGATGAGTCGCTCAATTGATTTCAGCGATATGTATTTTCAATTATCGCAACAGGAATCCTGGTTATTGGAAGATGGGATTATAAAAGAAGGAAGCTTCAACATTGATAAAGGTGTGGGAGTTCGTACGATTTTTTCTGGTGATAAAACTGCCTTTGCCTATGCTGACGAAATCAGTTTTAAAGCATTGCAAGAGGCAGCGAACGTTGCAAGTAATATTGCTAGAACAGGTAACAATGGGCAAGCTAAAGCTTGGCATCGCACTAAGGGAAGGGGACTTTATACACAGACCAGTCCGCTCGGCCTTTGGACTGAGGAAGAGAAGATTGATCTCCTTAGACGAGTCGATGCACAAGCAAGAAAAATTGATTCCAGGGTCAAGCAGGTTGTAGTGAGTTTAACTGGCTTGCATGATGTGATTTTAATTGCCGATAGTGATGGCAATTTATCTGCAGATTTAAGACCACTGGTTAGATTTAATGTAAGTGTGATTGTAGAGGAAGGTAATAAACGTGAACAAGGTTTTGCAGGAGGGGGTGGCAGATATGGTTACGAGTGTTTTTTTAAAGATAACGCTGCTTTAAATTTTGCTCATGAAGCTGTTCGTCAAGCGCTTATTAACCTAAATGCATTACCTGCACCTGCAGGAACCATGCCAGTTGTTCTTGGACCTGGTTGGCCAGGTGTTTTGTTGCATGAAGCAGTGGGTCATGGTTTAGAAGGAGACTTTAATAGAAAAGGCAGTTCCATTTTTAGCAACAGAATTGGCCAAAGAGTTGCCTCAGAAGCCTGCACAGTGGTGGATGATGGCACGCTGCCAAATAGGCGAGGATCTCTAAACATTGACGATGAAGGCGTGCCAAGTTCATGTACGGTATTAATTGAAAATGGTATTTTAAAAGGATATATGCAAGATAAACTCAATGCAAAATTAATGGGGACCAGTTCTACTGGCAATGGTCGACGGGAATCCTATTCATGTCTTCCATTACCCAGAATGACTAACACCTATATGTTAGCAGGTGAGCATATGCCAGATGACATTATTGCTTCAGTTGAAGAAGGTCTTTATGCGGTTAATTTTGGAGGAGGGCAGGTTGATATCACCTCGGGCAAATTTGTTTTCTCTACAAGTGAAGCATATTTAATTAAAAAAGGTAAAATTACCCATCCGGTAAAAGGTGCAACTTTAATTGGAAATGGCCCGGAAATTTTAACTCGAGTAACCATGGTAGGCAATGATTTAGAACTGGATCATGGGGTTGGAACCTGTGGCAAAGATGGACAAAATGTTCCAGTTGGCGTTGGCCAACCTACATTAAAAATATCGGCATTAACGGTAGGCGGCACCCAAAGTGAGTAGAGAAAATATTTCATTCTGCAAGAAAATCGTCAATGTAATTAAAAGTGCTTGACACATGATTCCTGTAGTTGGTATAAAGCCTGCTCTTTATTTAAACTGTCTGGATGCCTGAATGGCTCGTTTCAATGGATAGATTGAGGAACGAAATGAATAAAACTGAACTAATTGAAAAAGTTTCATCGGTTGCGGAAGTTTCTAAAATTGAAGCAACGCGAGTGTTTAATGCAGTAGTTGATACAATTACTGAATCCTTAAGTAAGGGAGAAGCAGTAACCATCGTGGGTTTTGGCACATTTAAGGTTGCTGATCGAGCAGAACGATCTGGTCGGAATCCCCAAACTGGCCAAGTTATTAAAATTGCTGCTCAAAAAACACCCCGATTTACAGCAGGAAAACAACTGAAAGATGCTTGTAATAGCGGGAAGAAATAAGTCATACTGAGAAATTAATACCAGACGAGATGGGTGCTTAGCTCAGCTGGGAGAGCGTCGCCCTTACAAGGCGAATGTCGTAGGTTCGATCCCTACAGCACCCACCATTTTGGAGTGGTAGTTCAGTTGGTTAGAATACCGGCCTGTCACGCCGGGGGTCGCGGGTTCGAGTCCCGTCCACTCCGCCAATTAAGCGCATATGCCTGTTGATGCTTTCTATGTATCTAATTTCATTGCTTCAAAATCGTCGTTAAGGTTTATCTATGTTGCAAAGTGTAAGGAAGTATACAGAAGGATGGATAGCCACAGTCGTAGGAATAATTTTAAGCCTGGCCTTTCTTTTTTGGGGCGTAGAAAATTATCTTTTGGGAAGTAACAACAAAAATATACTTGCTAAAGTTAATGGGCAGAAAATTAGTAACCGAGAAGTGCAAAGTGATTTTGAGCGCATGATTCTGCGTTTTAAAGAGCAGTTTGGTGCTAATATAAATTTGCCAACTGTTATGCAACAGCAACTAAAACAACAAGTTTTACGTAATCTCATTATGCAAAATGTGCTTGTTCAATCCGCACAAAAAGCAGGGCTTCATGTCACTAATCTTGAAACAGCCAAGATGATTAAACAAATGCCCATCTTTCAAAGCTCAGGTTACTTTTCAAAAGAAAGCTTTAATTTGGTTATGAATAAGATGGGGTACACACAGCAGCAATTTTTTAATGATGTTTCAAAAACTTTGATGCTGAATCAAGTAGCATCAGGAATTATTGGCAGTGCTTTTTTATTACCCAATGAGTTAAACCAAGCTATTGCGTTAAGTGAGCAAAAACGAGATATCGAATATGTGGTTTTAACAAAAGCAAAATTTATGGCTAAAAAGCCGATTGCAAGTGGTTTAGCACAGCACTATTACCAGCAGCATAAAAGTAATTTTACCCTCCCGGCGAAAATTCAATTAGAGTATCTTGAACTGTCATTGCAAGATTTAAAAAAAGACATAACGGTGACACCTTCCGATTTAGCTAGCTATTTTGATTTAAATTCGGCCCAAGATCGAAATAATAAACTAGCCATTGAAAATGCTAAAACTGTTATTGCTAGGCAAAAAGCAGAGCAAGCTTTTTTAGCTGCAAACGATCAATTAACTGATTTAACTTATACCAATCCAAACTCCCTAAGAAAAGCCGCTGAAGTGCTGGGTTTAACAGTGAAAACTACAGACTTTTTTTCTTCAGCAGGCGGGAATACTCTATTCACAAAAAATCCCAAAATAATTGCTGCTGCTTTTAATCCTAACAGCCTTAACAATCATACAAACAGCCCTTTAATCGAACTCGCATCTGGAAGAGTGGTAGTGATAAGAATAAAGTCTTCTCGACCCGAAACCTTTGCGCCTTATCGTGATGTACAAGCGAAAATTAATGTTATCCTTCAAGATAAACAGGCCACGCTAAATCTTGAAGAAAAAGTGGCATCCTTTTCTTCGCGAATAAAGAATAATGAGAAAATTGCAAATATTGCTTCTAAAGCGCACCTAGCCTTAGTAACTAAATCGAAAGTGACTCGCCATGAAAAAGCGATTAATTCAGAGATATTAAAACTTGCGTTCGCTGCCCCCTTCTCTGACAAGCAACCTATTGTCAATGCTAAACTTGCAAATGGTGATTATGTATTCTTAGTTGTCAAAAATAGTGTAAATTTTTCTATTGATCAGGCAACGGCTAAAATGCTTGAAACTACTGAAAAACATTATTCTGATACTTATGGAAAAGTAGAGTATAACCTGTATGGTGAAAATCAGCTTGCTCATGCTAAAATTAAGCTATTTAAGACACCCAATTAATTCAATTTGAATAAAAAAAGCCCAATGCATTTGTTTATAGATAATTCTTGCCTGATAAAAATTCTCAATTCGCTAGAAGTTCCATTTTTAATTGGTATTGTGTAAGCTTTTTCTTAATAAAATGTCAGCTCATAGTAGTTCTTTTTTCTGAAATTGAATCTAACTCATTGTATAAAAAAGAAAAAAATTATATTTAAAGTAATTTTCTGGAACTACTAATTTGGAGGTAGTTGAAGCTTAGCTCATATCTGCTATTCTGATCAATACCGTTTAAAGGATTAAGCGGTGAATTAGCAAGATACTCAATGGATTGTATTTAAGGATGAGTGGTTTTGTAAGGATGCAAGTTGCTAATTCTGTCTCTCCGGCTATGTAGCTGGTGAGATAAGGGTGAGGTAGTTAGGGTCTGTTTTTTCATGGACGAATCATATTAGGCAAGGATGCCTGAAACAGACCTTTACTTAATCCCCATATTTTTTCAGCCCAAACTTCGAATAAAATCATAATTGCTGAGAGCACAGGCAACTCGTTATCAAAAAACATTTCAAATTTTTAAAATAGTCGTTAATATATCAACCACGTTAATTGGTAATTAAATCTACAATAAGGAAGCAAATCATGCGTAAACTGTCTCTGGTACTTGTTGCACTATTAACAATTTCATTTGCTGGGTGTAATAAAAATAAAAATGATAATCCATCAATTGCAGACACCTCTGCTAAGCAAACCCAGCCAGCAGATGAACAAGCTGCTGCAACCACTGGTTCAAATGATCAAACGGCAAATGCTGATCAGAATCAACCTACTCAAGATCAAGCTGCTGCGACTCAAGATCAAGCAGGTACTGACCAATCAGCTGCTCAAGCTCAAGATAATACTACTGCAAACTCTGATCAATCTGCCATGCAGAATCAAACAGCAGCAAATACGCCGGCTCAAGTTGATGAATCTCAACCTAGCCAGGTGCAAATTCCTGGCCTGCCAGATGCTGCTGCTACCACCCCAAGTACTGATAATACTTCTGATACGACATCTAATACAAATCCTCAGTCATAATTTTGTAACGGCATGCCAAGGCATGTCGTTCATCTTTCATCCTGACTTTTTCTATTTCTCATCATTACGTAAACACCGGAGTCCTTATGCTTAGGCTTATTTCCTTATTACTTATTGTGTTATTCTTATCAGCATGTGCCACACCAAACACATTAGGTATTTCTAAAGCTGAATGGAACAACTATTCGCCTGTAGAGCGTGAAAAAATAAAAAGTGGCTACTATGCGATATTAAGAGGAGAGGGGAAAATAAAAAAATCAGTTTCCGATGGAAGTAGGGTGCAAGTAAAGATTTCAGGTGGAAAAATAAAACTACCTCCTTTTGCCAACTTAGAGAATTACATTGCCACTAATTTTCTTATTCGAGATGGGCAATGCAAGACGGTCCAAATTTCTGAAGCAACAGCTAAAAATACCATTCCAATGAAAGTTTGTTATTTAAATAAAACCTTATATTTAGATCCAAGTCGTTATGAAATTGAAAAAAGTGTCGGGTCGATCCAATTGCATTATTCACCTATATGGGATAGAAGCTTCACTTATAAAGACGTTAGCAGTAGCGGTTATGTACATCTGACAGGAGTGAATATCACTGTGGCTAGATTTCTCAATGACTCATAACTGATCCAATGGGATTGAGATGAATTTACTTGCGTATGAAACTTCTTCCCCAGTTTTTTCAATCTGTTTAGAAACGCAAAATGCAACTTGGCATATTAAAGAACCTTCTCCACAACAACATGCCAATATCATTCTAACAGCCACTGCTAATTTGCTATTTAAGGCGGGGCTTTCGCTGTTAGATATCAATGCTCTTGCCTATAGTTGCGGACCAGGAAGTTTCACTGGCATTCGTATTGGTGCGGCAGTGGTTCATGCAGTGGCTCTTAGCCATCATGTTCGATTACTGGCTATTCCGTCGTTGCAAAATTTAGCACAAGGCGTTTATCGATGTTTTGCGCATACCCAGATTCTGATTCTACTCGATGCCAAGATGAATGAGGTTTATTATGGACATTATAGGCTTTCAACAGCAGGTATTATGGAACCTCAAGAAGCGGATAAATTATGTGCTTTTCAAGAGCTTGATATTTCTCATTTACCTGAAAATGTTATAGTTGTAACCGATCTTGAAGAAGCAAATCTTCCTGTCTTCTCGCATCATCAAATTATTAAAAAATTTTATCCGGAGGCGATTGACTTAATGCTTCTTATGAAAACAAAACTTATGGATAATGATCAAGGAACCTTGGAAAAGGCCCTACCTATTTACTTACGTCAAGAAAATGCCTGGAAAATTGCAAAGGGATGAGGTATTAATAAATGAAAATATTGCATATTTATAAAACTTATTATCCTGAAACGCTAGGGGGTATTGAGTGTGTGATACAGAATATTTCAAGAGAATTGTCAAACAAAAAAGTCACGGCATCAGTCGTGGTTTGTTCAAAGCAAGCGACTAGAATAGAACGATTTGATCAAAATCAAGTGTATTATTTCAGGCAGAATTGCGAAATTGCATCCTGTCCAATAAGTTTGGCAATGTTATTGCAATTTAAGAAAATCGCACAGCAATATGATTTGCTTCACTATCATTTCCCTTGGCCATTTGCCGATTTTATTCATCTTGCGCTTCAAATTAAAAAGCCAACAGTCATCAGCTACCATTCTGATATCGTTAGACAAGTGTTGCTAAAAAGAATGTATACACCACTGATGAAACTTTTTTTGCAACAAGCAAATCGTATTGTCGCTTCTTCACCAAATCTCTTAAGAACGAGTGAGCTTCTACAACATTACCAATCAAAAGTTGAGGTCATACCCTATGGGATTGATCAGAATCAATACCCTACACCCACCCTAGATGAGATAAATAATTGGAAAAAAGTAGTAGGATCAGATTTTTTTCTGTTCATTGGTGTATTGCGATATTATAAAGGACTGGATTATTTATTAGAGGCAGTTCGTGGAACAGATATCCCCGTTGTTATTGCGGGTTCAGGACCAGAAAGGGACAAACTGCAAGCTTTCGTAGAAAAATATGAAATGCGAAATGTCCTATTTCTAGGTAGAATTTCGCAAGAGGCAAAAATGGCTTTATTATATCTTTGCAAAGCAGTTGTGGCCCCTTCTCATTTGCGAGCGGAAGCCTATTGTATGAGCTTATTAGAAGGATTAATGGTGGGTAAACCCATTATTTCAACAGAGCTTGGTACCGGGACTTCTTATGTCAATAAATCAGGTTTTTCTGGCCTTGTTGTTTCTCCCAGTGATGCGATGCAACTGAGGCAAGCGATGTTACATATGCTGCATGATAACAATGATTATGCAAACTTTCAGCTAGGTGCTAAAGCACATTTTAAAGCGCACTTTAGTGCGGCTACCATGGGCGAAAGCTACCTAAAAGTGTATGAGGAATTATTAGCTTGAATACAATAAAGTTTAAATTAGCTGTAGAGGATATTATCAGCGGTTTACTTAAATGGCGTATTTGGGGCATTTTAGGTTGGCAAGATATCAGGATTCGCTATCGTCGTTCGCAACTGGGACCTTTCTGGATCACCCTAAGCACGGCTGTGATGATTTATACAATGGGATTTTTATATGGTTCCTTATTTCATATAAATTTAGCTGAGTATTATCCTTATCTTGCAAGTGGAGTAATTACCTGGAATTTGATTTCTAATATTATTACCGAATCAACGGATGCTTTTATTAGCTCGCAAGTTTATATTAGACAGATTAAATTACATTATTCTATTTTTATTCTTCAAGTATTAACGCGTAATCTCATTATTTTTTTTCATAATCTCTTGGCCTTAATTCCCATCATTATTTTTTACCATATTACTTTTTCCTTTGAGGTCATTGCTTGTTTATTGTTTGGATTACTTTTTTTCTTTGTTTGTGGTTTTTGTTATGGCACAATTCTTGCCATTATTGGTACGCGTTATCGAGATATTAAGCAAATTATTAACAGCTTGATTCAAGTAATTTTTATGTTAACTCCTATTCTTTGGCGATCGTCAATGTTACCTCAAAAATATCTATTAGCAGCTAAACTCAACCCCTTTTATCACCTTATTACCTTGCTTCGCGCTCCTTTGTCAGGGCAAATTCCTCCTACCAATACCATTTATGTTTGTTTAAGTATCTTATTGTTTGGAATGTTTTTACAGCTGGTATTATTAGGCCGCACCAAAAACCGCATTGCATTTTGGATATGATTAAATGGCTTCAATCTCATTAAAAAATGTGACCTTAGACTTTCCACTTTATGGGGCGAGTAATCGCTCATTAAAAAAACAGCTTCTACGAATTAGCACGGGAGGCGTAATTCGACAATCCGATAATGAAGTTGTAACAATTCGAGCAATGGATAATGTGAGTATTCATTTAAAATCAGGAGATGTAGTTGGATTAATTGGTCATAATGGAGCTGGAAAAAGCACTTTTCTGCGAGTACTTTCTGGTATCTATATGCCAACACAAGGCATGATAGAAGTGAATGGCAAAGTTTCAGCCTTACTTGATCTTTCCTTAGGCCTCGATCATGAATCCACGGGATACGAAAACATTTTTATTTACGGACTTATTCGTGGTTATAGTCGGAAAGAAATTTTAACCAAGGTACAACAAATTATAGATTTTACTGAGCTTGGAGATTATATCTCGATGCCAATTCGAACTTACTCAGATGGAATGAGACTGCGTCTTGCTTTTAGTTTGGCAACTACATTATCTGCAGAAATATTGTTGTTAGATGAGGTAGTTGGCGCTGGTGATAAATCCTTTATGGCCAAGGCTCAAAGAAGATTGGAGCAGCTAGTTGATGAATCTGAATTAGTCGTTTTATCTTCTCACTCTGAAGAGTTAATTAGAAAATTTTGCAATAAATTAATCTGGCTAGAAACGGGAAAAATATCTTTTTACGGTGAGGTGGAAGAATGTCTTCATCATTATTATAGTCAGGGGTGAGTTAGTCTTAATGTATGGTCATCATTTAGCACACTCAGCCAATTTTTTATTCGAAGGTGGTCATATGGGCCTCAATTCTGTGTTGAATAGTTTTCATGCATGAAAGTTAAGCACATTGCGATAGCTTGCACCGGCAATATCATCGAATGGTTTGATTTTGCGATATTTATTAGTTTTGCTCCTATTTTAGGGAAGGTTTATTTCCCTATGACAAATTCAAAATTCTCCACACTTGCTGCCTTTTTCGTATTTGTTACTGGCTATATTTGTCGTCCTTTGGGTGGGATTCTCTTTGGATTTTTCGGTGATACCGCTGGAAGAGTGAAGTCACTGCAAAGCTCAATTTTAATGATGAGTTTTACCACCTTTATTATCAGCATATTGCCAGGTGAAAAAACAATCGGGGTGGCAGCTCCAATAATATTTGTTTTAACGCGAATGTTACAGGGCATTTCAACAGGTGGAGAGTATTGTGGGATTATGATTTACTTAGCTGAATCAGCTGTATTCTCTCGGCGTGGTCTTGTCACAAGTTTTGCTGGCAGTGGTGCCAATCTTGGATTCTTGCTAGCAACATTGGTTATTATCCTATTTAACAATTTATTTTCCGTCGATTTTTTAAATGCTTGGGGATGGCGAATTCCTTTTAGTTTACTTGGATTATTTGGTGTTATCATTTTCATTTCTCGCTTTCAATTAACAGAAACACCTGTTTACCAATCTTTGCGTTTAAACCATGCTATTCATCAAAAACCTTTATTGGCTGCAATGCGTTCTTCACCAAAAAATTTGTTGAAAATATTTTTTTTAACCTGCTTAAGTTCCACTTTTTACATTGTATTGCTTACTTATGCTCCAGAAGCTGCTTCAAAAATTTCTGGAGCAACATTTTTAAGTGCCCCACATATACAGAGTTTGTTATTAATCACGATGCTATTATTTCTTCCCTGCGGTGGATTTTTAGGTGATCGCATTGGAAGAAAAAAGATGTTAATGGGTATTTATGTTCTTATAATTTTGTTAGCCTATCCTTTATTTTATTTGCTTAATTCTCAACACGCTTTTTTAATTTTGTCAGTTTTGCTAGCGTCAGCCATTTTGAGTGCGCTGGATCAAGGCAGTAATCTTGCGGCCTTTGTTGAAAATTGTCCTAGTAACATTCGTTACAGCGGTCTTGGCTTTGCCTATAACACAGGTAACGCCATTTTTGGTGGGATTGCGCCATTAATGACGAATTTGTTAATTAATTTTGGAAACCCACTGGCTCCTGCTTATTATCTTATTATTTGTGGCGTAATGACTTTACCAGCAATACTGACATTGTTGCCAAAGTATGTTCTGGAAATGGATAAGATCTAAACTAAGTTTAAATAATGCCATTTTGTGAGGTTGCAGGAGGAAAGGGATATTCCCTCCTGATAAGTTTTTTATTGACTTAATTTAACTTCTTGATTTGGTGCAAGTTCCAGCTGATTTGAAATTTCAAAAAATCGTGGGTAAAGCGAGAGTTTATTGTCATCAATATTCCAAGCTCGATACCCATAATTTACCATATTAAAAGCTCGATTTTCAGTATCTGGATCTAGGCCTACAAAACGCATGAAGGTGTTTCTTGACCCTAAATTACCAAATACAATGGTATCTTCTTCAGTCTTTGAATAAGTGCCAGTTGTTCCAATTGACTGCTTAAATGTAATTTTTTTGCCATCTTTGGAAAGAATAAGCAATCCGGGTTCAAGTTCGTTGAAAAAAGAAAAAATTGCTCTGATCTGATTCGGATGATCTGGCGATCGACAGGAGAATGTAATGATACGTGGATTAGCTTTAAGGTCAATTTCAAATAGATAATCTTGAAAAGAAAGCGCTTCTGGTCTGAATTTTTCAGTGTAGCTTTGTGTTAATGAGGCAGTAGTAGGTTTTTCATTTGACGTCAACGCAGCGGATATTTTTTTTCCAATCGATGAGAACATACTTGATGTGGTCGAATTTGCATTCTGTTGTGGGCAATTTGGGAAAAAATTTGCTGTTAAATAGAGTTTGCCTGGGAAGTTTGACCAAATTGCATAGTTTGCATTTTCATAGTTATGCTTTGCATTTTCTAAATTAGTATCAAGTCCAAGAAAGCACATAAATTCATTCCGAATGTCATCATTAGGAAATGTGACAGCAAGTTCTTGACCCCGATTGGCAGGGTGAACACCACAATGACCTAACCCAGGAGATTTTGCTATTTCAATTGTTTTACCATCATCGCTTAAAGTTATCGGTATAATCTGATTGAACCTATTATAAAGTTTCAGCATTTGTTGGTGAGGGTTTAAATCACAAGTGATAGAGAGAGTAGATTCATGGGGATTTCCTGAAAATGCATAAAAATCAGTAGGAAGAGATAAAATTTCAACAATCGCTTCTTTTTGTCGCGTGAGCTCCAGTCCTAATTGTGTAGCCTGTGAGTAGAGTACTGAAATTTTGCCCTTATTTTGGGTCTTGCCAGCTCCAAGCAGGGTATCCAGATTATAAATATTTTCTCTTGAAATTTCGCTCTTATCATGTCCATGAACCCAATTGATTGTATAGCCTTCAAGGCCTTTGGCCCATTGAATATCCTCATAACCATCAATAGAAAAATCATCAAGTTGAGCAGGTCGTTGTAACCCTGCGTAATTTCGATTCCAGAGAATAAACTCAACGGGAGCCTCTTCACAACTAAGTTTTTTTGAGTAATAAAATTTATTTAATTTGCCTTTGTCGTAAAGAGTATGGACTGTTTTAGCGATGACATGTTCATGAAATTTGGTTTGAATCATATTCAAAATTTCTAAAAAAGTTAGACCCTCGTGAGTCTGATCAAATTTTTCATAGAATTTTTTTGCAAGATGAATAATTTCTTTAATTCCAATTCCGGCATGGCTAAATATAGTTAATATCCTATTTTCTTCATCGAGTGTATACGAAATCAATTCTAAACAAGATAGATAAATAATCTCATAGTTATCCAGGACTTCTTCTACCGTAGTAATTCCATACTGAAGCTCTAAATCTAATCCCATCACTGCAGATTGAGCATGCAGATCCTCTAGGATAACAGCTCTTGCTGATGGTCTTCCTGATCCTGAAGAAAAGGTGTTTTTTTCGCAAGCATAAATATACTCTTCAGTATGGTTAGAGGCATTAATTGTCGATAACACACCATTGTCGTATGCTAATCGAAGCACGATATCCATCTCTCCATCACTCTTGCCTCTATCAAATTTTTCATCGCCAAGCAATCTTACTTTCAGCGTGTTTCGCCATTTGACATTTTCATTTTTAAGTATTTCATTAAATCTATCGCGATTTTGTTGTCCTTTTGTGGCAAATTCGTGATAGCCTAGCTGATAAATAGCAACCAGTTCCTGATATTCCGCTTGATTAATACCCGATACTATTCCAAATCGAAGGAATAGGTGCAAGAGATACAGATTATTAGCATGGACATCCCCTATAGTAATTTCACCGGTTCGCGTGATCCATTCCGCCACCACTTCGGGAGGGGGAAGCTGGTAGATGTCAACCTCTTCCTGAACTAATTTCAATGAAGGTTCTTGCATAAAATAAACTCCTAAAAAAATAATAATTACTGCCGACATTATATGAGCACAATATTAAATTAGTATTAAGTCAACGATGTCTACCCCTTTAAAATCGGTACAAAAACTGTCATTCTCGCGCAAATTTTACTCATATAGGCTATGCTTCGAGATTTAATGGAACAAACTCTTACACCGTGAGCAGTTACCATAAAATAGGGAATTCCTAATTGATGAAGAATAAAGATCGCAGTTTAACGCCAAAGCAACTCCATGTTATTCGTAATGCAGCAACGGAGCCACCAAGTACTGGAGAATATAATCTTCAGCACGGAGTTGGGACGTATTTATGCCGCGCATGTGGCAAGGCCCTATTTCAATCGGATTCAAAATTTATTTCAAGTTGCGGTTGGCCAAGTTTTGACATAGCTGTGCCTAAAGCTGTTTTGTCAAGACCAGATCCAGATGGCTTACGGCAAGAAATTATTTGTAGCCATTGTCAGGCCCATCTCGGTCATGTATTTGAAGGAGAGAGGTTGACAGAAAAAAATAAGCGATATTGTGTCAATTCACTCAGCCTGGATTTTATCGAAAATACAGAAATTTTAGACACGGAAGAGGCAATACTTGCAGCAGGTTGTTTTTGGGGAGTGGAATATTTTTTTAAACAATTACCTGGCGTTCTTAAAACAGAAGTTGGTTATACGGGTGGAACTTTTCCTAATCCTGATTATAAAGTCGTATGTGATGGGATAACAGGTCACGTTGAGGCAGTTCGAATTCTTTATTCGCCAGAGATGTTAAGCTATGAATCTTTACTTAAATATTTTTTTGAAATTCATGATCCAGAACAAAGCAATGGGCAAGGTCCTGATCATGGTTCGCAGTACAGAAGTGCAATTTTTTATTATGATCAAATGCAAAAACAAGTTGCGGAAGATCTTGTCACTATTTTAGAAAATAAAGGTTGTAAGGTAGCGACATTAGTGCTTCCAGTTAATACCTTTTGGAAAGCGGAGTCTTTTCATCAGGATTATTATACAAAAATGCAGCAGAAACCTTACTGTCATACTTACACGAAGCGATTTTAATTTAACGTAACTACTATGAACGTTTGTGCGTTGAACAGGCTCTTACCCCGTGAGCAGTTACTAATTTAACTAAGTTATTAGACCCTTCGTGATGCAGCTGTATAGATAATCATGGTTGAGACACATAATAAGGCAAAAATGATTGGAAGCAGGGATGGGCTAATTGAAATTAATCCTGTAAAAAGCGTGAGAATTGTAGCCGTTCCCATATTAAGAAAACTCATTACAGCCGACCCGTATGCTTTATCTTCAGCGTGATGCATAGCAAGGGAAGAGGCATTCGCTAGAATAAAACATAGACCGAAATAGATGACGATAGTCGTTACGAATAAAAAAATGATGCTCGGTAAATTTAATAAAAATGCTAAAAACATTAATACAACTCCAAATGCACTAATTTGAATTCCTTTTTTTATTGATTTGGTTAACGTGGTAGATAATCTTGCCGAAGTAAGCGAACCCAAAAATAATCCAACAGATGGCAATAAATTTGCTAACCCATAGTCAAAACTTGACATGTGGAATAGGGAAATTGCGATAAATGGTGTAATTGCTGCAAATACATAGATAAAGGACGTCGACAGTCCCATAAGTATTCCACCTAAAATTAGGTCTCTATTTTGAAATTGTTTTGAATAATTAAATAATAAGTGTCTGATGTTTAAGGCCTGGTAATCTAATTTCTTTTTTGTTTCAGGTATTTGGGTGGATAAAATTAATAGAATGCAGCCGTAGATGGCTCCCGCATAAAAACAACTCTGCCAGTTGAAATAGGTGTTTAAAATGCCCCCAAGTGTCACAGATAAACCAGGTGTAATCGCAAAGGCTAAGATTAAGTGCGATATTTTTTGGCTGGCTTTTTTAGGCTCTAAGCATTCATTGACTAAAGTAAATGTTATTTTAAGCCCCACTCCTGCACCAAGTGCTAAAAAAAACCGAGCGATGACTAGCAATGAAAAATAATGAATTACACCTGAAAAAACACATAATAGGCTACTTAATATTTGAATGCTAATTCCTGCATAAAGAGCAGGTTTTCTTCCAAAACGGTTGGCAAGCGGGCCATAGATTAATTGCCCCGACGCGTAACCAATCAAAAACCAGGTTATTGTTTGTTGAGAAATCGATGCTGAAATATGAAAAAAATTGACTATATTCGGCAATGCAGGGGTAAAAAGAACAGCATTGACTGAAGCAAAAGAAATAAGAAGCAAGAGAGTAAAAAAAGGCAATTTAATTTGATCGCTCACAATTTTCTCCTTAGAATTCTGATGAAATAATATTTTATGATATTTGCGCTTATAAGCAATTTTTCATTTCTTCAGCAAGAGGAGAGGTGAAAAACTTGGGATTTTAAGGAAATTTAAATCAAATATCTATAAATATGTCCTATTATTTACATATATTAAATTAAAAGCAAAAAACAGAATTTAAAAGGTTGGGTTATGTATGTATAGAAAGTTATCATGCTTATTTATCTTATTACTCAGTTTACTCAGTCACGTTAGCAAAGCGCAAACGATAATCAGACACACGCCAGCCTATCAAAGCTACCTTGTCCCTACACCTTATCGAACAGTGATAGGGCATCCTCGAACAGTAATTTCGCCTGTTACAACAAGACAAGCCGTCATCCCAGTGACTAGCGCCGCTACCGTAGTGCCATTTGCACCTACGACCACCTTGCCTGTTATTTCTCCTGCAACTACAGTGGTTTCGCCAACTATAACATCTGAAGAACCCACTATACCTACTGGCGTCACGACCGTGATATCACATCCTACAGAAACTTTTCAAACACTGAATACAGCCACAAGCACAGAAACAAATACAATGGCAACAGCAAATGAATCGGCTTGTAATTCAAAGTGCCCACCAGCAAGCGATTATTCTATACCTTCAGGTTATCGATTGGCAGGAATTAGTCCAAGTTGCCAAGCTGTTCCAGTCAGTATGACTGAACCCTATCCTTAACGTTTCAATCCTGTGATGAATGATTATGATTGGTAATACCATGGGGAACATGGCCCGTTGTTACATGTTGATTGGCTGATTGACAATGCTTTACTTGATCATCAAAAAAAATATCTGCACCAAAGGCTTGCAAGAAGTTACCTTTATCTAGGCCTCCTAAAAAAATCGCTTCATCAATACGAATATTCCAAGCGCGTAGGGTTCGTATAATACGCTCATGCGTTGGAGCAGAACGTGCGGTCACCAGCGCGGTGCGAATAGGATAGTTATCTGTTTTAAATGCTTTTTGTAATCGATGCAATGCTGCTAAAAAGCCTTTGAATGGACCGCCTGGCAAGGGGGTATGGGCTGATGCAATTTCATTATGGGTAAATGCCTGAAGACCGCATTGCTGATAAATTTTTTCCGCTTCATCAGAAAATAAAACAGAATCGCCATCAAATGCTATACGTAATTGCTCACCCGAAGCAAACGAACCATCCCTAGGCAAAATTTGAGCAGCAGCACAATTTGCCATTAGCGCATTTTTTACATCTTCTTGATTAGTAGATAGAAATAGGTGCGCTCCAAAAGCCTTGATATAAGGGTAAGGACTTTGACCAGTTGTGAAAACTGCGCGGGTGATATCGAGTTGATAATGTTGAATATTATTAAATACTCGAAGACCAGTGTCAGCACTGTTCCTAGACGTTAAAATAACTTCGACCAAATCCGCTTCTTGATTTAGACTTAAAAATTTTTGCACTAATGAAAAAGCAACGCCGGGTTCTAATCGTGTATTTTCATGTTGAACTTGATAGGCAGCATACGCTTCTACTCCTTCAGTTTCATAGACATGGTTACTTTCATCTAGATTAAAAAGCGCACGTGAAGAAATTGCCACAATTAATTTTTTGCTTAAATCTATAGACATTTATCCCTCTTGATATTCCCATTCATACCAGCCAGAAAACAATGGAAAATAAATTCCGAGTTTTATTTTTCTATTTTCTAATAATTGAAAAGCACGGGCATATTGATTAAGTTGTTGCTCATAGTGTTTTTTTACGATTGTTAAAGAAGGGAGCATTTCTTTAGTTAAGTTCCCAGTTTTATAATCAATTATCCACCTTATTCCCGTTTCATCAATAAAAGTTCTGTCTAATCGATAATGTTGTATTTTATCATTTTCTTTTACAGATAATTCAAATTCACTTCGTGCTGCTAAATGTTGTCTAGAAAGAATCCATTGACCTCGATTATCTTTAAGCGTTTTTTCAATTGCTTTTAGCAGCAAGTTACTAGATGAAACAATTTCGCTTTCTAGCATGCCAAGCTGAAAAAATTTGTTTTTAATTATGTCAATTTCATCATGAAAATATTCATCCCAGGGTTTAGAGAGGGTTATTTGGCTAAAATAGTCCAGATATTCATGAATTAATTTTCCAATTAAATTCATTTGTGAAGTGGAACGATTAATTTGATAATTTCCTTTATTTGGAGAATAAATTAATTCAGGAGAATTGACGACATTTTTCCAATTTAAACCCAATCGATGAAGATTGTTTTTGGTCTCTAAAGATGCAAGTGGTTGATTTTGATTTATTAGAGAAATTTGTTTATATTCATTTTCAAGCACAGGCCATAATAAATTCATAAAACTTCCAGTAGGTGGAGTGTTAACTTCATTGGTAGATTTATCCAATGTAAGAGAACCAAGGAGGTGTAACTTTTTTTTAGGACGAGTCACCGCAACATATAACAAGCGTATCACTTCAAATGCATTTTTTTGTTTATTTCTCTCTTTGATGTATTGATAAATCACATCATTTTTTGATTCAACGGGTTTAATCGGCGCTAAAATTAAGTCAGTTACTCCTTGAGAATTTTGTCTGGTTAGCCAAATTAGTAAACGATTTTCATCTATCGCTGGTTTTTTTTCTAAACTAGGTAAAATAACTACATCAAATTCCAATCCCTTAGCTTTATGAATTGTCATTAATTGCACTTGAGGATTAGGAGGACTATGGGAGCAGTATGCTGTGTGAAGCTGCTGTTCTAGTTGTTCAAAATCAATTTTATTTTTTTTGGTATGCTTTTCAAGCAAATTAAAATAACTTTGTATGTTTTGAATTTCATATTCTTCTTCTAAACATGCCGGTCCACCAAGTAAATACCACGCGTAAGAAATTTCCTGCCTTATATCTCCACGCCCTCTGCAATAAAGAAGTCTTTCAAGAATAGGGACGATTCGTTGCAATCGAGAGACTCCCTCAAAAGATAAATTAGTCAGCTGATGAAAATTTTTTATCGTTTCCCAAATTGTTGTATTTATATAAGCATTGGCAATGATAAATAAATCATTAAGCGTTAATCCACACCAAGGTGCACGTAATATAGATAACCAAGCAACACGATCGCCTAGTTGAAAAGTTGCCTTGGTTAATGCAAATAAATCTCTAACTGCAGAAGAGTGAATTAATTTTTCAATTTCTACAGCTTGGAATAGAATTTTGGTTTTTTTTAACTCACTTATTATGGATTGGAGATGATTTCTTGATCTACCCAAAACAGCGATGGATTGATTGACATTCTCAGTGATTTCTTTTTTTATTAAATTAACGATATGAACTGCTTCTTCATTAGATGTGTTTAAGGTATGAAATTCAACTCCTCCTTCTTGTTGATTTGAGAAGGCAAGCGAATCGTTAAATTTAATTGCGCCAAGCTCTATATTTTCTTTTTTTGGAAAGATAGATTTTAATTTTAGATTAAACCAGTTGACAATTGCGGGATTAGAGCGAAAATTCGTTTTTAAATTTAGTGAAATGAGTTTTTTTTGATTTAATCCATATTTTTTTACTTGCAAAAAATTACTAACTTCCGCCTCACGGAATCGATAAATAGACTGCATCGGATCGCCGACAAAAAACAGGGTTCGACCGTCATGACATTCCCATCCAGCAGTTAATAATTCAAGTAATCTCAAATGAGTTAAAGACGTATCTTGGAATTCATCTACTAACAAGTGTTGAATTTTATAATCTAAATTTAATGCAAGATTCGTAGGACAATTTGAATTATCAAGCGCATGAGTCGCACCTTGAGTAATCGCAATAAAATCGACAACATTTTCATCTTGAAATATTAGAGTTAAATGTGCAACCAAAATTGGAAGAAGTATTATTAATGACGAAACAACTTCCCATTGGCTGTTTGTATAAGTGGAAGAGGGCAGCTGCATTATTTCTTTAAAAACCAATAATAAATCTGAATAGGGATGAATTGTATTTAAAAAATTCAACATTTTGCATTTCATCGTTTTAAAGAGTCGCGCTTGTTCTTGATTAACCGCATCAACAGAAGAGGGGAAGCCATTATTTTTATTAATTGTACGTCGCCAATTACCTTCTTTGGTAAGCAGTAATTCAGCCATTTCCTTCCAGTACGTCACTTCAGATGCTTCTGCATTTGGAAAATGAGTGAGGGTAACACAAGATAAAATATTGGAAGAGGAATTAGTTTGATGTAAATTCTTCGCAGAAAAAACCATCAAGGATAATAATTCTGCCCGTATTTCGGGTGATAAACTGTTGAGTGCAGATTGTAATGTATCTTCAATTAAATTTTTCAATCCAAGTTCTAATCTTTCTTTTGCTTTGGGAGAACTACGTTGCTCCATTATAAATCCCAACCACTGATCACGCCTAGCTAGCATTCCAATGAATAAATTTTCTAAAAGATTAAAATTAATGTCGAGGTGAATTAATAATTTTTTTAATTCTTCACTCCAAGAAGTAGAATCCTCTATCTGTGTTAAAAGCGCTCTTGCCGCTTTTTGGTAATAGACTCTTGCATCTTCAATGACATTAGGTATCGATCCAAAGCGAGAAAGAATGGGCGCAGCTTTAGTAATTTGTGCGCAAAGCGAATCAATTGTCAAAATACGCAAACGATTAGGATTCTTTAATAAATTCCAGTTATATTTTTTATCTCTATCGAGAACTTTTTTAGCAAGCTTCCAGGTTTGTAACTCATGATCTGATAAAGGAGCTGAATTTTCTGCAGCGAGCAACGATTCAAGCAAGCGAGTTTGCATTTCACCCGCTGCTTTACGTGTAAATGTAATGGCAACAATTTCTTCGGGAGCATGTTTAACTTTTGCTAATAACGCTAAAAATCTTTGAGTTAGCAATTCTGTTTTTCCAGAACCTGCTGGAGCTTGCACAATAAAAGAATATCTTGTATCTATTGCTTGTGCGCGTTCTTTTTCATCAATTAATTTTTTCATATTGGGTTAGACTCTACAAAATGTCTGTAAATCACAAAATTGACAAGTAGTGGTTTCTTTAGGATCGATAGTGGCAACACCTTGACAAAATGCTTCAGATAAATTATTTAATTTTTCATACCAATATGCGCTCATCTCAGCAAAACTACTGAACATCAAATCATATTTTTCTAAATCTACAAGCGAAATAGCATGGCTTATATTGTTGTTATTTTCACTAATCCCTTGAAAATTTAAATCACCTCTCCGGACTTGAGCAAAAAAAATACCAGACAAATTATGGCTATCACTCATACTGTAAAGTGGCAGTTGCGGTTCGTTAGGGCGCTCTCCAAACCAATCTAAAAAATGCACTTTTCCAGTTTTATAATCAATAAGTATATGTGTTTCATCCGGTAATTGATCCACTCGATCCAGTTGAAGTTCAACGGTAATCTTGCCAATTTTTACCATTTCTTTTGTTTCGCATTTTATTACTGAAAATGGCATGCGATTTTTTTCTAAATTCAACCATTCAACTACTAGGTTAACAATACGTGTAGATTCGAGGGAAATTGTTGTAGGTCTAAGTGTATAGGGCTTTTTATTTTGATAGGATATAAGTGAAATTTGTACTTTGTTAAAAATAAAATTTGTTAGTTCTTCTGGTGAGAATTGACATAACTGCTGATGAGATTTTATTTCATTCCAGATAGCTGCTAAAACATGATGTATTATTTTCCCACGGTCTGCTGGTGAAAGTCCAAATTGAATATTTTCCATACTTGTTGCATTAAGCCGATATTTAGCAAATGCCCGAAAAGGGCAGGCAGCTTGTGCTTTAAATAAGGCGCTGCCGCCTTTAGATAACGTCCCCTCAACAGGTGGGCCTGTTTCATCAAAATAAGTTTCCAATTCTTTTGTTCTAAAAATTTTTTTTTCAAGTGATAAGTAAGAAGTAGGATCAAAAGTCATTAAAGGATGATGACTGACCAAGGAACTTGGCATGAGTTGACGCTCGCCATCCATCAATGCGTAACTAAAAATTACTTCTTTAGCACTTCGAATAAAACCCTGTGTCAAAGAAATACTATATTGCAATTCACGTTCACATGTCGCATGCGGCATCTGATATTTTTTTTGAATCGCAACAGGAATAAAAGGATTGGGCTTGATCGGGGCGGGCCAAGTTTCGTGATTAAGCTGACTTACCCAGAGTTTATCAAATAACAAGCCAGATGCTTCCAGTAAACCTAATATTTGAATAGGCGCGTTTTCGTTTGTTTTGGCTTGAAATAATGTGTTTTGAAGCAATTTAATTAATAAGCCAATGCCTTGCTTAATTGTTATTTTTGAAAAAAATTTTTCAAATGTAATTAATTCATCGAAACTTTTTCTAAAGCGTTCAACGACTTGATACTCAATACTATTCAAGCTTGCTTCACCCGGCCAACCCATTATTTGCAGTTGTTTGATGAAATCATTGATTAAATTCTCTAGCTTAGTATTGACAACTGATTGTTTGAAGTTTTTTATTTGTATTAATCTAGCATGGAATTTTGGACAGATTTTTTGAAGTGGACTAGAGTCAATAAGGCGATTAACGTCAATATACATCTCACAATTGGATTGTAGCCAAGTGTTAAATAATGCGCGTTCATTTATTTCACTGATTGCTTCCCCGATAAATGGTGATAACAATAACTCGCTAAATTCATTATGTAAACAAGCGCCAAGCTGAAAATCAAGTATCTGAATCGCACTTTTAAGAATAGGGTAATCACTTAAATGACGTGAAGCTGAAATGTTGAACGGCAACGTCTCTATTTCTATGGCTTCTGCAAAATAGACTTCAGTAAAAATCCTGAGAACCTGCTCACGTTTTTCAGTTAAATTTGGAATAATGCAGCCAATAACAGCGTTGGGTTTTTCCATGTGCGAGCGGTAAGCCCATCTTGCCATTTCTCGAAGTTCTGTTTCATCATCGGGAAAAGGCGCTAGGGCCGTAGTGGCTTTCTTGACTTGATAAATTGATAAATCTTTAATTTCACAATGTTGCTTAAGGTTATCTCTTAATGTTTGCAAAGCCGGCGAAAAGTCCTCAAAGCCGATGAAATAAATATGTGTTGGCAAGAATGGAGTTAATGCTTTTATATTGTGTATTAAGCCAGGAAGAAGCTCCGCTCGACTAATGTAATGTTTCTCATCACATCTTTGTATAAAGTGGTTAACAAAGCACATAAAATGCTGGACTTCAATTAAATTATCCTGCGAAAGTTTTTCAATTGGCAATAGCCAATGGTTTATTAATTGCCAGGTATCTTTGACTGCTTTAGCAGTTGTAGTATAATTCAGCAAAATTTCATCTGTCGTACAGTCACGAATAACTTGCTCCCAAGTAAGTATTTCTTGGACATCAGTGAGAACAAGGCGTGAATCATGAACTGTTTTATCCCAGTAGATTTCAGTCCAGTTAGAGACAGGATAAATTTGAAGATTACTCCAGGCATCCCTGCCTTGAGCCAATTGATATTCATCATAATATTGTCGCAAAAAAGTGGCGAGTCGCCGATTTGGTGTCAATACCCAATCGTCAGTCGTTATATTTAATAAAAAATCTGGGTTATTCATGTTGTCTCACTTTAGCCCTAAATTTTTTGATTGATCTTATCAGCAATTCTAAATACCATAATTTTATTGTAACTATTCAGCAGAAGGACAAAGATAATGATTTCCCTAATAACAAATTTTGGACAGATAGATATCGAGTTGGATCATGAGAATACACCCAACACAAGTGCCAATTTTTTGCAATATGCAAAAGATTTTTATAATAACACGATTTTTCACCGTGTCATCCCAGGTTTTGTTATTCAAGGTGGTGGGTTTGAATCTAGCATGAATCAAAAGAAAACTAGGGAACCGATACAAAATGAAGCTAAAAATGCTTTAAAAAACCATCGTGGCACACTTGCTATGGCACGTACAGGCGATCCACATTCCGCAACCTCTCAATTTTTCATTAACCTTAAAGATAATCATTTTTTAGATTTTAGTGCAGCTACTCCTCAAGGTTATGGTTATTGTGTTTTTGGAAAAGTAGTGAAGGGTATGGATGTAGTAGATAAAATTGCACAAGTGGGGACTACGAACAAAATGGGTCATCAAGATGTTCCAGAAAGTGAGGTAATAATATCAGAAGTTATTATTAATGAATGATCTTGATTGGCCGCCGCCTTTCACAATTAGAATCAGTGCTCGTTGTCGTCGTCTTATTCTTCGCATCTCAAGCAAAGGATTAGAGCTTGTTACTCCGAAAAAAATTACTCAACAGAAAGCAATGAGTTTTTTGACATTGAAAAAAAACTGGATTACTCAAAATTGGCACCTAGCTTGCTCATCTAGGTTAGATCAAGCGCTTCCAAATTTGATCGAATTAGAAGCAGTGAAAGAGACCTGGCAAGTTTCCTATGCGATTAACCAAGTAGCACGCTTAAATTACGATTTGAAAACAAGAGAAATTAAAATTTATTCAGAATATCACAAAGATTCATTGTATTTACTTAGAAAGTGGTTTTGCCACAAGGCGACCACCTTCCTGATTCCCATGCTGGAAAGGTGGAGTAAGCAGTACCGTTTACCTTATGGAAAGGTTAGCGTACGGTTTCAAAAAACTCGATGGGGAAGCTGTTCTCGAGCAAAAAATATTAACCTTAATGCAAAATTGTTATTTCTACCCATTAATATAGTGGATTATGTCATTGTTCATGAGCTAGTTCATACGATTCATTTTGATCACTCACCACTGTTCTGGGCTACTGTACAGAATTACTTGTCAGATTATCAAGAGCGGCGTGCTGCCTTAAAAAAATTAGAGACCCAGATTCCAAATTGGTTATACTAGAGCACTTTAACTTATTATTGCTTAGCCCAAGTGTCTAACAAGGATGATAATGACAAATGCTTTTTTGACTGCGCTACATTCCGCAGATTTTAATTATCTTCATAATACCTATTATCTGATCGGAGATTGGACTAAGGTTAACGTTCCTGCTTTACAAAAAAAAATTCAACAAAAACATTCTCTTGCTGGAAGAAAAGCAGTGGTTGATGCCAATGAATTAACCCATTTAGATACAGCTGGAGCGATTCTATTTCGACAGTTTATTGCAGCAGCGAGTGAAAGGTGGTTGAGCGTTGAAATTCTTGGTCTAGCTGTTGAGCATCAAGCATTATTGGATTTGATTGCAAGCAAGGAAGAAACTATCCGTCATGCGCCAAAACCTCCACAAAAAGCAAGTTTTTTTCATGTGGTTGGCCAGGAAGTATTCACTAAAATTTGGCAAATTGATTTATACCTGGCTTTTGCCGGTCAATTTTTCTTTATGTTTTTTCATTCCATCAAAAACTTTAGCGCACTTCAGTCGCGTTCATTTCTTAATTCTATAGAAGAAATGGGTTATCGTGCCCTACCTATTATTGCCTTGCTTTCTTTTCTTATCGGCGTGGTGATTGCTTATCAGCTCGGAATACAATTACAAAATTATGGTGCAGATGTTTTTATTGTTAATCTTGTTGGTCAAGCCATATTTCGAGAATTTGGGCCATTAATCACTGCAATCATTGGAGCGGGTAGGACCAGTTCTGCAATTACAGCAAAAATTGGAACAATGAAAATTAATCAAGAGCTTGATGCACTTAAAACAATGGGGTTTTCTCCCTTTGACATCTTAGTCATTCCGCGGGTTTTTGCGGCTGTGGTAGCTTTTCCGTTATTAATGATTTGGGCTGATATATTTGGAGTCTTAGGGGGGATGATGATGACAAAAGTATTTTTTGGTATCCAATATGGTGACTTTTTAGGACGTTTTCGTGATATTGTTCCTGTGAATACCTTACTGATGGGTCTTGCTAAGGCGCCTGCTTTTGCTGTAATTATTGCCATGGTCGGCTGTTTTCAAGGATTCAGGGTAACAACAGGTGCCGATAGTGTTGGGATACAAACTACCAAAAGCGTAGTTCAATCTATTTTCTTAATCATTCTTGCAGATGCGGCATATTCAATCGTCTATAGCAAATTAAATATGTGAGCATCAATGGTTGCAAATGTTGCTAATAAAAAAGATGCGATAATTAAGCTTGACCAGCTTTCTGTCAAGATTAACCACCATTTGATCTTAAACGATGTGGATTTGGATATCTATCAGGATGAAATACTTGGGATTGTGGGTGAAAGCGGAGGAGGGAAGACCACCTTGCTAAGGGCTATCTTAACATTATTAAAATCTGATACAGGTTCTATCCGTATTTTCGGTAAAAATATGGTCACTTTAAGTGAAAGACAAATTAGAAAAATACAACAACGCTGGGGAGTAATGTTTCAGCAAAACGCGTTATTTAGCTCGCTAACAGTGCTAGAAAATGTACTATTTCCACTAAGAACACAAACAAAATTATCAAATGCTTTGCAACGAGAAATTGCTTTCTTAAAAATAGCGTTAACTGGTCTTCCACTTGATGCTGCAAATAAATACCCCTCTGAATTAAGCGGAGGGATGCAAAAAAGGGCGGCGCTTGCTCGTGCAATTGCTTTAGATCCAGAGCTTTTATTTTTAGACGAACCGACATCTGGCTTAGATCCTTTTAGTGCTCAAGCTTTAGATCAATTAATTTTAGATTTACGCAATGTGTTAAATTTGACTATTATAGTCGTCACTCATGATCTTGATACGCTTTGGAGTATTACAGATCGAGTTGCATTTTTAGGTGAAAAAAAGCTCCTTGCTACCTTACCAATGAATAAATTAGTTAAGCAGGAACATCCTATCATTAAAAATTATTTTTCTAACTTTCGTGCAGAAAGACTAAAAGGCGCCTACGAAAACAGGGTCAATCAATAAGGAGTGAATTTTGGACCCAAAAGTAAATTATACTGCCGTTGGAATCTATGTGGTTATCTTATCGCTTGCAATCGTAGCGCTTGTCTTTTGGCTCTCAACAGATCATGCGAGGCATTATAGATATTATCTTATCTTTATGAAAGAACCGGTAACAGGACTCACGGATAGAGGCCCTGTCAAGTTCAATGGAGTAGATGTTGGCTATATAGAAAAAATTAGTATTGATAAACAAGATCCTCAAGAAGTTCGCTTGTTAATAAAGGTTGATCAAAAAGCGCCTATTACCACCAGTACAACTGCCACCCTCATGCAACAAGGTATTACAGGAGTGACTTTTGTAGGTTTAAAAGCGAAAACTCCTGCTGCGCCGCCACTATTAAAACGTGATGGAGAACCCTACCCAGTTATTCCTTCTGAACCTTCACTATTGTTACAATTGAACGAGGCGCTTCGAGATGTAACAAACGGTTTAAAGACGATGGGGGACAGCTTCAAAGGGATGGATGAAAGCTTCAAAAAATTATTTACCTCCGAAAACATGGCCTCTCTTCAAAATATTTTGGCTAGAACTTCTACGGCAAGCAATCAATTTCCTGATGCAATGGAAAAATTTAGAGGAGCAGCTATCGGCTTAACTTCTGCAAGTGAGCAAGTGAAAACAACATTCATCGCCCGGGA
>CAVPKM010000008.1:0-42813 GCA_963705725.1 uncultured Gammaproteobacteria bacterium
ATATTTGTTTTTAATTTGTTTTGAGCGATTGGTTGGCATTGCATGGACGGCAGGTTTGCTGAAACATTGGTTAGAGCCTCCAAGAGGAGAGAGCTTGATCAGCTGCATAGCTTTTCTTGAATGAAGTTTTTTTGAGTCGTTTCTATCTGACAACATTTCATGTCTTTGTAATAGGAACGCACCTCGCACATCAGCTCAACCTCGCACCTTCTTTTCTCACCAAGGCACTTGCCACTGATACCCACATTCTTTTTATCGATTTCTCTCCTTTCTCTTCGCTCTTCTCTCCATCAAAACATCGTGACAACCTTCAACTACAGTCTCCTCCCCTGGCAAATCACCAAGGCGTCGCACCCAGATACCAGATTCGCACACTCAGTCGCGCTCCCTCCCCACGCTACCCTGTAGCTTCCAATTTGGCGAGTGCTTTAGTTTTGTATGATCTAGTTGTGATGTGAAGATTTCTGCTAGTGACTTACTAAAGCTGTTGGCAAGGGCGATAGTTCTTTATCCGATTCGAGGACGTTACTTATTTCTATCATGCTTTTGATGCGGGGGGGTCTGTTTTCATATCTACCACCTATCTGCACGTTCGAAGAGTGGAAGCCAGAGAGGTTGTAGAAAGCTTGGAAGGCAAGGCATGGCCGGTGCAAGTGCAGATTCATATTGTGAGTTCGGTGATTAAGGGGGGTGAGTGGAAGGCGTAGTGTCCAGTGCTTCACCCTCGAGGCTTGCGTCTATATAAAGCCTTCAACACCCTAAGTAATGCTCTACAAAGAATTCGATAGAGCTGGCGATACTAATCCGTACCCGAGTCACCGAATATATTTTATATTCTGCAAGTCCTGTATACTCGAGCCTACGCTCTTTTCGAGTTCGGGAAAATACTTTTCTGAGCTTCTCCCTAGTCTTTGGAACTAAGCTATAATCACCACATAGCCCGGAAAAAAAAGTGATACCGGACGGGTAGTGACAACGGACGGTTAAGTGACAGCGATTTGTGACAAAAGTATAAAGAGAACTGTCTTATGTCCGTTTTATGGGGAACAGCTAGCTCGAACGACATCCAACGATCAACCATACTCTCACTATCAGTATTAAAGCGAAAGACACACGCGCTATCGAGATCAATTCCGTTAATGTTGAGTGTCCAATTTGCCATGACCTGCTCAAATTATGGTCTTGGATTTGATAATAAGTGCTTATCTAAACACTTCTCAGATGTTCCTCCGGTCGAGCCACCATTCCCTTGGAAATCATCACCATTACTCGTTTTAGTCGCATTGGGGTTTGATGTTTGTGGCCGGTTAGTTGCAGGCCACAAAAATATTTGTTGTCGAGTGGTAGTAGCTTCGAGTTTGGACGAAGTTTGTTGTCAAGTGTTGAGAACCCCAGCCTAGTCCACTAATGTGCTCCCACTATTGGAGAAACCCCTTTCACCCTCCACATCTCTCGTTTGCTGACTCACACTGTATTTCCAATTCCACTCCTTGACAAGGTTTGATTTCCTGCTCGTGGCTGGAAGGAGCCTCTCAATCGCCTGGCTAGAATTGTACCGTATCGCTGCCGAAGCTTGACAGCCTCTTGCTCGCTTTTATATTTGTCATTTCAACCAATGACCAGCTCACATGCCGCTGCCACTATTTTCTGATGTACTATCGATTCTGCGGCCGCACTTTCTTTCTACTTTGAAGCTGTTTACCAGTAACGACCAAGCAGTGAGTCATATGTACGAGTAACGCTATCGATTATGCACTTAAATATGCTTGCACCACTTTCACGATATGGATTAGCCAAAATAGAAACAAAAAAGCCAGCAAAGGCTTGGGTGCCCTTGTAATTCTCGAGTAGGAGCCTCATTAATAATGATTCAGAGAAGGTAGCGGAACGCTTTTGACGATCGAAGAAGAGGTTGCTGGAGATGGTTAGATGCTGGAAGCTGGGGCTTTGAAACCTAGCTAGCATGGGATGAAGTTTTGTTGTCAAGTGTCTGGGATTTTCATTCGGATCAAGTTCAAGTTTAGCTACCAACAGCTTTCAGCATGCATGTTTTAGAAGGACTTAGCGAGCTCTCTCGCACTTGTTCACGAATTTCAAACATGATTTTAGTGGCAGGACAAGCAGTAACAGACTTGCCTTGGGTTCTGTATTTGTTCGGTTTCCTCTTCTGGTTCTTGAGTTCTTCGTCGAGCCTAGCGAACATCTTGCCTCCATTTATATATTTGAACAGCACGTGTATTTTATTATGGAAGGGTATTATGGTTGAATTATTCCTTTCTATCGATTTACTTGAAAATACGTAATTCAAATGCGTACATCTACCTTTATAAACTGAGCTAGGGAATGGCATCTTTGCCATATGAAACCTCGTTATGTCAAGTAGGGAATGAATATGTAATAACAATGATCTAGTGGATCTTGTTATACATCGGTGAGACATGATTTGAAGTGATGTATTTGGGTTCTAGCTTTATCAGTCACCGCGAGGCGGCATATGTTTTATCCGCCTTCCCAAGCTCCTACAGCTCCTCATTGTGTACGGCATATTAAGAAGAGGATTGTTATGTTCAGAACTTCAAGGCTCTTACCAAAATCATCAAACACTTAGAGACGATGATACTGAAAAGGATGGTCGACGTAAAAATGTTAGAGATTTCATAATAGCTTCCACACGCATAGATGTAGTGGTAACCAAGTCTCTATCCCGCTGGCCTAAGAACCATAAGTAGATGTTTTGTGGAGCCACGTGATTTTGTGTTGTCAAATTTTGGAAACCTAGAGTTCGGATGAAGATTGTTGTCAATTGTCAGTCTCCTCCACGACAAGATTACATCTGTTGAAGTCTAAGGGTCATGCTAGGTATCAACTTCGTGTCCAGCCACTACCGTCTTTAAGAAATGATATGATAAGTTCGATTGCTTTTCTAGCATGTTCTTCGTGGCGGAGCGCTCAACTCCAAACCACTTTTTTGTTGATATTGGAAGATTGTATGGTATGTGCTTTCAAGAGGGCATCTTCACTATCTTTTTATACTTTCCAAAGTAGTATCCAAAACACTTGCTCTCCACATGATTTGACGAAGTGGCTGGAGTGCTCATGACTCACTCGAGATGTCGTAAATTCAGTGTTCGCTGTCTGAGGGCACTTGTAAGTGACATATTTAAGACAACCGCTGTACTAAAACATAGCTTCAACATAGAGCAAGACTATGATTACAAAGTTTCGTGGGTCGAAGTGTATTGTAAGATCTTACAAGTGAGACCTTTCACGAGTCTGAAATACATGGAAATATCTTGGGACCTTGCCAGGTACTGCATGGGCAGCAAGCTTGTGAGCGCAAATTCCGAAGACGAAGGCCAGTTGCTGTCAGTCTCACTTGCGATTGTCAGTCTGAGAGGAAATTTCACTGAGATCCAGTTTTCGGATGAAGACTGTTATTTATTGACAACGCCCGTCTTGCCGCTGCCCCTAATGCCATATGGAATTCGAGATACTTGGCCAATGAGGCTATTTGACCAGGGCCAACCATCATGCCACTGCAGAAAAAGAGTGTGTCCCGGATGAGTCTGGATCATCCTCTCTTCGTGCTTTGTGATGGCAAGTGTGTTAGAACAGCCGGTTATCAGCCATCAATCCTAACATGAGAAGAATCCGTTTCTGTTTGGAAAGGTGAGCAAGGCTGCTTTATCGGTATCACTAAGTGAGCTGAAGTGAGTGGGTGAGGCGAGGGTGAGTAGCAGGTTGGTGGCTGGTGACACGGGTGAGAACAGGTGAGCAAGGTGAGAGAAAGGTTTGGGGGCTTGTTTCGACTCCTCAGCCATAGTTACTTCTGTCCTAGCTAAAATTAGACGATGCTGCAAGAATTGCTGGAGGCCCATTTTGCATCCCGCTCGAGCAATTCCACGTAATCCGTTATTCACCTTCACAATTTACCGAATGTCAAAATTCAACGATATCGTACTCGTGCGAATTACCTCAAATTTTTTTTTTTTGACATAACGAAAAATGACACTACGAATATTTAGACTCGTTAGTGGGGTACCTCTCAGCATTCTGCAATGTAGACAAGTTAGCTCTCTAGCAAGGGTCTCAGCCGGACAATCAGGTTATCCTCCCGCGTCCAACTCAACCTCATACTCGCTCCTCTACTCCCTAATCAACTAGTGAGAAACCAAGTTTAACCTCCTCCGCCCCTTCAAAAACAATCGGAACTAAATATGTAGAGAATACCGTCTCTCAGGGAGTTGCTTTCACGAGGCCGTTTTGTAGGTGGCCTGATATTCCTGTTTATGACGGGATTGGAAATTGCGACCGTGGCCGAGAGTTGGAACTATCCTATGATGGGGATATATTGATTGTGGGTTTGGGGGACTTGGGAGAAAGGGGAGAGGAGGAAGCATGTGCATCTGCTGAGCTGGATAGGGAGGTATTTTGTACACTGTACAGGACTCCTTTATCGTCGGGATGACCTAGGTGTTTATCTCGTCTGCGGCGTCTGTTTTGAATTTTGAGGACAGCTAGCGAATCAAGATGAAGATCCTTAGGAAAGCACAGAAGTGCCAAATGAAAAGGTCCTCGTCGAAAAGCCGGCAATGAAATAAAACACCATCATGTCTTTCAGTCCACCATTCTTAGACACTGAGACAGGGCGCTCTTGATAGTAGAGCTATAGGTGAGTACTGATGCACATGATCACCATCCTAAGCAGCAATACAAGACAGGGTCAAGATTTGATTGTCGGATGATGGCCATCTGTCAGTTTCTGAATGTCTCGTATGCTGAGCTGGAGCGCGAGGTGGGTAGTTTTGCCTGTGACTGATCAGAATGACGGCCAAGTTCCGAAACCTTGCTTGTATTCACTTACTAAAGTTTGGGACTATTGCTTGTGCTGACATTTTCAACTGTTGCACGAATGCCGTGCTATCAGGCGTATCCTCAAATGGTGCCCAAGGATATACTGGGCCTGTTACCTCGGCGTATGTTACCTCGACGTTTATTCCCTCGGCGTCATTCCACTGCATACCCTCATGTTTCCGGATCTTGAAGGTCCATAAGTTCTGGTTGGCATATTTTTCAATAAAGTAAATTCCATCTCCAATCTCGACATCAGATCCGCCCAGGTAAACGTCACCTTTCATGGTGATGAAGGCGCAGCAGGTGCTACCTGGGGAAGGCAAATGTTGCATTGCAATACTTTGTTGCTGAAATATAAGCCCATATAGCTTCGCGTCCATAACGTGCAGTTCTACGAATCTTCCATCCTGGGATTGCTGCATTTGCATCAAAGGTCCGACAAATTGGACATGATCGATGATCTGGTGGGGCTTCATCCAAAGCTGGTACTTGACGTTTGATACGCCCGACCTCCAATTCAACTTTGGGATGGTCCCAAGACCTCTTTGGAAAGGATGTTCTAGGGCATCCTGAAGTACGTGGCTCATTTCCAAAACATCATTGCCATATACTTCGGCTCTCAGGTTGTCCTTTTCGTTCTCTATGTACCATTCCATAACATCGATATATAGCTGCTGCAGGCTCGTAGAATAATCGGCTTGTAGCGGTCGGCTTTCGAGCGGCTGATGAACAAGACCCAACAATCCAAACACTCGGTCTTTGACATCCCAGCATTGGAGGTGCTGGCTTACTTTCAGCAAGTGCAACATGCCACTGAAACACGTGCGGCGATGCATCATGTCCATGAGCCTTTCCAGACCCTCTGGAATTGCGTACGATGTTCCAAGACCTGAATAGTTTTCGGACACGCCACGATCCACGCCAACATGTCGTCGAAAATGCATCCAGAAGTGATTGAATTGTTCCCAGGTGACCGAATTTGTTCCGCAGTGCACTCTTAGCTTTTTCGCAAGACAGATCTCCTGCAGTATCCATAGTCGGCTCCAATAGGGGCGATTATATAACGATAAGATCGCTTGATATCTCTCCGAAAGAACTTCTACCTCTGGACGTGGACCGTCCTCTGCTTCTGCCTCTGAATAGCCTTCCGCACTCCTCGCAATGGCTTTCATCGCGACGTTGCTCTTATTATATACTTCGCCGAGCCAGACAACGACTTCCGATGCACGGTTGAATATGGCGTACATGATGGCCACCTGATCAGAGCGCTCGGAGAGGTCATCCTGATTGATACATAAAGCATCGGTCCAGAGAACCCGTTTCTTGCCGTCGGAAGGATACCTGAGATGGTGAAGAGCTGTCCAGAGGCCTCGCCGCACAGGCACCAGGTGGCCGTTGATCTCGATCGAGTCGTAGATCTCATCAGGACCCCAGCAATATGATAATGCTTCGTACCCAGGCTGTCCAATTGATTTCCATCGTCGAAGAATCCTTTGCGTTTTTGATCTGGATAAAGTCTCTTGGACTCTCCAATACTGGATATCGCGAGCTGATTCGATCTGTATGGTGGCGTGCTTTAAAGTGCATTGGATTTTCCGGTCTTGCGAGTCGCCCGGTAGCAGCGTCAGGAGTCTGATTTGCGATGGGCCGAGTGGTGAGTATAATGACCTCATTGTTGGCTTAGCCATGATGCATCGAATTGGTGTATGTCCTCCCTTCTTCTATTATCGTTATACAATCAACTTGTGAGTTCGTTGTATTAGATGTGGAGACGGAATGAGAAGTCATGTGGATCAAAATTCTGACGTGGGCCTGCAGGTAAAGTCAGCCTCACACGTAACAGCGCCCAGCTTCTTATCTTACAACTTTACCGCACTTTATATGATGCCGCACCAAATTCTCATCGAAACCTTGGAGTCGGTTATGTTAGCAATGCCAGAATCTGGCACCAAGGTATCGAGCTTATACCAAAAACAGTCTCATTCATTCTACCAACTGGTCTGCTTGACCAGTTCGCTTACTTCAAAAAGCTACTATCACATCCAGAGTAACCACTCTCTCACAAGGCACTTGGGGGCGGCCGGCGAAAATGAATAAAAAATAAAGTGTCAAAGTCAATAAAATTTTAATTTAATTTTATATTGATATCAAAAAATAAAGATAAAGATTTTAAAATATGTATTAATACTAAAGGACTTATTATAACTTCTAAAACTTATTTAAATCTTTTTATTAACTTTATTAAAAATCGCATTATTAAAATAGCAAGTAGCTTTAATATTATATTAAAGATAACGGGGGCCGCGTTGCCGAGGGTAAAGTGAGCAAAGTGAGCAAAGGCAAAGGCAAGGTGAGATGCAGGTGAGTATGGATGAGTATGGGTGAGTATGGGTGAGTATAGGTAGGTGAGTATATGCTAGGAGGAGGTGAAGTGAAGGTGAGCAAAGCGGCGATGGGTCACGTGCGCTGCGCCAAGCAAGCGCTCAACGGAGGGGAAGGATTAATAGCAAACAACAACTAATATAGATACTGAGATGGTCGCTCCTTCAGATCAAACAAACCCAATCCGTGCCCTCCGGTGAGGTAAGTGCGTTTCGGATTTGCTGATCTAGGAAGGAACCTCGTGTTAAGAGCCTTGTTTGAACAATTGGAACATCAGAAGCAGTTGCAATGCTAAAAACCGGCAGCGGAGGAATAGAACTCTCCGCAACTAACCCAGAAAATGGCAATTCTCTAGAATTTAGAAGCTGAACACTCGAGGTCGTCAAGGACGTCATCAGATTGGAGTGAGCCTTGCATCATCGAGGCTGCGGACCTGTTCGCAAAGTGAGACATGCTTTGGGGCATCGTAGAGAACTCAAGGCAACCGTTTAAGGCTGTAAAAGCAGCAATAAAACATGAATTCGCTGCTTTAAGTTCCCAATGTTGACTGCCTGGAGTGATTGTGGGGAATGCTTGAAGTGAAGTGGCAGGGAAAACGAGGCTGGACAAGATATCGTCAGCCGCAGGGGCAGACTGAGACATCACTGCGATATCGGTCTCTTAACATGATACTGTATGAATGTAGCTGAAAGAACGGATAACGCATTGAAAGCTTTGACCTTCCGATGGTCTGCATCTTCAATTGAAGAAGAAGGTTGCAAGTACTGCAATGTGATTCGTGATGCCACAGCCTCGCTCAAGGCTGTGTTCAACCCCCCACAACTTCAGCCGCAATTAAAGAATCAACAGCTTTTTATGCCGATTGTAGCCTTCAAAACTCATGATATCGAGAAACTCAGACTTTGAAGATCTAGGTATTGAAAGTAAACATTTGCACTTGTAGCAATCCGGGCCACTCCCCTGTACCTATCTTTTCTCAAGCGAGCAGCCCCTGACGGGGGACCCTGAACCGCTTGTCTCTGCGAGACAGGGGACACTGATTGGGGCGTAGGACGTTGATTGCGCCTCAATGCGATACGTACTCTCTCGTCACCACCTCACTCGTCGCGTTCTCGAAATGCACATTCCTCCTCACCAGATGGTCCTTCTGTGGACACTTCGTGGTCGTGATTTAGCGCCCTGAAGCTTATTAATGGCGCGCTCTTGGCGGAGGTACCTCTTCGGAGCCGTCTGTTTCTTCCTAGCTATCGCGTACTTTAAGCCCGCGTCGCAGCCCCACAACCTCTCGTGGAGCAGTCCTGGCTTGTACAGTGATGGCAAAACGTTAGCCACGGTGGTCGTTGCTGCGCTGAAGAAGGATGATGTGAGTTGGATTGATATTGGGTATTGGGACGTGTGGAAGTATGAGGTGGACAATCCAAGCGCGAAGCACACTGTGCCGAAGAATAAGGGGCACGAGGCTATGGTGTATTTGACGTGAGCATACATGTATCTGTTTGATCTGCCAATGCAACGATACTGATCAATTGCAGGCATATAATTAACGAGTACGACAACTTGGCCCCGAGAGTGATATTTCTGCATGCTGGTAGATATCAATGGCACAACGACGACCCACGATACGGTATTGCTCTACTTACCCGTCGGCCTTGGACGAAAGCTAATGACGGACAGATTTGAAGAGGAACTTACAAGACCTACGACTGAAGCACGTTGACCATGAAGGCTACGTCAGCCTCCGCTGCCACTGGTTCCAAGGCTGCCCCTCAGCCATAAATCTTACAACAGCCCCTTACCTCAACGCCCTCCAGCAAAACCCCACCGCAGCCTTCGACCAACTCTACACCTCGACCTTCGCTCGCCTCTTCCCCACTTTCCCGATCCCAAAAACCGTCGCCTCGACGTGCTGTTCACAATTCGCAGTCACAGCCTCCGCCATCCGAACACACAAAAAAGACGTGTATGTAAAGATACGCAAATGGTTAATGGATACACAGATGGATGATTATGTTAGTGGGAGAGTGCTGGAGTATATGTGGCATATTCTGTTTGGAAAAGAGGCCGTGAATTGTCCGGATGCGGATGATTGTTATTGTAGGCTTTATGGGAAGTGTGGGTTGAAGTGTAAAGAGGGGGATTGTGGGGTTTATCAATATCCGCTCAAGATTCCGAGGTTGAAGACTTGGTGGTGGTGGTTCAAGCATTTATTTGGATGAATGCTGAAGGAGATGATGTTGAGTATCTATAATGGATGTGCTGTAGGGCGGGTTTAAGGTTGAGAACCTTATTCTAGACGATCAAGCATCTATTTGGTTGAAATCCGACAGCGTGCCTTGTTGGAAATACCGGAGTTGCGGCCCCCATACGGTGTCTTCGATGGCAGACCATGGGCTGCTATGCGTACCTCGAAGAGTTGTCTATCTTCCAAGCGCTGAGGCGAACGGGAAGGGCTTGGGACTCGAAAAGAAAGGCCGGTAGTTCCCCTAACCCAACCAAGAGAAAGCATGTTTGATACTTGCTCGGGCATAAACGGAAACGCTTTCCCTCTATGTTTGCGCTTGTTACATTCTTGCACTTTGCCTGCCCCTTGCTATTGCATCTCATTCTACCAATTTAAGCAAACCCAATTGACCTCTATCCTGGTTCAAAGTCCAAGACTTTGCCGATCACCTGGCATGTCTTTCAAACTTCCAAGTTATGGTCCTAGTGGACAAGCCTCATGTGTTACTAGAAGAGAATTGTTTTTGTCTCAGGTTATAGATGTTCCTCCCACACTCTTCTTCATTAAACTCCGGATATCTGGACTCCATGTCTGTCATAATAGCTAATAGCCACTAGCCTATCCGGAGAAGTTGTTTCTAATATTAACAGGTGTGCTATCCTGTAGAGTAAGCTTTGCTATGCTTGCCAATTTTAGCTAGAGAGGTCAATCGTGCTTTGTTTGCGGATGACACAACCCATCGATATTTTGCAATGCAAACAACTACTTAGTGCTTGTTGAATGTGCGATTGTGCAATAATCTGCATGGACAGAGGCGCTGCGTCTTCTATATAAGGTCTCTGTCTGTCCACTTATTGTGATCTGGGCAGGCATGGCATGGATATGTTCAAGCTGACTTGGGATGTCCTCAATTTCCTCTTTAAAAAAAGACATTTTAGCTACCTTCAACCCTTCTTCGGAGTGGGTTCAGTCGGATTCTACTTTTTTACGTCCCTACCGGTGTTTCAACAGCATTTGAAACAATTCAAGCCTCCCTAGAGACAAGGAGCTGAGAACCTGATGAAGCGACGGACGGGCAGTTTCCTCTGATGTTTGAGTGCGTCAGGATCGGAAATCGTCCGGATCCCACGGCCTGTCGATCGATCTTCGGCTTATTCCTGGGCGAAGTACCACCATTACTTTGGTATCAAACTTGCCATTCCACAGCACAATATTTTCTCATACAGACTTTCTACACTCAACCATGGCATCCATCTCGTTGTCCACACTATCCTTGAACGTGAACAAGAAGCGCGTGTCGAGCAAGCCTTGACAGCTCGAGTCGCTCAATCAACAGGCTTACCTCTCCCAATCGTTCGTGAGTCTCCCGCTGTACCTCGAACCACTCGAACCACACGCCCACCGCTTCCTTAACCCCCTCGAATCACCATCAACAGCCAATAGTACACGATCTACGCGCCGACCGCTTCCTCCCTCTCGTGAGTCTTCTTTGACACCTCGAGCTAAATGGTCCAGTCCTCCTCAGCCTCCGTTCCCAACTTTCCACTCGAAGTCCTCCGCATGTATTGGACGGAAGCAGCAATCATCCCAGCCGAAATCGAGGTTCAAATCATCCGAGTCATCAAGAAAGCAAAGCCAGATAGCACGAAAGAGATCAAAATCAAGGGTGATTTGGTCGTTGCCGAATTTGATTACCACTACCGTGCCTACCAAATCCTTAACACTGGTCTGCTCCTCGCCGCAAGGAAAGCAGCGCCATTCTCATCAAGCATTAGAAGCTCTCCGATTACCTTTCGTCTCTGGAAACGGCAATGCCATTCGAGGATTGGTGATACCGCATCGTGTGCGTTCAGGCGTGATGGCTTCAGGTCAGGGGCGAACAGGGTCAACCTCTCATGGACGTGCCCACACAGCAACGAGATTTATGTTCATGATATACCTCTGCAGCGCCTCATCCTGATTGGCACTGGTGGTATCCGAGACAAGGACCTTCTCAAGAAATGGTTGACAGGCTACGGCACTTGCTCTCACTTATGCCATGTGGCCAACTGCACACGTAACTTACGACAAAATCTATATCTCCTATATCTCCCAATTTTATCTCAATCAATGCCGCCAACGCTTTCGCCCTCCCACTCCTCTCATCTACTGATCTCAATTCTATCCGAAAGTCGGAGTCTTGTGGCGACCAAGGAGCAGTGACTGTCGGTGGTTGGTTGGTACCCAAGTCAGGTCCAATTACTATGGAACGACCTCAAGTTCCCGTTCAGCAAGCTGTCAATTCCGATTCTACTTGGGGTACACAGCCTTAAGTTCCCGTTCAGCAAGCTGTCAGTTCCTCTTCGACTTGGACTCCCGTCAAGTATCCTGGTTTGGCTGCGGGTTGGACTGCAGATGGTGTTGACATGACAAATGGTTATGGAGAGTAATGGAGAGTTCAGGAGAACCCATATCGGTGGAGGGGGGTTTGAGGAAGCCGGGACACCAGACGAATTTGGAGCTCAAGCAGGAGATTGTCGCTGGACATGAGGCGAGAATCAACGAGATTGCGGCGGAGAGCGCGAAATGGGAGCTTACATCAGATCTCAATGAGCCATTTTGGTCAGCGTACTTTTTTCAGTTGGGACGACTGACTGGGGAGGCGGCCACTGCGAGCAGGTTCTTGAAGAAAGTTCCTCAGTGATCGACGCCGTATCAATGTTGCATTTACTCGAGCCAGAAACGGTCGAGTTGTTCTGGCTAGTACTGGGTGGCAAGACCGTCGTAGATCTTTGTAGCGGGCTGTTTCGAGGAAAAAACGGTGAACTTTTTTCAGGACGAGGTTGAATTTCAGGTAGGGAGTAGGGGGAGGAGCTACTGGGACATTGTAAGGATACATTATGGGAGAACGGCCGCACTTGTATCTTACTTTTCTTTAATTCCAAAGTCTCACTCCAATAATATTCGGTCATTAGATTCTCGCCACGCACTTAGTTCTTTATGCATTTAAAAGAAAATCACGTGATACTCGTTTCACTTGACCCACAACACTTCAACGTTACAGAGCAATAGAACCTCTCACCGATTATTCAAGGTCCTAGGGGTTGGATATATTATAAATAATATTTTGGATATTGTAAAACAATTGGTATAGCTATATCTTGACATAAGATTGTGTTACAACGCCTTTAAAAGTGGTTATGCATACTTCCAACTCGCCACCTATTCCTACTGTCCAACAGGATTATGGCAATGGGCTATCTGTCAGAGAGTATGAAGACCTTGCTCTTTACTTCATTGTTCTGAACTGATCACATTGCTTTGTGTGAGCAGCAGTGACGTCAAATTCGGTTGTCTAAATTTCTTCCCAGAGAGCGAGCCGGCCTCGTCAACGTTGTGAATACACTCGATGACGTAGTAAGTGAGAGGTCATGCTCCTGGCTACTATTTGAATTTTTCTTTCTCAATCTGAACCTCTACCGACCAACACCAGAAAACAACTTTCGTCACCAACATTGAGCAGCATCAGCACCATCACAGTCTTGTACCAATAACACTTTCCCAAACAATCAAACAAACTATTACACTCAGTCAAAGCAATGGCTTCTTTCTCCCTCTCGTCGTTGTCCTTGAGCAATGGACCAGCCCCAACTCCCACTACCTCGACCCTTTCATCCACCTTCGAAATCTTTCCGAGGTTGCCAATCGAGCTCCGGAATATGATTTGGACGGCCGCGGCCATGGTGCCGGAGGTTATTAGTGTAAGTTTCTCTAAATTGCTCAAGATACTCTGAAACACTAGGCTTATGAGTTGCATGATGCTAATTACGTGGTCCTCTAGGTTGTGTTAAGAAGACGAGTCAAGGAATCATACGAAAAGCGCCATCAGGAACGAGCCTGCGGCGCCAGCAAGCAGATGGATTTCGATTATTATGCTATCACTTCGGGACCCATCGACCTTAATGGTAATAAGATCCCTCAATCTACCATCAGAGCTGCCAACAAGGAATCCCGCGCAGCATATTTCAAGGTCAGATCATCGGAACTCTACATTCACAAACGCCATAACGTCTATTTCAACCCAATTATCGACGTCCTCTACTTCTCCGATCTTTCTTCAATGTATTCACATCACATGAAACAACGATATCGTCGCAAAATGCCAATGCTCAAGGGTCTAGATGCTGCGACAAAAATCGCCTTTGATCCTGTTGCAGACAGCGATCGAATCGAGGAGTTGGGGGACGCCATTGTGGCGCCGCAGGCCTTCAGGCCGACCGCGACCGCCTCGATGGCGCTGTGGCAGCCGAGCTTCACGATCACGTTGCGGATGTGGGTGCGGACCGTGTTCGGCGACTGATGCAGCTTGGCCGCGATGCCGCCGCGGTCCAGGCCGCTAACCATCAGGCTGAGGACCTGATGCTCCCGCGCCGTGCAGCTGCGTGATGAGCTGCCGGCGCCGGCTGGATCCGGGTACTCGGCGACCAGCTTGCTGACCAGTTCGGGCGGTAGCCAGCTGCCGCCGAGCACCGCGCCCGGACCGCGCTCAACCTGCTCGACAGAGGCGCTCTTGGCCACAAAGCCCATGCTTGCGCAGGAACCACACCATAGATTTTTCCAATATCATTTCTTGGAATAAGTGGATCAAAGTTTAGCGGTTGAAAAGTTAACACATAGCCCGTATGCGTTTGACTACTACTATAATTAATCGCAGTTAAGCCTATAGTTGGGCCACCGTAAAGCATGGGAACATTAACGCCAAATAATGCTGCGCCTGTTGGCAACGCCGCTTTAACCTGGATATTCATACACATGAATAATATGATCAGCAGATATCGATATTTTTTCACTAATCCAAATATACCCTTCGTGACAGAAAACTAGTTGATAAAAAAAACGCGCTGATTAGCGCGTTTTTATTTCTCTTTTTAATTAGAGGGCAACTTGAAGGCTGATATAAGGACCATCAAAGCTAACATCATAGGTATTACGTGTATGATGTGCTACTGAGGTAAATGCCGCTAAATCATGCTCTCTATCCAATGCATTGAAGTAGTGGCTAACCAGATAACCCGCTTCAATGGTTACCTTAGAACGTGAGCAATTACAGAATTGATAGGTCCAGTCAAGCGCTAATTTCGCGTCTAGATTTGGCACAACCCGAGTTTCATCTGGATGATGGAAGGAGATGACAGATAACGTGGGATCAAACGCAATTCCAATTGGCGTACCAAAGGCAGGACTTGCTGCTGTGATAGTTTCGCCTAGAAAAATTGTGCTTCCGATTGGGTCTATGAGTGCTCCACCACCCAATAAGGTAACAGTTCCCGTGCCATCGAAGCGCTCTGCAAATGAGTTCTTAGTTTCACCCACTAACAACGAAGCAGAGAGGCTACCCACTACACCAAAACCCCCACCAAGATGATAGCTAGAATCAATACCAAAACGAGGACCGACACCGTCAAAATCCGAACTGACTTTGACAAAATCATGGACGATTGCATTCACATTTAACTGAGGAATGAGATCAGCGAGAGTTGAACCTCCTACTATTGGAACAATCACACCCCCAACTGTTGTGGTGGCAGGAACATCAAACGCAAAACCCGCACGCTGATCATTAACCACGGCAGTGGTTCGAAGTTTAAAATTATGTTCCAAACGCGTATAGCGCAACCCAGCAAGAAAACGCAAACGGAAATTGCAACCGACATTTATCGTTTGTCCAAAATCAAGATCCCATGTGTGATTTTCAACATCAGAATTTGCCGAAATCTCGGTAATATCGGTGACCTCAATTGGAATGATTAGCTCACTAATCGGTCCTGCTGTAAAACCAACAGGCGCCGCCACCCCCAAGGAGGTTAATGCAACTGCAGTACCTGTCACGGTAATTGGACTTGCAAGGGTGAACGCAGCAGGAAATATGAGATCAAAAAAATCAAAATCTTCTAGAAACGTGGGAAGCGCATTGAAAGTGTTTCTGGCTGAGTCCTTTTCATTGTGATCCCAATGGGTGTAAGTTAAATTTACATCGTTACCAGAACAGGGGAAAACATAGCCAATATTGGCCTTAAAGCCCCAATTATAATTGTGATCCACATAATGATGATGACCCTGATCGGTCGATGCACCATTTGGAAAATTTATTCCATATTCGAATTGTGGAGAAGAAGGCCTCCAATATAACCCTGTTAGACCAAAGGTAAAGCCACCACAGTAGGAAGGGACGCAAACATCACAACGTGACGATACGCCAGTAGGAAGAGCAGCCAATGAAGTCGTCGCATATCCTGCAAATAACACTCCAAGCCCTAGGATTAATTTCTTCATATTCATTCCTTGTAAATTATTAGTTCCTTTAAAAATGGGCAGCTATTCAGCGCCTAGCTATAATGACTACAACATTCAGACTCGAGCTAAATTCGAATAAAAAATTTGCTGAAAAAAAACCAGGGCATACTTAAAGACCCCTTAAAGGGTCCTTAATGTAGCACAGGAAAAAAAAATAAAAAATAAAAAACTATACTTTACCGCTATGCACTAAATTAAAAGGGAAGGGAGAAAATCATGAAGGCAATCATCTATTCGCACCACGGCGGTCCTGAAGTACTTCGCCCACAAGATGTTGCAAAACCCCAACCTGGTACTCATGAACTTTTATTACGTGTTCATGCAACTACCGTCAACCGCCTGGATATTAACCATCGCCGCGGACTGTTACACAGTGAACCCTCTCCAGAAATTCTTGGGTTTGAAGTTGCAGGTGAAGTCATCTCTAAAGGAAAAAACACCTCACGTTTTAACAAAGGGGCTCGCGTTTTCGGGCTGGTTAATGGGGGAGCTTATGCAGAATATTGTGTCATAGATGAAAAATTAGCCTTACCCATTCCTGATCACTGGAGTTATGAATATGCAACCGCCATTCCTAAAAATTTTATTACCGCAGATGAGACACTTTTTACTCAAGGTGACTTACTAAAAGGTGAAAGTGTACTTATTCACGCTGGAGGAAGCGGCGTAGGCACAGCAAGCATTCAGCTGGCCAATTATATCGGAGCAAAAATTTTTATTACAGCAGGGGCAGAAGACAAAATTGCTAAGGCGCTTGAAATTGGGGCACACACAGGTATCAATTACCAGACCCATGATTTTGCTTACCATATTCAAACATTAACACAAAACGAAGGGGTAGATCTCATTCAAGATTTTATCGGCGCCAAATATTTAGTGCGTAATATTAATTGCTTAAAAGAAGGAGGTCGCTTAGTGCTTGTTTCATTGTTAGATGGCACTCGTGGAGAGATCAATCTATCTCAAATACTTGCCAAAAAATTGCAAATTATAGGCAGCGCGATGGAGTTACAATCTCTAGCAGACAAACGCGCCATGACTCAACGGTTTGAAAAAAAATGGCTACCAGTTATTATGGAAGGACATATCAAACCCATTATCGATTATGTTTTCCCTTGGGAAATGATACAAGATGCGCATAAGCACATGGAAGCCAATCGAAATTTTGGAAAAATTGTATTAAAGGTAAAATAGCTGTTAGGCCTTAGGCAAGGTGACACCCTTTTGTCCTTGATATTTTCCATCTCGATCTTTATAGGAGATTTCACATACTTCGTCGGATTCGAAAAACACCATTTGCGCCACGCCTTCATTTGCATAAACACGTGCTGGCAAATTTGTTGTATTCGAAATCTCCAAAGTCACATGCCCTTCCCATTCAGGCTCTAACGGCGTCACATTAACAATAAGGCCACATCTTGCATAAGTCGATTTCCCCAAGCAAATTGTTAACACATTTCTTGGGATTCTAAAATATTCCACCGTTCTCGTTAAAACAAAGGAATTGGGTGGAATAATACAAACGCTTGACTGTACTTCGAAAAAACTATTCTCATCAAATGCCTTCGGATCAACAATTGTTGAGTGGAGGTTAGTAAACACTTTAAACTCATTAGCACATCTTACATCGTAACCATAACTTGATGTACCAAAAGAGACCACCCTTTCCCCTTCATTATGCTTTACCTGATTTTTTTCAAAAGGTTCGATCATTTTATGTGCTTCAGCCATTCGCCGAATCCATTTATCAGATTTTATTGCCATATTTCTGCCTTAATTAATTATTTATTCGTAACTTTCAGCGCGTAGTTGAGGGGGTAATCGTTACATTTATTCTATAACAATATTTGGAAATGCGCTCTCATAGTTTCTTGCCTGTAAGCTTAATTTAGCTGCAAGCTTTTTTGCAATGTGACGATACTCGCAAGCGATACGACTTCGTGGGTCGGCAATCACTGTTGGGCATCCGCTATCGGCTTGTTCCCTAATAGTTTTAGCGAGCGGAAGCTGTCCAAATAATGATATCCCATATTCTTTTGCAATATTTTCTCCCCCTCCTACGCCAAAAACAGTATCTTCATGTCCACACTGGCTGCAAATATGAACACTCATATTTTCTACCACACCTAACACCGGAATGTTAACTTTACGGAACATTTCTATACCCTTACGTGCGTCTAAAAGCGCAATGTCTTGAGGTGTAGTAACAATCACTGCCCCACAAACTGGAATTTTTTGAGCAAGCGTGAGTGGTACATCGCCAGTTCCTGGAGGCATATCAATGAACAGATAATCTAATGGCTGCCACTCCGTATCATTTAACAATTGCAACAAAGCACTCGTCACCATGGGTCCACGCCAAACAACGGGAGTAATTTTATCAATTAGATAACCAATGGACATGGATTGAATCCCATGGCACAGAATAGGTTTCATTTTTTTTTGATCAGTCATTTCAAGCGCTTGATCTGCTCCTAGCATCTGTGGTTGATTCGGTCCATAAATGTCCGCATCCAAAATTCCTACTTTGGCACCCTCGCCAGCCAAGGCAAGCGCCAAATTCACTGTCACAGTAGATTTTCCTACTCCTCCCTTACCAGAGGCCACCGCAATAATATTTTTAATCGACTTAACCTGCCGAATACCAGGTTGAACCGCACGGGCTTCAATTTTCCAATTGATAGAGATTTCAAATAAAAAATCAGGGAAAACTGCCCGCAGCAACTGCTTAACGGCTTCTTCTTTTTGCTGTTTATTACTAAAAGGATAGCCTAATAAAATTTCAATTCTCACCTGTTGTTCATTGATCGCAATGTGAATCTTTGCCTTTGCCTGATAAAAGTCGACCTGCAAGTCGGGATCTATATAATCTTTTAAGACATGATTAATTTGATTTTCTGATACCACAAACCTCTCCCAGATTTCTGCTGCGCGCACTATCCCAAATGGTGATATACTCTTCGCATTAAATAATATTTACATAGGCTTAAATAATGAAAAACATGCTGGTTACTACTGCACTACCCTATGCGAATGGTCCGATTCATCTTGGTCATCTTGTTGAACACATCCAAGCGGACATTTGGGTTCGTTTTCATCGCCTCCAACAAAAAACCCGTTGTTTTTTTATTTGTGGTGATGATGCACATGGTACGCCAATTATGATCAGCGCAAAAAATCAAAATATATCGCCTGAAGCCTTAATTGAAAAAATTCATCATGACCATTATGAAGATTTTCAAGCTTTCTTAATTAGCTTTGATCATTATTACACCACTCACTCTCCAGAGAATAAAGAATTTTCAACATTAATCTATGAGCGCTTGAAAGCTCGAGGGAATATTACCACCCGCACCATTAAACAAGCCTTTGATCCCATTGAACAAATTTTTTTGCCTGATCGCTATGTTAAAGGCGATTGCCCGCATTGTGGCGCTAAAGATCAATATGGAGATAATTGCGAAGCCTGTGGCGCTACCTATGCTCCTTCTGATCTGAAAAATGCCATTTCTGTTTTATCGGGGGCGCCACCCATTGAAAAAGAATCTTTACATTATTTTCTTAAACTTGATGATTACGAAGCGATGCTGAAAGAGTGGCTGCAAAATAATCGTGTTCAAAAACAAATTCAAAATAAATTGGCAGAATGGTTTGTTGAAGGATTGCAGGAATGGGATATATCACGAGATGCTCCTTATTTTGGTTTTGAAATACCTGATGCTCCTTCGAAATATTTTTATGTGTGGCTCGATGCACCTATCGGCTATATGGCAATCTTCAAATCATTGTGTCAACTACACCCTTCTATTCATTTTGAAGACTATTGGGAAGAAAATGCATCTAGCGAATTGATTCATTTTATTGGTAAAGACATCATTTATTTCCATGCGCTTTTTTGGCCCGCCATGTTAGCTGGCAGTGGATTTCGCTTGCCAACTGCCATTTATGCTCATGGTTTTTTGACAGTTAATGGGCAAAAAATGTCAAAATCAAGGGGTACATTTATCACTGCTAAGCAATATCTTTCTTGCTTAAATCCCGAATATCTTAGGTATTTCTATGCAACAAAACTTGGGAGCGGAATTGAAGATATTGATCTAAATTTTGCAGATTTTTGCCAGCGCGTTAATGCTGACTTAATAGGGAAGGTAGTGAATATTGCAAGTCGTTGCGCGGGTTTTATTTCCAAATATTTTAACAACCGGCTAGCAAATGAACTGGCAAATAAGGACTTATTTAATCATTTCAGCCAAACAGGGGATAAAATTGCAAAGCTTTATCTAAATCGTGAATATAACCAAGCAACCCGAGAAATAATGGGGTTAGCGGATTTAGCCAACCAATATATTGATGAAATGAAACCTTGGTCACTTGCCAAAGAAAAAGATAACTTAGCAGCAGTACATCTCATTTGCACGCAAGGCATTAATTTATTTTACCAATTAATAATTTATTTGAAACCAATTTTGCCTGATACAGCTAAGCGCACAGAACTATTTCTCAAACAAGATAATTTAATGTGGGAAGATAGCAAGCAGCCTCTTTTAGACCAAGAAATTGCAGTTTTCCAACCACTAATGCAAAGGGTTGAACTCGAAAAAATATTAGAAACTCTGAAAAGTGAAAATGTCTAGTAGCGACTCACCATATTCATCTGATTTAATTGAGGAACTCGATCAGCTGCTACCACAAACTCAATGTGGTTTATGTAGCTATGGCGCGTGCCATCCGTACGCACAAGCGCTAGCAGCTGGAATGACAAATATTAATCAATGTCCGCCCGGTGGAGTAACAACGCTACGCGCCATAGCTAAAACGCTAGGCAAAGATCCCACCCCTTTTTTAGAGGAGATGGCAGCTAAAGAAAAAAAACCTAGTGTTGCAATGATTCGAGAAGACGAATGCATTGGATGCACGAAGTGTATTCAAGCTTGTCCTGTCGATGCTATCATCGGTGCGGCCAAGCAAATGCATACGGTGATTACGAATGAATGCACAGGTTGCGAGCTTTGCATTGAACCTTGCCCAGTAGATTGCATTGAGATGTGGCCAACTTCCACACTAAATGCATCAGAACAAAAAGAAAAAGCAGATAAAGCGCGAAAAAGATATCAAGCAAAACAAATACGAAATGCAAAAATATTGACTGAGAAAGCATTTTCTACCTGTAATAATCAGAAAAAAAATAGTATTAATGCCAGAAAACTTGCGATTCGTGAAGCGATAACTAGAGTTGAAGAAAAAAAGGAGAATCGCAGTTGAATGCTAAAAAAATTTTAGCCCTATTCCAGCGCTTTAAGGCACACAACCCCTCCCCAGCAACAGAACTTATTTATCATTCCGAATTTGAATTACTGATCGCTGTTATGCTCTCTGCACAAGCCACTGACCGTAGCGTGAACAAAGCCACCAAGAAGCTATTCACTATCGCGAATACCCCTGAAAAAATGTGTGCTTTGGGTGAAGAAGGATTAAAATCCTACATAAAAAGCATCGGACTTTTCAATACAAAAGCAAAAAACATTATTAAAACTTGTCAAATTTTAATTGCATCCTTTCATTCTCAAGTACCTAACCAGCGAGATGCACTGGAATCTCTACCCGGAGTAGGCAGAAAAACGGCAAATGTTTTATTAAACACCGCCTTTGGCGAAGCAACGATTGCTGTTGATACACATATTTTTCGAGTAGCTAATCGCACCAAGCTTGCAACAGGAAGCACTCCCTTAGCTGTCGAAAAAAAACTTTGCAAAGTGGTGCCAAAAGAATTTATTCACGACGCGCATCACTGGTTGATTTTGCATGGCAGATATATTTGTATCGCTAAAAAGCCCCGATGCAAAATTTGTTATATCAATGATCTTTGCGAATACGATCAAAAAATTTTGTAAGCGCGCTCAAAATCTTAAAAATAAACACCTATTTGTGCCGTAAAAGTATTTCGACTGCCACCCACTGAATTAATAATGAATGGCACGGCTGTTGCTCCCCCTGCAGTATCCAAAGCGGAATAATTTTCATCATGCCTAAACTCAAGGCTTTCTATCGTATCTTTCCAAATTGAAATATTAAAAGCAGTAAAGAAACTACTTTTGGGAAGATTAAGCGCAAGGGCTTCAGTGGTCGTTCCAAAACCCACTGCCAAAGAAGCAGGACAGCTTGCAAATTTAAAATTATAGCCTAACTCAAAATTCGAAGCAGTTGGCCTTGCGCCACCACCATCGAAACTTAAATTGTTGACCGCAAACGCCCTCGTCGTCCAAATATATTCACCGAATAGAGTAAATTTACCTATTGCTAATTCACTATGTAAATCATACGCGGGAACCGGATGCGCAAGCCACTCTGTTGCATCGTTTATTCCGAAGCCTAAAAATCCTGTAGAAGCTCCCGTGATTTGAAAGCCCGTGGCGTCTGCAATATTTCTTATATAACCACCACCGATATTGATAGAGCCTTTATCAAATGTTTTTTCATAACCAATATTGATGCCGCCTTGGTTAATCCCTGGTGCATCATCATTTGAATTCCCATGAAAGGCATAAATCGATCCATATAGGCCATCTTTATATAAACCAAGCAATAATGCACGTTCGTTTGTTCTACCCATTGCAACCGTCAACGGTGTAGTTATCATGTTAGTCGCATAGCGGCCAAAGGGGACAAACATCTGACCAATGGTGAAATAAAGCGGGCTACAGTTCAAATCGCCCACGGTCACAAAGGCGCGGCTGACGAAGACACGCGAATTTAAAATACGTGAACCTGAGCCTGCTAGTTGAATATCAAGATTATCATTATTTAGCAAATTAAAAGTAGCACTATCCATGCTGAGCGCCATAAAAGCATGCACATAACGACTGACTTCTACCAAGACATCTAGCCTGGCAGAACCAATATCGATATCGCTATGGCTTGTGTCATCATCAAAAGCTTCTTGTGTAAAAACGATTCCCTCAACCTTTCCACCAAGTAGAATAATGGGTCTGTCGGGCAAGCGAATGCCATAACAATCTAATTTTTTTTCTACCAGGACATGCTGCTTAAGAAAGCGCAAGTCTTCATTCATTGTTGGTAAATTAACGATTAAGTCTGAAGCATCAAAGGCTGAACGAATCCCTAAGAAGGGAGAGGTGGTGACGGTTGAACCCATTACTGCGAGTAAAAGTAAATTTTTAGGGTTATTCCATATTTTTGCATTGTCAGTTATCGAATTATTCTCGCTGAATCCTGTTTCAATAGCTTCATCAATACTTTCACAATCTTTTTTGCATTTATTTTTGTTGGCTAAAGGAGCCTTGCAGGAAAAATGACGTGGCCAAAAATTATTTTTCATGCGAACAGGGCAATGACGGACATCATCGACTTGCATGCTAGGTTCTGATTGGACATTTGCACTGAAAATTGGCAAGCTATGAAATAGAAAAAGAAAAAGCATCCCATTTATTATAATTTTTTTCATCCGTAAGGATTCCTTATGGTGGATTTTGGGGCGAAGTATAATTCATCTTACTGACAAAGGTAACTACTCCCTATGCAAAAAATCACCATTGTCCAACCTGACGATTGGCATCTACATTTACGAGACGGTTCTTTGCTAAACACAACAGTGATGCATGCTGCTGCACGATTTGGAAGAGCCATTATTATGCCTAATTTAAAACCCGCTATCACTACCGTGGCGCAAGCCATGCGATATAAATTGGCGATTGAAAAAGTCTTGCCTCCTAAAAGCCACTTTCAACCACTCATGACTTTGTACTTAACAAAAGAAACTACTGCTGCAGACATTATTGCCGCTCACCACAGTCGAATTATTTTTGGTGCTAAACTTTATTTTGCTGGCAGCACTACGCATTCAGAAAGCGGAATTTCAAAATGGCAGCAGCTTATCCCTGTACTGAGCGAAATGGAAAAAGTAGACCTACCGTTACTCATTCATGGTGAAACCCCCCACCCAGAAATAGATATTTTTGACCGAGAAGCGCGATTTATTGATGATAATTTGGAGGCCATTATCACTCGGTTTCCACACTTAAGGATAGTGCTCGAACACATTACGACCAAGGAAGCGGTACAATTTATCTCTTCCTGTAATCATCCCATCGCTGCTACTATTACCGCTCATCACTTATTGCTGAATCGCAATGATCTTCTTACGGGCGGAATCAGAACCCATTATTATTGTTTGCCCATTCTGAAAAGAAAGGAACACCAGGAAGCATTAATTCAAGCAGCGACCAGTGGTATTAAAAAATTTTTTCTAGGGTCCGATAGCGCGCCTCATTCCCTAGAAAAAAAAGAAACCACTTGTGGTTGTGCCGGCATTTATACTTCTCATGCCGCCATAGAACTTTATTGTGAAGTGTTTGAAGAGATGAATGCGCTAAATAAATTAGAGCAGTTTGCCAGTCTCAATGGCCCCGATTTTTACCGCCTGCCTATAAACGCAGGCCAGCTCACATTAGTTAAAGAGGACTGGCAAGTGCCAGAACGCTACCCATTTGGTTCTTCTTTTTTAATCCCATTTCGAGCAGGTTCAACTATCTCCTGGAAAATAACTACAAAAAATGAATAAAAAAGTAATATCAAAAAGATTTCGCGGCTTTTACCCTGTTGTCGTTGATTTAGAAACAGGCGGGTTTAATCCATTAACCGATGCCTTATTGGAGATGGCTTTTGTGACTTTGTCATTAGATGAATCCGGTCTGTGGCATCGAGAACAAACCTTTTCTTGCCATGTTTTGCCATTTGATGGCGCCAATTTGTCACCCGCATCCTTAGCTGTAAATAAAATCGATCCTTATCATCCTTTCAGATTTGCTATTCCAGAAGAACAAGCACTTTCAGAAATGCTCAAACCTATCCACGATAGGCTGAAAAAATATCGCTGCCAACGCGCCGTATTAGTGGGCCATAATCCTTGGTTTGATTTAAGCTTTTTACAAGCAGCTGTTAAGCGATGCCATATCACCAATAATCCTTTTCATTCCTTCACAACATTTGATACGGCAACACTCGCCGCCGCAGCTTATGGTGAAACTATTTTAGTCAAAGCCTCGCTTGCCGCTGGATTGGATTTTGATCACAATGAAGCACACTCTGCTATTTATGATGCAGAAAAAACCGCAGATTTATTTTGTACGATTATTAATCGCTGGCATGCAAATAAGTAACTTAATCAGAGATCAGTGGATTAGTGTCACTGTTCAGCACACATGCTTGAAGTCGCTAAACGTTCAGATTTTAGCTAGATTCGGACAAAAAATTTAATTAATAGCGGAGCAATACTGAAGTAGGTGAGCAGTTTTAATTAAATTTTTTGTTCGAAGATGGCAAAATATGGACGTTTCAACCCTGTGCTGAATAGTTACGGATTAGTTTTCATTCAAGGTCTGCCCGGATAGTGTTAGACTTATCACTCATTACAATTTCATTCAGAGGTAATTTTTTATGCAGGAGCAGGATCAGCTAATAAGGGCAAACCGTTTTCTACCTTGGTTCATGTGGGCGCTGGCAACAGCCTTCTATTGTTATGAAACCTTATTACAAGTATCGCCTGGTGTTATGGTTTCAGACTTAATGAAAGCGTTTTCTGCTAATGCCTCTCAACTTGGCTTGTTAGCTGCTGTCTATTTTTATGCTTACTCTTCAATGCAAATTCCTGTTGGCATTTTAATTGATCGCCTTGGCCCTCGCCGATTGCTGACCATTGCCACTCTAACCTGTGGAATAGGAACCTTAATCTTCGGTTCTGCTCATTTCTTATTGCTAGCAGCGGTTGGCCGCTTATTCATTGGTCTGGGATCTGCCTTTGCCGTCGTGGGTTGCATGCATCTTTGTGCCACATGGCTGCCACTGCGTTTTTTCGCTACTTTAACTGGCATTATGGTAACCATGGGTATGCTCGGAGCAATAGGAGGAGAAGCACCACTATCTTTAATGGTTGGCCATTTTGGCTGGCGGGAAAGCCTCATGATATTCGGGATAGTTGGCTTAATATTGAGCGTATTAATGTGGTCCTTTGTCAGAGATAAAAAGGTTATTCCCATTGAAAACAGTAAACAAACCCCATTATTTTCTGGTTTAAAGTTGATCTTGCGTAATAAACAAAATTTAATCGTCGCAACTTATGGTGCATTAATGTTTGCGCCTACCACAACATTTGGAGGCCTATGGGGCGTTCCCTTTTTAATGCAATTTTATCACTTAAAACGGCCTATCAGCGCGACCTTAGTTTCAATGCTGTTCATCGGCTGGGCAGTCGGTTCCCCATTTTTTGGTATGTTATCAGATCGAATTGGCCGCAGAAAATTTCCTATGGTGATTGGAAGTTACGGGGCCCTAATTACACTCGTCATTATTTTGTTTGTTCCCCATCTTCCTCTTTTTCTACTCGGTGCGTTACTATTTTGTTTTGGCCTATTTTCAAGTGGATTTTTACCCTCTTTTTCTATTATCAGAGAAATTAACCCATCTTACGTCAATGCAACCTCAATCGGCTTTATGAATGCTTTTAATATGCTAACTGGCGCCATACTCCAGCCCCTTGTCGGCTTTATTTTAGATCTAACCTGGCACGGAGGAATGGTTAACGGCGTTAGAGAATACACTATTAGCAGTTTTCACACGGGTCTCATTCTTTTACCCATCGGCTTATTAATCGCCATACTTATTCTCCCTTTTATTAAAGAAACGCATTGCCGGCAACTATCTCTGACTTGATTATCAGGCTAAATAAAAAAGCCCTTCTTTGAAGGGCTTTTTTATTCTATAGCTTTTCAGCACATGCGCTGATAGTTACAATTATAATTCCTGGGCATTATCTGCTAGAAACTGAGCAATCCCTTTAGGTGAGGCCGTAATTGCTGCCTTACCCTTATTCCAATTTGCTGGACAAACTTCGCCATGTTCTTCATGAAACTGTAGTGCATCAATGAGACGAATACTTTCATCTATATTACGCCCTAGTGGCAAATCATTGATATTTTGATGTCGAACAATTTTTTGTTTATCAATCAAGAAAGTGCCACGTAAAGCGACTCCAGCTTCTGGATGCTCAACACCGTAATCTCTGCAAATATGATGTTTGATATCTGCAACCATGGTATAACGAACGTGTCCTATTCCGCCTTTTTCAATCGGAGTATGACGCCATGCACTATGAGTAAACTGAGAATCAATAGAAATAGCAATGACTTCTACATTTCGTTGTTTAAACTCTTCAATTTTCTTATCAAATGCAATCAATTCAGAAGGGCATACATAGGTAAAATCAAGCGGATAGAAAAAAATCAAACAATACTTGCCTTCAATTGCATCATACAATCGGAACATATCAACAATTTCATTATTCGCCAATACTGCCGAAGCGCAGAAATCAGGGGCTTGCTTCCCCACTAAAACAGTGCTACTACTTAATACATTCATATTTAACTCCAGTTCAATTTAGGTTTATCCCCCAGAGTATATCATTTTCACCTTAAAGAAACATTACCTATTGCGAGAAAGCAAACTTGACAGTTATCATGTTCTGCCTACACTAAAATCTGTAAATCTATGAGTAAAAGGAATGAATATGACTTTTGAATTACCTCCATTACCGTATGCAATGAACGCACTGGAACCTTATATCTCTGAAGAAACACTGCAATATCATTATGGCAAGCACCACCGGGCTTATGTTAACAAATTAAATGAGTTAATTCAGAACACAGAATACAGCGATCTCTCTTTAGAAGAGATTGTTAAAAAATCTCAGTCTGGTCCTATTTTTAATAATGCTGCACAAGTTTGGAATCATACTTTTTATTGGCATTGCATGGCCCCCAAGGCAGGTGGAGAACCAGATGGAAAACTTGCAGAAGCTATCCACCGCGCTTTTGGTTCTTTCGAAGAATTTAAGAAAAAATTTAATCAAGCTGCCACAAGACAATTTGGTTCAGGCTGGGCATGGCTTGTAAAAAAATCTCCAGAAGAAGTTGAAATATACAGCACTTCCAATGCAAATACGCCACTTGCAGAAAACAAACAGGCCATCCTGAACCTGTGATGTCTGGGAGCATGCTTACTATATTGATACACGTAATGATCGTGCAAAATATGTTGAAAATTTTTGGCAAATCGTTAACTGGGATTTTGCTGCTAAAGAATTTAGCAAGTGACCGCATCCGTCACGCCAAGAGAACATTGGAAATCAAAACTAGGATTTATTCTCGCGGCGACTGGCGCAGCAGTAGGATTAGGGAATATTTGGAAATTTCCCTACATGGCTGGAAACAATGGTGGCAGCGCCTTCGTTCTCATCTATTTAATTTGTGTCGTCTTTATTGGCATCCCCCTTATGCTGGCAGAAATGTTAATCGGAAGAAGGGGGCAAAAAAATTCTGTCAACACGCTTTATCAACTCGCCATTGAAGCAAATCGCACTCCGAGCTGGCAATATTTAGGCTGGCTTGGTGCGATAACGCTTGTCTTGGTTCTATCCTTCTATAGCGTCGTAGCCGGCTGGTCAATCGCTTACTTGTTTCGCGCATGGAAGGGCAGTTTTCATCTGCTAAGCGATGTAGCAATTAACAACATGTGGCAGGAATTTTTAAGCCACCCCCTATCGCTGATGATTTGGCATGGGCTTTTTATGTTCATCACCATGTGGGTTGTTGAAAGGGGTGTTCAATCTGGATTAGAACAAGCTTCAAAAATTCTAATGCCGGGCCTATTTTGTATTCTTATATTGCTAGATGTTATGCTTATTCTATGCAGATTTTACCTCGGGATTCAATTTTCTCTTTGCTTTTAAAATTCAAAAAATGTCTCCTGAAATCATCATTTCAGCAATGGGCCATGCATTTTTCACCCTAGCAATTGGCGCAGGCTGCATGCTTGTTTATGGCTCATATTTAACAAAAGATATAAAATTAAGCACAGCGGTAATCACCATTGTGATTTTAGATGTATTAGTCGCAATTTTAGCAGGACTTGCCATTTTTCCGCTGGTTTTTGCCCATCACCTCACGCCAGAGGGAGGTCCAGGATTAATGTTCCAAGTCCTGCCGATTGCTTTTTCTACCATGCCATTTGGTCAATTCTTTGGTGGATTATTTTTTCTTTTATTATTATTTGCTGCCTGGACCTCTTCGATCTCGATTGCCGAACCGCTTGTTATTCTGCTAACCGAGCGTCATGGTCTTAGTCGGCTGACCGCATCCATCACGGTAGGGTTAGTAGGCTGGCTGTTAGGGTTAGCGTCATTGCTATCGTTTAATGTTTGGAAAGATTATAAAATATTTCATCATTGGACTATTTTTGCAGCCATTACAGATCTCACGACTAATATATTATTACCACTTGGTGGACTAGGCTTTGCCCTGTTTGCAGGATGGGCCATGAAAAAACAGGCGACAAAACAAGAACTCCAATTAGGTCGCAATTTATATTATCTATGGCATTTCCTAATTAGATACCTCGTCCCCGCCGGCATCATCTTGGTTATAGTTAAATATTTAGTTAGCTAATCCTTTAAATAGTCTTTACCAATTTTTTTATAAAGTCGCCCCCAAAGAAGAGGAGCTCACTTCTTCATCAACTTCTTGCTCTACATCTTGCAAATAGCGATCAACATCCTCAGATAAAATCATTAATTTGTTTTCTGAGTCATTAATGCTTCACTGCCTTCATTTTTTCTGTAATTTCAGGTGTGATCAACGAAGTACTTTTTAGAAAATATCTGGTTCTCTGTAGATCACTAAAAATTATTTCGAAATCGCAGCCTAACCTTTCTTCAAAAATCTTATAACCTTGTTTACAATTTCTGAATATATTTTCACGGTTTCTAGAGGTACATTTGTGCAATACACACGAGCCTCTGCCGTTGATTTTTTTAAAAAGCTAGAAATTGCAATATGTAATGATTCATGTATCATACTTTCAATAGAACGTAAATTTTCAGCAGACAGGCAACTTATCTTCACTTTCTCAAAAATATTTTTATATCTTTGAATGTTTTTTACCTCAAGCACCATGCAGATTGGACGATTCGCAATCCAGTGAAATGGCGATTCTTTTAAAGCAGGCAAGGTTTGTTTATATCGAATTTGGTCAAGCATTAAATATGAAGCTTGTGCATATAACCCTTTTGCTTCGTCATCTGTCATAAGCTGCCCTGGGTTTTCGCCCAATAAATTTTTTACAGGCAGCGCTCCTAACTCGATCAATCGCACAGCAACTTCACCTTGATTATTTCTACAAGCAACGTGAAGAGGTGTGTTACGAGCATCATCTACTATATTAATATAGGCGCCATGCTCAATGAATAAATCCACAAGATCAGCCATTCCATGCCCTGCAGCAAAATACTAAGTACTCCTTGACCGTTATATTCTGCTGGACCGGGGGTGTGAATACTTTGAATATAAGGAAGTAGGTGATGAATAATTGAACGTTTTCTATCTGCTACCGCTTGAAGTAAGGCCAAATCATAATTTAAAGATAATATTGACTCAATTATATTTGGCGCCTGCAGCCTAATCGCTTCATTTAATTCCGGATATTGGGTCGGTAAAATTTCATTCCATTTTGACGCTTGTGCGAGAGCTAAGATTTCTTCTAGGGTTTGCATGAATTTACTCCTAATATTATGGTTATAAGCAGGGATGTAAATCGTTCCATGATAAGAAAGGGGTTGCCTCATTTCTTTAGAGAATATTCTCCAATCCATATACTAAGCTTTTCAGCTCGAGTACCTTTCGGCAAGCCAACAAAACACCAGGCATGAAGGCTTTACGATGGTAAGTATCATGACGCAAGGTTAATGTTTGACCTACGCCGCCAAAAATCACTTCTTCATGCGCCACTAATCCTGGCAGTCTCACAGAATGAATGTGAATGCCATTTTTAATTGCGCCTCTTGCGCCTGAAATTATTTCATTTTCTTTCTGAGATATCGGTGACTCTTGTGCATGAGGCCTAATCATCTCCGCCGTTTTAATTGCAGTGCCAGAAGGTGAGTCAATTTTATCATTATGATGCAACTCGACAATTTCTACATCTGGAAAATACTGGGCAGCATCTTTAGCATAACGCATTAGTAAAATCACTCCAATCGCAAAGTTCGGAGCAATAATCCCTCCCAGTTGCTTTGTTGCAGAAAGTTTTTGTAATGCTGTGATCTGATGAGGATGGAATCCTGTCGTACCAACAACAGGATGCGCACCTTGTTTTATAATCGTCTCGCAATTTTCAAAAGCCGCATAAGCCGAGGTAAAATCAATCACAATTCTCGCATTGGTGCTATAAATAGCTTCTGCTAAATTGTTATCGCGGTAGAGTTTACCTACTAATTCGAAATCTGGTGCTTTTTCTATGGTCTTGATCACCTCTTGACCCATTTTTCCCGCTGCGCCATTGATCAGTACTCTTGTCTTCATTTTTTTCCTTCCGTTGACCAAACTATATCTAGTTCACGAGCCGCCTTTACCTCATTTAACCTTTTAACCGGCAGGTGATGCGGGGCATTTTTGAGAATCGTTGCATCGGTTTGCGCTTCATTAAGAATCTTACCCATTGCAACAATAAAAGCATCTAGGTCTTGCTTTGATTCGGTTTCGGTTGGTTCAATCAGGAGACATTCGGGCACCATCAAGGGGAAATAAATAGTTGGCGCGTGAAAGCCATAATCTAGCAACCGTTTAGCAAAATCAAGTGCCGTTACCCCCAACTCACGAACCTGGCGACTTAACGTTAAAATAAATTCATGCGTCGCACGACGAGCAGGAAAGGCTGGATCAAATCCTAGTTGACTGAGCTTTTTGAGTAAGTAATTTGCATTTAATGTGGAGAATTCAGACACCCGCTGCAAACCTTTTGCTCCTAACAAACGAATATAGATATAGGCTCGCATCAAAATAGCCGCATTACCTAAAAAAGTTGAAAGTTGCCCAATTGATAATGGTCTATCTTGCTGACCCGCTAAAAAATATTGCTCCCCCTTTCTTGCTATCATTGGCGTTGGCAAAAAGGGTTTAAGTCGATCATTCGCTGCCACGGGCCCTGAACCAGGACCTCCTCCACCGTGAGGTGTCGCGAAAGTTTTATGCAGATTTAAATGTACCACATCAAAGCCCATATCACCTGGCTTCACCTTGCCTAATATAGCGTTCAAGTTAGCGCCATCATAATAGAGTAGCCCCCCCACCTGGTGAACTAAATCTGCAATTTCTCGGATGCGCCGTTCAAAAACCCCTAAAGTAGAAGGATTAGTTAACATAATTCCCGCTGTTTGTGGGCCAAGCGTATCTTTAAGTGCAACCAAGTCGACATCACCATTTTTTAATGTTGGTATTTCTCTGACTTGATAACCACACATCACCGCTGAGGCTGGATTTGTTCCGTGAGCAGCATCCGGCACAAGAATTTCTGTACGCCCTTTATCACCATTTTGATCATGGTAAGCCCTAATCATTGCTACCCCTGCAAATTCGCCTTGCGCGCCAGCCATAGGAGTTAAAGAAACCTCTGTCATGCCGGTTAGAGCTTTTAAATATTCTTGTAGCTCAAATAAGCAAGAAAGAAAACCCTGACTTTGACTGCATAAGGTATAGGGATGCCGTTGACTCAGCTTTGGTAAACTCACTAGCTCTTGGGCAATTTTAGGATTATATTTCATCGTGCAAGAGCCAAGCGGATAAAAATTCGTATCAATCGAAAAATTTTTACAGGAAAGGCGAGTAAAATGGCGTATCACTTGTAACTCAGAAACTTCTGGCAATAAGGGCTTTGAGGTTCTCAAAAAATGCTGAGGAATATCGCTAATATCAAATTTTTCTCTCGGAGCTTGAAGATCAGCACGGCGATTCGGGGTTGAGATTTGAAAAATTACCATTTGACTCTCTTTATTTTGCTTCAGAAGTTTCAATACAATGGTTTTGAACTAAGACCTGCCTGAGTACTTGGCAGTAATGTTCAATATCTCTGACTGATTTTGTTTCCGTTACACAAATTAATAGCGCATTGCCTAACTCTGGATAATCTATAGATAAATCATAACCACCTTGAATATCCATTACAGCCATCTGCTTGAGCACCCAGGCAATAGGCTGCTCTAGGCAAATCACAAACTCATGGAAAAAAGGTGATTCAAAAAGAATTGTTATCCCTTCTATTGCCGCAAGATATTGTAACAAGGTTCTCGCCCCCGCATGAGAGCTACTAGCCACTTGCTGCAAACCCGTTGCACCAAGAAGACTCATATGAACTGTTGCAGCAGTGACCATTAATCCTTGGTTAGTACAAATATTAGAAGTAGCCTTAGCTCTTCTGATATGTTGCTCTCTAGCTTGCAGCGTAAGCGTGAACCCTTCCTTACCATCCATATCGACTGTTCTTCCAACAATGCGGCCTGGCATCTGGCGAATATATTTCATTTTACACGCCATAAACCCAAAGTAAGGCCCCCCCGATGAAAGTGGAATACCAAGCGGCTGCCCTTCGCCACAAGCTATATCCGCACCCTTCAATCCCCATGCTCCTGGCTCTTTTAATAAACTCACTGCGACGGGATTAACAACTGCAATTGTCAATACATTCTGTTGATGTGCCCAATCGGTTAATGCATCAACATTCTCTAGTACGCCAAAAAAATTAGGGTGCGGTATGACCAAGGCAGCAATATCTTTTCCTTCATATTCTTTTAAAATCTCGAGTTCTGTTTTTCCACTTACAGGATTGAAATTAATTTCTTTAATCTGGATACCTTGTTGCCCAACAATTGTTTTGACCACTTTACGATAAGCTGGATGAATGGTTCGAGGTAAAAGGATAACTTTATTCTTGTTTTTAATAATACGGATGGCCATTAAAATAGCCTCAGCCAAGGCATTCGCCCCATCATAAACAGAAGCGTTAGCAGCGTCCATTCCCATTAAACTAGCTATCATAGTTTGATATTCATAAATAAGCTGTAAATTCCCTTGGCTGGCTTCTGCTTGATAAGGGGTATAAGCCGTTAGAAATTCCCCCCTATTAATCATTGCCGCAACAGCGGATGGGATGTGATGCTCATAAGCACCCGCACCGATAAAACAAGCACCTAAACTATCCTGTTTTAATTTACTATCAATTAATGCTTTGACTTCGAACTCAGTTAGACCCTCAGGGATAGCCGACAAATCTTGATTGATTAGACTTTGGGGGATTTCTTCAAACAGCTCTTCAATACGCGCAGCCCCTATATCTCGAAGCATGATTTGCGTTTCTTCATCAGTATGTGGAATAAAAGGCATAATTCTCTCTCGCAACCAGGCAGTTAATGAATTTCCTTCCCAATTAGTTCAATATAATTTTTGTCGGTCATTAGTGCTTCAATTTCTTCGGGTTTTTGTATTTTAATTCGAAAAATCCAACCAGAGCTATAAGGGTCTTCATTAATTAGACCTGGCGTTTCTTCCAAATCCTCATTGATTTCAACAATTTCTCCTGATAATGGGCTGTAGATATCGGAAGCTGCCTTAACAGATTCAACCACACCACATTCTTTCCCCACGACGACACGCTGTCCAATTGATGGAAGTTCAACATAAACAATATCGCCTAATAAATCTTGAGCATGATCTGTAATTCCAACCGTAAAAATATCTTGTTCTTCCAGTTTTACCCATTCATGCGTATTTGAATATTTTAAATTAGAGGGAATATTTTTCATTTGAGATCCTAGCAAGTTAATTACTTAAATGGGTATAAACCCTTCTTCCTTGTCGCACAAATGGGGGTCTGACTAGCTCTACTGGCAGACGCCGCTGTCTAATTTCTACTTCGCACGATTTAAATAAAAAATCAGCAGGTATTCTCGCTAGCCCTATCGAATAACCTAAGGTAGGGGAAAAAGTACCACTCGTCACTTCTCCTGATTGATCTCCCATCCATATTTTCTGCTGATGGCGTAGTATGCCGGTAAGTGGCAAAATCACTCCAACCAATCGAGCATGGTTTTCGGTTTTCTGCTTTTCCAACGCCTCCCTACCAATAAACACTCGATCTGATGGCTCATAAGCAACAGTCCAGTTTAAATTCGATTCCAACGGAGTCGTAGACTCATCCATATCCAGACCATAAAGATTGAGACCCGCTTCTAAGCGTAAAGTATCTCGTGCTGCTAAACCACAAGGTTTAATCCCAATCGATAGCATCTGTTCCCAGTACTCAGCTAATTTGGCGGCAGGAATCTGTATTTCAAATCCTTCTTCCCCCGTATAACCCGTGCGGCTATAAAATATTTCTTCTATTAGCGTGGATTCGAACGGTTTTAATGCTTTAAGGGAGGTTTGAGTTTTGAAATCTAAATGGGTGAGCAGCTTGGCGGTAGCATGAGGACCTTGAATCGCTAAAATACCTAGATCATCTCTTTGTTTCAGTTGACAATCAAATGTCTTTTGTTGTGTTTGCAACCAATGCCAATCTTTTTCACGAGTACCCGCATTGAGTACTAATCGGTAATAAGTTGAATTCATTTTGTAAACAATAAGATCGTCGATAATGCCACCCTGAAGATTCAACATACAGGTATAGAGTGCCTTGCCTTCTTTGAGTTTGGCCACATCATTGGCAAGCAAGTATCGTAGATAGGAAGTCGCCTCTTCCCCGCTAACTTCTACAATCGCCATATGTGAAACATCAAACATTCCAGCATCAGTTCTTACGGCATGATGCTCTTGCAATTGCGAACCATAGTGAAGCGGCATTTGCCAACCTGAAAAATCAACCAGCTTGGCACCGGCTGATTGATGCATGCTTAAGAGAGGGGTGGTTTTTAGCATAAGGCTCCCCAAAAAATAATTATTATATACTTATTTCACTTTAAGATGCCAACATTCTTACCCTCAGAAGTAGAGCAACATTACTGTCATAACAGTAATAATATTGGTTTTGCAGATAAAAAAACCTAAATTATGGATATATCTAATTATTTACTTCTACAGCAGTAATTTATTCTGCCATAGAACTTGAGGTGTATTTTGAATTCAACAGAGAAAAGATTTAATCCAATATTTTGGCCATCAGCAATTAGAATTAAATGATCCCGTTATTTATCGAACAATTTAAACAGGTTCTTCCCTTATGGGAAAAATTAATTCGCTGTAGTTTTTTATCCCAACAAATGCAAGACAGCTATCTTTCTCTGTTAGATTCTAGATCAAAACAAATATTGTAACTATTGATAATCCGTGGTTTTAAATGCCTACGTTATTGTACGCAACACGATTCTTTCTTAACCTCTTCACTTTCACCCTCAAATTCATCAAGACGTTTCCTGCTTATAGTCCACAAATTTTGACAAACCACTGTCACTACTGTAGAAAACATCTTCTGTATTTTAGCAGTTTCGTCTACCGAAAGGTTAAAATATAAAGATTGAACAGATACAGCAAATTTAAGGCGTTCTTCTATTGCTATGTCAGCGTCATAACTATCTGCAATACAAAACTGGCTATCAGGGAGCTTCGCTCTTAACTCTTCGATATATTCTCGTTGATATTTAAATTCGGCTGCACTTTTTGCCAATTGACAAATCAATATCACTGCATCTGTTCCTTCTAGAATATCATCAATAGAAAATCTTTGATCTGGATACCATACTTCTAAGCGACAAAAATCGGATTTAATAGTGGTACGATGCACCAGAGAATTTCTCATTGTGGGTTTATACTCCAACCCTTGATAACGCGTAACCAATTCAAAATTAGAAGCTTGTTTATTATCTATAGCGGGGACAGATAATACTACTATTTTTAAAAAGGTTCCTGAATAAAGGGGGGTCTCAGCAGGCGGCATCATAAGTTTATTATAATTTTCTGCGCCTTCCCCCTCCAATAATTCCGCACTTAATTCCGCTAGCCTACTTTTGCAAGAACGATGAAGCTGTTTGTTGACACGCGAAAAAGCATTGAGGGATTGATTGCCAAAAAAACTTAATAAATGAGGAATGATTTCATCATGCTTGATTAATTGTTGGGTGATAAGTTGCGCCCGACATTCACTCACTTCATCCAGTAATTTTTTTAAGTCCTCTATTTTTGTAGAAATCTTTAAATAACGAGTGCCAGTAAATAACTTTATACTTAAACTGTAATTTAATAAATAAAGGAAATAATCACAGTCTGCTCCCATGAGTCTTGGAGAATTGATCGCAGTTTGAATGTGTTGCTCTATAACGGCATAAGAAAAATTTCTTAGGTGTTCAGGCACCGCCCCTTCCCCTAAAGATTTATTTAATAAATAAAGCGCAAAGAGAGGATCAACTTTAAAATAGCTAGCGAATGAATCTTGAATAAAATCTAATGGGGTAGTTTCACAAAAAGCAGGGTGATCATTCAATAAACTTTCAACCAGAGTCTGTCTAAAAGCACTATAAAAAGGCTCCATTAGCGCTTCTCTTTCACCCGTTTTTAAATTAAACATCAAGGGATAAAACTTATAAAGTGTCATATTAATGATTACAGCGATCAATTGACTTTCATCTTGTACCGTATAGCGCTGAGCACGAAGCATATATAAGGCTTTTCTTATCAAACAGGCAAGTTTTGATAGCTCGAGAGAAAAAATGCCTTCCCCTTTGAGCGCCTTATTGAATAACCGACCGAACTCAAAATTAATAGTTTCATCTTGTAATAATTGATAGCAAGCAGCCACTAAACCCGTACGACCCACACCTGAGACACAGTGAATAGCTAACTTATCTCGTTTGATGTGCGTATTTAATTGTGAAAACACCCCTAGTTGATCGAAAGTTAAACATAGCGGATGATTATCTTCAATCGGCATTTCGTGGTAGCTTACGTATCTTATTTGTCTGCCATGAGTGATTTTCAATACACTATGCTGATCATCATAGCTAACCTGGTATTTTTTTCCCTGAAATTTTTTATAGTCATAAAGTGAATCTTTCTTTGAAGCAACTGATAAAACATGACAAATGTCTTCAAAAAGAAATCTCACAAATCGTTCAACATGTTCTGCTTCTGTATCATTTGCAGTTGGCGTATCGCTTGCACCAAAAGTTACAAACGCACCTGCACTGAGAGGACCTGAAGAGCAATAAACATTGGGCAATGTTTCGTTGGCGCTCCACAAATCGGATCGTTTGATTGCAGTTGGCGGGAATTTATTATCGTTACGATGAATATAGTCTTTTTCAGGTAACCATTCATCAGCTTGAGGCAAAATACTTTTAGCTTGTGCTTTTATGACCACCGTTATCCAAAAAGCTTCTTTATCTAGCAGAATAAATTCGCTAGTATCATCAATATCAAATTCTATCTCATCAAAAAAATTTTTCCATTTCGATTGATCGGATGCATAAGAAGATTGCAAACCATCGAGGTAATAGTTTTTTTTGTTTTCCGAAACCTCGTCCCACCGCGACCAAAGGTAACTAAGTGTATGAAGATATTCATACTCCTTACCAAATAATACCGGTCGAATTACTTTGTCAGTTAATTGCTTTAAAAAAGTAATCAATGGGATCTGCTGTTTACTGTACATCATTTTATCCTTTATATTATATAAATAATCTCATATAATCATATCAATTAAATATTTCTCAGGCAAGTCTTTATGAAAGAATCATATCCCTATACCCGCCTAGCACTTGATCAGGATTATCTCTCGATTTGGAAAATTTGGATGCAAGCGCATGTTATCTGCTGGATGTCTTTTCCGCCCATGAATGCCGAAGATTTCAAAAAACACTATATAAAATTAAAAAACCAAAGTGATATCTACGTCATGATTGATAAGTTTAGTGACGAAGAAAAAATAGTGGGGGTGAGACGAATAAAATATTTAAGCGGAAAATATTCCCATACTGCTGAATTTTGCTCCATGGGCGTTGATAAGGACTCGTTAGGTCGTGGTTATGGTGAAAAATTTACCGTAGCGTTTGAAAAACTAGCTGCTGAAAAAGGCATTAAAAGAATTCAATTAACACAATCAGGCGGCAATATTCCTGCCATTTCACTTGCAAATAAAAAAGGTTATCACGTTGAATCGGTTTTTCCTGATTGGCTGGAACGTCAAGGCGAAAATAATGCTAATCATTTTGTAATTGAACGCTTTATCTATAAATTCTTCGATAAGGAATTGGCAGAAAGCATCAGCCTACTGCCATCACTACAATATACGCCTCTGTTACCCAACCTTAAGTCTAATTTGCTTGCAAAGCAAAATTATTATCACGCTTAATGAAAATAAAATATTAACTTACTATGAAGATCAGTTAGTTTTAGAATTTGAATTTTATCCAGATAACAGCGTAATAAAACATATTGCTTTTTTAGATAATTTTTCATTAAGTAATCCAGACTTCTTGCTTTGCGAGGCTGCTTTACGAAAAGCATTGCAATTCATTTATGAAAATGAACAAGTAAAAAAAATTGAATTGCTTATCTCTCAACAGAGATAATCGAGCTTTGCAAGCAGCTTGGTTTTTGGGTGCGCGGCGAACGCCTTGGTTCATGTCAAATGGATAATCATTATTATAACGAATTAGCTGTTGAATATAGTTATTTTGGCATTGAAGAAGCCATTGCCTTGATCAAAAGTTTTAATTTTCCTTATAGTGAAGTGATATTAAAGGCAATTGCATCAATCCAAATACTCATTTCTGAAATTTTTAATAATGGAAAATGTGATCTCTTAGGGAGCCGATATCTTCAAAATCTTGTTTATCAAATGGTCCGAGACAGTCACCGCAATCTAACTATGTTTCTTTATCTGCTAAGCCTTGGAAGCACGTAATACAATACTGTCCCCAAGAATTTCAACTGGCGTTCGATCAACTAAAAAAATTATCAAAGCTACGATAAGGGAAGAGAGCAGGGTTTTTCCATTCCAATTTTTTTCTCTCCAAAATAATGATAAAAGAGATATCGAAACGTCACAAGGCGCGATTAACCAAAAAATAACACATACCCTACCTGAATACATTTAGGCTAATCGCGGCACATCAATTAACATCGGCGGATCACAATCAACAGCATAAAACGTGTTAGTGAGTGGATTAATATCGCAAAGCGTTGTATAAAGTTTTGTTGCGGATTGCCAAGTGACGCTTACTTGATCGGTCGCTTGCGACCAAAAAGACCATCGACTTGATGAGCTGGGCAAGACCTGACAGAAATCGTTCCCATCACTCAATGACTGACAAAAAATATTTTCAAATTTCGCACGAATAAAAAATTTTTTTATTCCTTGAAATAAAATGCCTGTTGCGAAATGACTCAGCTCAAAAACACATATTGAGAAAATAAGAAAAATGATAGCTTGATCAAGCTCATCATTAAAATAATTTTGTTCCCTTACCCGCTGTTTAGCGAAGATTTCTAACATGAGATTTGTGATGATTACGCTAACCAAGATCAACATTGTATCAAAACTACCAGTAAAAACTGCTTCAAAAAACCCAATAAAAAAACAACTTAAATACAAAAAATATTTCTCATCGACTAGATAATTTTGTCTTGGTAAGGCTGTCGCCTTTTTATCGTCAATGATAGGATTTGTCAGTATACGATGGCTAAACCGACCAAATAAATTGATGGCTGTAAATTTCAAAAAATGCTTAGGGTTAACAGTAAGCCCTATTGCAATACCAGCAAGCTGCGCCTTACGCTTGGAAGGGACAGAAAAAACCGATGAATTAGGCTCTCCTTTTAAATAAGATTGTGCGCGATAAGCGCAATGCACTATCCATTGTGCAATTAGCGAAAAAAGCTGACTAGCGAAAATAAAATTAATCCACAATTCTTGATTAACCCTTCTCTTTATTGCCCCGTCATGAGAAATGCTATTAGCAAGGGTATCTTCCCAATTACTCATTGAGTTATACAGCCTAATCCTTACACTTTCTAAAAGTCTTAAAAAATTTTTTTTGGTCCCACTTATAAAGGCACCCTCCAAAATATCCTGAGGAAGTTGATCACATAACAAGCTTAATGCAGGCAAGGATGCAGTATAAATTTGGCATTTTAATTCATTATTTAATTTTTTATATTCAAGCAGCTTTTCGTCACTTGCATTTGAAAACCGCCACTGCTCTTGCAGTTTGTTAATACGATGATACTTCCAAACCAGCGTTAATTTGTTAAATACTGAAGCCTCTGATCCCCAAAATGCTATATTTGTCATTATTCTTGAAAAATACCTCTTCTGATGCTGGTTTAAAATTTTATCGATATCAAATTCAGCTAATTTAATTTTCCCCGCTAAAAATCTGAATAAATATTCTGTAAAAATAACGGGTTGAAAATCTTCAGGAATAGGTTGCCAGATAATTTGATAAGCACAACGATAATCATTCATTAGCTTGCTAATTTTTTTATCACACTTTTCTTGAGACCCGTCTCCTAAGCAAATGATTTTAATTTTTTGATCTTTTTGAAATTCTAATAGGTATGCGCCAAATTCCAATCGTTTCCAAAAATAAATCAGCTTAGCATTTACATTTTTATCAATCAAAAATTTTTCAATAAATGGCAGCGAGGTATTTTCATTTTGAAGAATAGAATAATATTTTTCGTTTTTAGATTTAACATTACCTTTAGTCATATCCATTGCATAGCCACTTAATAATCCTGCTATTATTTCTAGCTTGTATTGCATGATTATCATCCCAATCTCATAGAGTTATCTGCTTTTTCAGCAATATCATTTTCAGGCAAAAATTTTAAATAAGGTTCTGCATAAGGCCTATATGCATTATTGATACATTCTGCAAATAGTTTTTTTTGACCAAGAGGAAAATCATCAGAAAACAATTGAGCCATTGCTTCATTTGTTAACGAGTATCCGTTCTGAAAAAAAATTTCTACCACTACGGTTTGTTGATAAGTACGGCAACAAATATAGCTGTCTCTTTCTGATTGTTTTCTATCTTCACATCCGCGCCGTATCGAAGCAAGTAACCAACAATTTCTGAATAGCCTTTCCAAGCAGCTAAATGCAATGCTGTTGCTCCAGTAAACTTATCTTTTTCATTAACATCGATTAGATTTTTATTTAAAATCCACGCCAGCATCACCGTATTTTGAAAAAAAACCGCGCGATGAAGTAAGGTTTGACCTCTCTCGCTTAATACAGTCAAATGGCGATAATTTCGATTCGGAAAAAGTTTCTCAATCAACTCAGGCCCACCTTTAACACATGCATAATGATAAGCGGTGAAACGCTCGCCATTCGCCTCTGTTTTTTGATCAAGCAACTCAGGCCATGCTCCTTTTTTAAGAAGATAATCCACTACCTCAACTTGATTTTCTTCGCAAGCACAATGCAGTGCCAATTCTCCAAACTGATTGCAGCGATTAATTTGCGATTGGTAAAACTCAATATTTTTCTCAATTTCAAAAAGATTTCCAGCGCTAGCTAATTGAGGAAGACTATTTTGGTAGGCTTGCCGCACAAAAGCTTTTCCTTTATTCAGTTGCTTTATCTTTTCGAAGTATACGGAATATATCTCATTATATTCGCAATTAATCGGCTGCTTTTGTTGATTAATTTCTTGCAATACTTCCTCAGTGGCCTGTATCTTTTCTTTTATTTTTTTATGATGGGTAAGCAAATCATTTAAATTTTTACAATGACTCAATGCTGCAATAAATTTATTTGTATTTTTCTCAAGTCGATCTTGGATTTGCTTCTGAGTTTCAGCAATTAATGCTAATTTATTTTCTTCTGTTAATTCGATAATTTCATTTTCTTTGTCAACAGCAGTGTCAGTGCGATTAATATATTCCTTCTCAATATCTAAAAATACCCCACTATTGGTGAGACTTTCTTGATTATACAAATCGATCAAGGATTGTAAATTACCCTCCGGAATAAATTCAAAATTTTCAGACACATACTTATCAAGGATTTGATTTTCGCATTCCAAAAATTGCAGCTTCAATTTAACTTTTTTTTCCTTTTCCGCAATAAAGTTGAGTTGCCGCATCACATTTTTCAGTTTATTTTCAGTTATTTTATCGGTTTTGTTT
>CAVPKM010000009.1:0-126245 GCA_963705725.1 uncultured Gammaproteobacteria bacterium
TAGAAGCGGATACCTAAAGCTCGGCGGGTCGCCAAAGCTATGGCCTAATGCCTGCCCGAACGGCTGGCCTTTGGCTTTGAGCTTCTTACCGAGCTGCGGTACTGGTCCCAGGTTTATGGGGACATGTTGTATCCGACTGCTTCGAACCACGATTTGCGGTAGGCGCTTTCGTTGCCGACAATGCACCACGGCACGCCGAGCCACCGCTTGCCGTTATTGGCGACGGCCGTCGATTCGTCATAAAAGCCGCCTCATCCTTGCCGACTTTCTCGGTGATATCGCTCACATCGACGGTACTGTTGGCGTAAAGCTGCGGCCAATTGTTCAGCGCGCAGATGACGTCGGGGCCGGCACCGGACTGAATCGCAGCGGTGGTACGCGCCTGGATGTCGTTGCCGTTGATCATCTCGATAGTAAGCGTGATGCCCAAATCCTTGGCGCATTGCGGGGCGATCTGGTTGCGCAAAAGCGTGTCCGTTGGGGAATGAAATCGTTCCAGCGTAACCAATGCAGCGTTGTGCCCTGGGAAAACGCGGGCGCCTTGCCGGATGCCAATATGGCCGCCATACCGCCGCTGCTCGCGGCCAGCGTCCCAGCGCCGGAAATTTTCAGGAATTTTCGCCTACTAATGCGTGGCATGATAGCTCCTCCCTGATATTACATCCGTCATTGCGGATTGTTTTTATACGCTTAAGGCTACGACCGCGGCTTGCCCATGTCCATGGGGCAACGGCACATTGTCTGGTGCGGGATCGTGCCCTAAATCGAAATCTGGCGGCCGATCTCTACCGTACCGCCGGCTCGGCAGGCGGAAGATTGTGAACGGCAAAATCCTGCCCGACTATTTTCATTCCGGGCTGGATTTTGCCGCCGGCATGGGCAGTCCTATTTATGCGACGGCACCGGGTACGGTGGTACTGGCCCAGGATGGTGGCGTCTTTAAATTACACTTGGCAACATGGTGGCTATCGACCACGGCCAAGGTGGTGTCCTTTTACATTCATATGAAAAAGGTGCTGGTGAAAAAGGGCCAGCCAGTAAAACAGGGCGATGAAATTGGTCTGGTGGGCAGACCGGCAGGGCCAATGGTCCCCATCTGCATTTCAGCATCTATGTAAACCAGGTGGCGTCCAGCCCAATGCAATGGTTTAACGGTCTGGGGCAATCACCGGCGGCGCAGGCAAAAGCACGATGAAATAGTGAGCCGGCAATCAGGACTAAGACAAAGAGGAAGAAATTCAATTTCTTCCTCTTTGTGTACTACTGTTTCGGGATGCCGAATTGATATCTGACTCTCGTTGTCCAGAGGGATTCCTGTTAGTTACCTTTGAGATGCCTGAGGGATTCCTGTTTAGTTACCTTTGAGATTCCCTATGGGTTTCCTGTTGAGATCCCTATTGAGATTCCTATTGAGATCCTGGAGGAGGAGAAGAGATACCTTAGATTGTCTGGGTCTTTGTCCAGAACGCTTCTTTTATTTGTTTGGAGGAAGTCGATTCGGAATTGATGGTTACACTGGCTGGTGCAAAAAGAAAAACACCGTCACCGATGCGCTGCTGGTGACCATCTTATAGCCCAGCAAGCGCCCGAGAGGAAATGCAACCACTCTCTGGCTCTGCTCGTTATCAAGCAGATGCAGATTGAGCAGCACAGACTTACGCCCACGCAGATGCTCGACGATATCTATCGATTCTTCAAATTGTCTTGGTTCGATTACCAGCACTTCGCTCATCGGTTGCGCATTGGGATGCTCAAGCACTTTGGCGCCGGTGTGGCTTGCGATGCAAGTACATGCGGGCGCACTGGCTTCATGATCGGTCGCGGACCGGATCCAAAATAATTGCCCGTTGGTAGCGTAGACGTCATCGGACGTCTCAAATAAATCTTCGAAATCTTCGCGTTCATAGTTGTCTGCAGGTCCAAACCAGAAGCTTTTGAACTTTTGAACAAGGCTCACTACTCTCCTCCTTACCTTTTAGCTTCAAAAACTGTAAAAACCCTAATCCGGTATCCAATCCCTACTCGAAAAAAACTTCTAACTGTCAAAAATGGCCCTTCCGAGCCTGATCATGGTGGAACCACAGGTGATGGCTTGGTGCCAATCGTCGCTGATGCCCATTGAAAGCTGGGTCGAATGCGGTGCCATGCGCCCGGTCGAGATGATCGCGCTAAGCTCTTGAGGCCGGTGAAGCCAAAGTCTCGGCCGTCTCTTTGTCGTCCAGGGGTGTAATTGTCATCAAACCTTCTACCTTTATAGAGGTCAGACTGAGAATCTCCGGCATGCATGACCTTCGGTTCGTCCACCGTAAATCCAGATTTGGCATCGTCTGGCACTATTTTTACCTGGAGCAGAATGCTTTGCACGATCCCTTTGTGCTGCCGCTTTTGCCAACTCTTGCGCCAGTCGAAATGAGTCGACGCTATGTATGAGGGAAAAGTTTCCGACTGCCTGTTTAACTTTGTTTGTCTGCAGGTGTCCGATAAAATGCCACTGCGAATTTGATGCTACTTGTGGTGGCAGAATTTCTCTTTTCTTCAGTGCATCCTGCAGGCGATTTTCGCCAAAATCCCGCACTCCCAGATCGTGAGCTTCGGTGATTTGTCCAATGGTGGCATCTTGGTGACGGCTATTAATTTGACCGGTTATTACCGAGTGTGTCTCTCACGATTGCGAGATTGTGCGCCACTTTCGAAATACCGTTTCCCTGCTTAGGCCCTGATTGCGCCCCGACTTTATTTACACTGAGATGCTTGAGATGATCGTAGGTTTTAGGTGGCCCTGATTGACGTTGGATCCGCTTTTGGATCTGGCGCCACCGCTAGACTTTTTCGTCACCGGAGGTCTTAGTCAGGCATCGTATTTGATGCCACCACCGACGCCTACTATTAAGACTCGGAAGGCATGGTTTGTCAAAGTCTCCAGAGAAAATTTATCTTGGAAGTGGTGGCGTCCCTGGTGTTTGTCAGTGGGTAAAAACTATATACAAACAACGCATTGGTGTGGGTTTTAATCGATGTTTTTGTTTATGCCGTGCATGGCTTTTGTAAAGTCGATCTGTGATATCTCATGGTGCACTAATTTTCTTTAGTCTTTGTTGCATTCATAACCCAGACCACTCCGGCTGCTAATGTGCATGCGGTTTCACTGCGCAAAATTAGTGCCCCGAGAGTGACATTGACGAAGCCATGGGAGCCGATCATTTGCAATTCTTTGAGGCTAAATCCACCCCTCAGGTCCGCTCAGGACAACTACATCCAGAGGCGCGGTAGCGGAGCTCGCGCAGGGCAGGCGGTTGTAAAGAGCTGAAACCATATCTGGTGCCTCTGAGTAGCGCTCGCTGAGAAGCAATTTGATCTTTCCCCGGTCCTTTCGCATATCCAAATTGTCCGAATCATACTGTTGGCCCTGCTGTTGAGCAATCTTCCAAATCTTAATGGTTCGAAATCCTCGGCAAAAGAGGCGTTCGCATTGCTCGCTTGCTTCCCGGCAAATGGACTGCCAGCGCTTTCCCCTGACCGCTTTCGTCTGTTTTCAATTTGACGACGCAGCGCTCGCTCTGGAAGGGTAAAATCTTGGCGGCACGAAAAGGCGCATACATTGGTCCGAATACCGTCTTGATGCCTTCCTTTGTCAATCTTGGGGCTTATATTGATACAGGCGTGATGGTTGATACCTGGGCGACAGTCGGACTTGTGCTCAAATGGGCAAAAATGTCCATCTCTCCGGTGGAGTGGGAATCGGGGGCGTGCTTGAGCCCTTACAAGGTAATCCTACCATTATTGAAGATAATTGTTTTATTGGGGCACGCTCAGAAATTGTAGAGGGTGTCATTGTAGAAGAAGGCTCTGTCATCTCAATGGGCGTATATATTAGCCAAAGCACAAAAATTTATGATCGAGAAAAAGATAAAATTTTCTACGGAAGAATTCCTGCCGGTTCAGTAGTGGTGCCTGGAAATTTACCCTCGGATGACGGAAAATATAGCCTATACTGCGCGGTGATAGTTAAGCAAGTAGATAGTAAAACGCGTGAAAAAGTGGGTATTAACGAATTGCTAAGGGTATAGGTCTATGTCTAACTTACTAGCATTAACCTGCGAACTGATTCGAGAAGTTTCTGTTACTCCCAATGACGCTAATTGTCAAAATATTCTTATCCAGCGTTTAGAAAAAATGGGCTTTATCATTGAGCGCATGCATTTTGGTGAAGTATCGAACTTCTATGCTAGAAAAGGAAATCGTGGACCCTTACTGCTATTCGCAGGCCATACCGACGTTGTCCCTTGTGGGCCGGTTACTGCTTGGACTTCCCCACCTTTTGAGCCAACACTTAGAAACGGTCGTCTTTATGGGCGTGGCACGGCTGACATGAAAAGCAGCATTGCTGCAATGGTTTGCGCTTGTGAACAATTTCTCAGCACCCACCCTCATACCGTCGGTTCCATTGGATTTTTAATCACCAGTGATGAAGAAGGTCAAGCAATTGATGGCACAAATAAGATTGTGGAAGAACTATTACGACGTGGTGAAGAAGTAACATGGTGTATTGTTGGAGAAGCTTCTTCAGAGAAAGCATTGGGTGATATTGTTAAAAATGGACGTCGCGGTTCTTTAAGTGGCAATCTTCAAATCTTAGGAAAGCAAGGTCATATTGCCTACCCGCAGCTAGCCGATAACCCCATTCACAAAAGCTTACCCGCGTTACATGAATTAACAAATCGGGTTTGGGATGAAGGCAACGCTCATTTTCCTGCAACTAGCCTACAGCTGTCTAATATTCATGCGGGTACCGGCGCAACGAATGTCATTCCTTCCAGTTTAGAACTAACTTTCAACTTTAGGTATGGCACTGAGAATAATGCAGAAAATTTAAAAAGTATTGTTCACCACATTTTGGATGCTTATCACCTTGATTACAAATTAGATTGGCGGCATTCCGGCGAACCTTTTTTATCAAAGTCAGGTGAACTGCTTAAAGTCACTCATACAGCGATTAAGAAGGTAACCGGAAACCATCCGCAAACTTCAACTGCAGGTGGCACTTCTGATGGTCGGTTTATCATCAAAATGGGTTGTGAGATTTTGGAAATAGGTCCGATAAACGCGTCAATTCATCAAATTGATGAACATATTCTTATTGAAGACCTTGAACGATTGATGCAAGTTTATTATGAAATCCTTGTTTCATTAATTAGTTAATTCTCGATGTAACAAACTGTTCATTCCTCACTTTGCATGGTATTCTTGCACAATTCGATAGGAGAGATGTCCGAGCGGTCGAAGGAGCACGCCTGGAAAGTGTGTGTACGTTAATCGCGTACCGAGGGTTCGAACCCCTCTCTCTCCGCCAAATTTTCAAGGCTTTGCGCCTTCTTCAAGTAAATCCAAGTACTGACGATACACGTAAACCTTGCCGCGTTCCTTGCCACTTATTTCCTTTAAGATTCCTATTTTTTCCATGCGATTTACTGCACTTCTCGCTGTCGGTGCAGTCATGTTTAATTCAGTCGCAAGCAAGGGAACGGTTACTTGAGGTAATTGCTTCATATATTCTAATATCTGCTCACAGGGAAATCTCGCACGCCCTAATTGTGTAATTTTTTGTAAGTCTTGATCAAAAAGATTATTAATTTGCTGTGCAGTACTCACCGCTTGTTTTGCGGACACATAGACAGCTTCTAGAAAAAATTCTAGCCACGTTTCCCAAGTTCCATGAGCACGAACCTCTTGAAGTAAGTCGTAGTAAGTATAACGATTATGTTTAAGGTAAAGGCTTAAATATAAAATAGGACTATCAAGCATCTTGCCTGCGCATAAAAGCAAGGTGATTAACAATCTTCCAAGTCTACCGTTACCATCTAAAAAAGGATGGATTGTTTCAAATTGCACATGCAGAAGCCCCGCCTTAATTAAAACCGGGAAGCTTTCATCATGCATGAAATTTTCAAAATCGTTCAGGCATTGATTTAAATGGTCAATGGGGGGCGGCACAAATAAAGCATTACCCGGTCTTGTGCCACCGATCCAATTCTGTGAACGTCTAAATTCACCCGGCAATTTTCCCGAACCTCGAGTACCTGAAAGTAATACACCATGAATTTCTCTAAGCAATCTAAGAGACAATGGAAAATTTTCTTTTAGGCGCTGCAATCCATAATTCATTGCATTAACATAATTTGACACTTCTTCCACATCTTCGAGCTTAACTTCAGGCTTCAGATGATGCTCAAAAAGCATCAGATCAGAAAACGAACTTTGCGTTCCTTCAATTTGACTTGAAAGCAAGGCTTCTTTACGAATATACATGTAAATAAACAAAGACGTATTAGGAATGCCTTTATTGAGGCTATTTAATTCGCCCAAGGCTAAAGTTGCTTTTTCAAGATAGGGATAGATGCTTATTAAATTGATTGGGGGTTCTGGCGGTAGTTTTGGTGGAATATAAGCGCGATAAGATTCTCCCGCTATTTTTTGAGTAAGGTATGTGCCAATTCTTTTATTCACAAAGGGTTATCTTTTCTTAACTATTTGACTAAAGAAAAGATATGCTAACATCTTTTCTTTAGTCAAATCTATTTTCTATTATCATCGCCCAAGAATTCCCCTACTTGAGCATCCCAAAGCTGTTTGTATAGACCATTTCTGGCTAGTAATTCATGATGTGTCCCATCTTCTGCAATTTTGCCTTTATCAAACACTAACATACGGTCCATATGCAGCAAGGTTGATAAACGATGCGCAATAACAATAGTAGTTTTATTCTGCATCAGCTCCCACAAGGATTCTTGGATCAAGCATTCGGTAACGGAATCTAGATGGCTTGTTGCTTCATCCAAAACAAGAATAGGTGCGTCTTTCAAAATAGCTCTAGCAATGGCTATTCGTTGACGCTGTCCTCCTGAAAGTTTTACACCGTGCTCTCCCACTAATGAGTCATAGCCGCGTGGTTGCTTGATAATGAATTCATGGGCATGGGCTTTTTTTGCTGCTTCAATCACCTCTTTTTCACTCGCATCTATTTTTCCATACCTTATATTGTCCATCAAACTTCTGTGAAAAAGGCTAGGATCTTGAGGAATCATAGCAATATTCGCACGCAATGAATCCTGAGTGCAGTGACGAATATCCTGATCATCAATAAAAATAGCGCCCCCTGTCACTTCATAAAGTCGCAAGATTAAATTGACAAAAGTTGATTTTCCTCCTCCTGAATGACCAACCAAGCCTACCTTTTGGCCCGCCTTTATTTCAACAGATTTATTTCGAAATAAGATTTCGGTTTCTTTGTATTGAAATTGAACCTTATCAAAAACTATTTTTCCTTTGATGCACTTGAGATTTATAGCATCAGGAGAATCCTTGATTTCAAGTGGCAGCATTAAAGAAATCAAGCTTTGTTTACAGCGCCCTACTGCCTTGTTAAATTCATCGACTTCTGACATGGTGTACCACATCATATGCCCTGTCTCCATAGCCAAGCCTAAAATTAATGCAAAATCACCTATTGTGACTAAATTTTTTCCATAAAAATAAATAAGGAAATAACACGAACAGGCCATCATGATGGCGATGAGACCTCCTTGAATTGAATGCATAATAAGTGAATACAAATAGGTTTGCGTATAAGCCTTTTGTTGCTTACCAAAAAAAGGAAGCATTCTTAAATTTTCATAGGACTTTCGGGAAAAAATTCTGACATTGCTGTGGTTGGACAGCGAATCTACTATCTCACCCACCACCACTGATTCTGCTGAAGCTTGCGCATCTGCTAAAGAAACCAGCATCTTTGACATGGCAATACTTGTACCTGCAAAGAGTACAAACCAGACAACTAATATCAAACAAAAAATGGGATTGACAAAATAAGCGGCAATAAAAGCGGTCAATAAAAGGGAAGCGCCTCGAAAAAAATTTGAAGCAATGCTGCTTATTAACTTTTCAATCCCTTCTGCTAAATTAGTAATTTGCTTTGAAATTTTTCCTGATAAATTATCTTGATAAAATTCATGAGCTTTTCCTAAACAATAATCCATAGATTCAGCAATAATGCGATTAACAATTATGGGTATAAATTTAGCTTGAATATAGGTCAACCCTCTCCAAGTAAAATTATTAAATATAATAAAATTTATTATAATCAAGCTTGTCGGCAATATCAAAATTGAAATATTCTTGCCTCGGATATCAGGCAGCAGGTCGATCACATGCTTAACAAGTATACTGTCAAATGGTCCCCAAAACCCGGCTATGACAGCAAGAAAAATATAAATAAAAACAGCAGATTTATAGTCCTTTAAAAAATGCCAGATAAAGGGAAAAAGCGTTTTTGGTAATAGACTCCCTTCCTTTAGCACAGCTTTCCTCCTGGTGGCTACAAAAAATATACTTAGTCTGTTTGACATAAAAGTATAGTAGGCATCTCAACTAAATTGAAGCAAGGCAGCATAGTCAAATATTTAGCAAAATGAAAACTAGCGGGATACAAAAAGTAACTGACTATCATCGTTATCTTTTGATTGAGACATTCCCCTTTTTTCTGCTTCAATTAAGACATCAAGTATTTTTGCTAAATTCTCACCGTCGGAAAATATAGATTGAATTCTTTCTTGAACGACATTGATTACCGTCACTAAGCCAGCCTTTACCACAATTGAATTAGATAAAAGAATGGTGACCGAATCTAAGTCACCTTTTACTGCCGCCTCTTGCAGTAATTGGTTGCCTTCAGCTTTAAATTTTACGTCTGGGTTTAACGTGATAATTATTTTGAAAATCTCAATATTATTTTTAATAATGCATTGCTGAGCAAAACTATTCAGTGCTTCACGACTAAAAATTTCATTTATTAAAAAAATTCTTGCTATTTCTGTTGCTTTTTTTTCCAACATAGAATTAATTAATTCCTGGAAATTTGGATGGGCTAAATTTTTAATAAAATTTTTCAGCTCTTCACATGTAATAATATATTTAATAAGTTCTATTTGATTTCCCTTTATCGCACCAAGCAAGACCGAACTAACGTAATTAAGATTATTTGCCAATAATATCTCTACTACTTTTTGATGGCCTCTTTCCGCTACAATTTCAATGCAATTAGGAAGGAGCTGAAACTTATTGCCACACACTTTCAATAAAAACTTGACGCATGCTGTATGTCCACGTTTTGCAGCCTCAGATAAAGCAAATTGTCGCTCATATTCGGCAAAAAATATGCATTGATTTTGATAAATTAATTTTCCGAAATAGCTTACTGTCTGAAGCCATTGCATTTCTGCATTTTTCATCAGTAATTTTAAAATTTTAACTTGCCCATTTTCAGCTGCAAGTTTCAAACATCCTGAAAAATTTTGATAATTTTGCTCAAGCAAACAGGCTGCCATTCGATGGTTTCCGGTTTGACAAGCTCTATTGAAGAGTAAGATTACATTCGGACTACTTAAAAACGATTTTTTTTCTTCCTTCGTTATTGAAGCCATTAATAATGTGACAATTTCAAAATGACTCATATTGAGTGCTACATCAAGCGCATGATGGTTAGGATCTAAACAATTCACTTCTTTATGTGCTAATAATTCTTTCACTACTGCTACATGCCCATTTTGGCTTGCTAGAAACAATGCAATGTTATTATCGTAATCTGCTGTTACTCGACTATCGAGAAGAAAATACTGCAATAAATTTATGGCACCATTATTTTCACAGATGGAAGAGATGGCTAATTGAATAGCTTCTTGCGTTACATTCGGAATAATAAATTTAGCTTGCGGGTATTCTGTAATAATTTTTTGCAACAAATTTTCTATCGAAAAAAGATCTAACTCTGCTAATGAATATTCTGCCAGTATATTATAAAGAGGTAGCGCTCTTTGATCGACCACGAACCGATAAGTATTTTTATTTTTAATTTCTACCAGTACTTGTAGTTGTTGCCATAATTCCTCACCAGAACATTCGTCTAGTATATTAACGATTTTTGGTATTCCTTCTGAAGTGCTTCCTTCCAAAAAGTTGAATCTGAACATAATCCAAAAAGCAGCGCGATTAGTGAATTTTTTTTACAGTACTCAGCCATTTGTTGGTCTTCATTCTCACTCAAGTTTTGCATTTTTTATCTCTTATGATTTGACACTCACTTAGTACATCCCTATACTGCAGGAGCATAAATCACACTATCTACAATGTTAAGCGGTTTATGTTAGGAGGCAAATTCCTCCACCAATTATGGTGACCTCTTTGGTCCCTTCGCAATGATACTTTATGAACCCCGTCAGGCCCGGAAGGGAGCAGCGGTAGTAAAGGATTCATGTGCAGAAGTGTGGCTGAAACAGGTCACCGCCCATTTAGAGATATCCATGCCAAATCAAGCCTTAGCCCGAAAATGGCGACCTGATTCTTTTGAAGCCCTTGTAGGACAGACTCATGTAGTTAAACCCCTCTCTTATGCACTTGACCACCAACAGCTACATCATGCTTATTTATTTATTGGCACTCGAGGCGTCGGCAAAACTACAATCGGTCGAATTTTGGCTAAGGGATTGAACTGTGAATTGGGCATGACCTCAAAACCTTGCAATCAATGCCAGCCTTGTCTTGAAATCGCAGATGGTCGTTTCATCGACCTTATTGAAGTAGATGCCGCATCGCGGACAAAGGTCGAAGATACACGAGAATTACTTGAAAATGTTCCCTACTCTCCCACAAGTGGACGATTTAAAATCTACTTTATTGATGAAGCGCATATGCTTTCAACTCATAGCTTTAATGCGCTGCTTAAAACGCTAGAGGAACCCCCGCCTCATGTTAAATTCCTATTAGCTACAACGGATCCACAGAAATTACCTATTACCATTCTATCTCGTTGTTTACAATTTCATTTGAAATGCTTATCCCCTGAACAAATTTCGCAACAACTATCGCATATCTTGCAGCAAGAACAGATTGCTTTTGAAGAAGAATCATTAAATCGAATTGCGGCTCAAGCAGATGGCAGCATGCGCGATGCACTGAGCTTACTTGATCAAGCTATTGCTTTTGGTAATGGCAGCGTAACCACTTCTGAAGTAACAAGCATGCTTGGCCTCGTTGATGTGCAATTCGTTTGTTCAATATTAGAAGCCCTCATTAATCAACAAGCCGACACCTTGATTCTTATCACCCAACAACTAGCAGAGCAATCATTTGATTTTGGAAGTGCGCTAGAAGAACTCATTACCTTACTTCATCAAATTGCTATTTTTCAATTTGTGCCAGATGCCCACCTTGCTACTTCACAGCGTGATAAAATTGCACACTTCGCTAAGATCATTCCTTGCCAAGAAGTACAACTTTTTTATCAAATTGCCTTAATGGGTAGAAAAGATCTTCCCCTTGCACCTAATCCACGCATGGGACTTGAAATGACTTTATTGCGGATGCTAGCTTTTTGCCCTAATCAATTAGCACCTTCAGTGCCAAGCACCCATTGCTCCGCCAATGAAAGAGACTGCCTGATCAACCCAAGCATTCCTCACCTAATCAAAAGAATCAGTCTCCTAACAATGAGAGAATACGCCTCGAAGAAGGCAAATGGCAAGGGATTCTCAGCCAATTGAACTTAAGTGGCATGACTGCAGCTATTGCTAATCATTGCATTCTGGAAAGACTGACCGAAAATGAGTTGACTTTAAACCTTGATCCGACACAAAGTGTCTTATTAAATAAAAAGCATGAGATACGACTTGAAGAAGCATTGACAACTTATTTTAAAAGGCCAATACGCTTAACGATGAAAATAGGCCAAGCAAATATGCCAACTCCTGCCACACAAGAGAAAGAGGCAAGATCACTCCGGCAATTTGCTGCAGAAAAAGCGATCCGGCAAGATCCAAATGTTAATTTGATCCTTGATACTTTCAATGCAGAAATTTCATCAATACAAGATAATGAACGGGATTCATCTTCCACATAGAAGTGACTAAAATCCATTCCCAAAGGGTAGCCAAAAACGGCTTTTTTCGTTAAAATTTATTATTTACTACTAACAACACAGGAGAAGAATATGGCGGAAACTCCAGATATTAAAGAATTAATGCGCATGGCTCAAGAAATGCAAAAAAGCCTGAAGGAAGCACATGATGATTTAGCTAAGCAAGAATATGTAGGTGAAGCAGGCGCAGGTTTAGTCAAAGTAACCCTGAATGGAAAGCAAGAAGCGACTCGGTTCGAGTTTGATCCTAAGGTTAAATTAGAAAGCTTAAGTTTTTTAGCGGAAATTTGTGTTGCAGCGGTTAATGCAGCTCATCATCAAGTTGAAAAAGCGACTGCCAAAAGAATGACCGACGTTTCAAAAAAAATAGGGCTGCCCGGCGCGGCAAAAGAAAACGAATAATACTCATGTTCAGTGCATTAATTGAACAATTGATACAAGCCCTACGCTGTCTTCCTGGCGTTGGACCAAAGACGGCACAACGTATGGCCTTCCATTTGTTACAACATAGACGTGAAAATGGATTACATTTAGCCAACATCCTGCAACAGACTCTACAAGAAGTTGGCCATTGCAAAAAATGTCATATCTTGAGTGAAACATTACTTTGTCAATTATGCACTGACTCTAGAAGAGATACTTCTTCACTCTGCGTTGTCGGCTCGCCTGCGGATGTGGTAGCTTTTGAGCAAGCAGGTAATTTTAAGGGATTATATTTTGTATTGATGGGTCATCTTTCTCCTCTTGATGGTATTGGTCCGAAGGAGATCGGTATCCCTATCTTCGAAGAACGATTACAAGATTCTGCCCTGCAAGAAATTATTCTTGCTAATAGCACGACGGTAGAAGGTGAGGCAACCGCTTACTACATTGCAAATATTGCACAAAAAAAGAATATAAAATGTAGTCGAATTGCCTTTGGCGTACCCGTTGGCGGAGAATTAGAGTATTTAGGTTTTGATACGCTTGCTCGCGCTTTTGCTGCTAGAACAAATTTAAGTTAACTTATACCCTTCGTTCGTGAATGGATTTTAGGCTAGGACACAAGGAGGAGGCTTTGAGGGAGTGTATACAAAATACATGACCAAAGAGAGGCAACGCTTGTAACAACACATAAAATTCATTCACGAAGGGTATGCTCACAGGATGTGATTCCCATGAATAAATGGTTTGTTTTTTTTGTTTTGCTTTTCACTAATGCTACTCAAGCAGCGCTTCCCACCACTGCTCCCGATTACTTTGTAAGGGCACCCATATGGAATGGGGGTTGGAAACTGGGTTTAACAGGTTTGTTATTACAATCATTTACATGGAATCAAGATTTTGCTTTTTCATTGCCGCAAGTTAACCAGCAAGCTGGCGGAAAAATTCATGATGTGCGACCAAATTACCACCTAGGTTATCAACTCTTTGGAAATTACCTGATCCCTTGTAGCAGCAATGATGTAAAAGTAACTTACACCAGTTATTCCTATACAAAGGGCAAGCGCTTACATTCATCAGAAGGCAATTTTATTGTTCCCTTCACAGATTTTGATTTTATTCCACCCATTAGTGCAACCATTACACTGGCAGGCCCAGGTTCGGCAACATTGCTTGATGATGTGTTATTATTTCCGGGAACTCCACTTAGCCTAAGCAATTCGCTAATAGAAGCCACAGCCAAGACTGATGCACGTCTCACTGCCTGGGATTTCGATTTTGGCCAATATATGGATATTGACAATTTTATGAGAGTGCGTTTTTTCGGTGGAGTAAGGTATTCGAAAATCAAACACCGCTTTAATGTTAACTATCATTATGAAAATCTGCCTGTTTCACTCACCCATGAAGAAATCGCGGGCGGTTTCCTGACTGGGACTAATACACCTTTTATTGCTGGAATCGTCACTACGATAAATCTTGATCATCAGTCTCAGTATGTTCAAATCTTTCATCAATCTAGTTATTTTATTGGCACCGGACCTCGGCTCGGTATTGAGGCAACTTTTTATAGTGGAGGAGGGTTTGGATTAACAGGAGAATTCGCTGGTGCCTTGCTAATGGGTACAAACAAGAACAGCGCATCTGACCAGCTGCTCGGGGTCTTTGATCCAACCAGTATTATCACTACGATTGTGACAACCCCTGCCCTCACTGCGACAATTGATAATTTGATTATTCCTCCTGATCAGTTGAGAGTAAATGATCAATCGCCAAAAAAAATCCGAATGGTTCCTAACCTAGAAGCAAAATTAGAGATTAATTACACTAATTCATTATCTCAATGCCGCTCATTTACTTTTGCAATTGGATATTATGTCAACTATTACTTTAATGCCGTTGACCAGCTCATTGGCTTGCCGATTGATTTTAATCATAATATTTATACACTAGATGCAAACTTCTCAGGACCCTATATTAGCGCAGAGTTTCTTCTATAATACTATTAGCTACTTTAACTATTATTATAAATAACATGAAAAGTAATAGGAGAAAATAAATGGGGCTAGCTGCTTATCATAAAAAAAGAAATTTTAATGAAACCCCTGAACCTAAGGGAAAGGTAAGTTTTGCTCATCCTCGTCTTTTTGTTATTCAAAAACATGCTGCTAAACGTCTACATTACGATTTTCGCTTAGAATTAAATGGCACATTAAAAAGCTGGGCAGTTCCTAATGGTCCCTGTCTAGATCCAACGGTCAAACGTCTTGCTGTAGAGGTAGAAGATCATCCCATTGATTACGGATCTTTTGAGGGTTTGATTCCAGCAGGTCATTATGGAGCTGGCACAGTGATGTTATGGGATAAGGGGGTTTGGATTCCACTCGACAAAGATCCCTTCCAAGCTTATAAAAAGGGTCATTTACGCTTTGAAATTGATGCTGGAAAATTAAAAGGTGGGTGGGATTTAATCCGGTTTAAAAATGAAAAAAATCAATGGCTTTTAATTAAACGTAATGATGATTTTGCAAAACCTTTTAAACAATATGATATCACTAAAGAAAAACCAAACAGCATTCTGACCCATTATTCAATAGATGAAATCACGAAGCATACCAAAAAAAATGAGATAACCAAGCAGAAAAAAACTTTTTTTAAAAAAAAAATTAATTCTTTCTAAGCATTTGAAGAAAAGTCCTTTTCCCACATTTATTTCTCCTCAGCTTTTGACACTTGTTGAAAAACCTCCAAATGGCAAAGCATGGTTACATGAGGTTAAGTTTGATGGTTACCGTATTCTTGCTTTTATTAGTAAAAATCAAGTTGTATTGCAATCACGCAATGGCAAAGATTGGGCACCAATTTTTAAAAATATTACTGAAGAACTTCACTGCTTCAAATCCACTCAAATAATTTTTGATGGTGAGGTGGTGCTACTCGATAAAGAAGGTAAATCTAACTTTCAATTGTTACAAAATTCACTTACTTCAAAAAAAATCGCTTTTATTTATTTTATTTTCGATCTTTTATACTACGAATATTACGATTTAAGATCATTAGCGCTTAATGAACGAAAACAGTTTTTAAAAAAAATATTAGATTCTTATCACAGCCCCTATTTACGTTATAGCGATCACATTATCGAAAATGGCCAAGAGGTGTTTGAAAATGCATGTCATTTAGGTTTAGAAGGAATTGTTTCAAAAAATATTGACTCAGCTTATATTTCAGGTCGAAGCAAATCTTGGGTAAAAGCAAAATGTTTAAAAGAAGACGAATTTGTTATCGGTGGTTTTTCTAATCCAAAAGGCCAGAGAAAATATTTCGGTTCATTATTTTTAGGCGTATTCAATAAAAAAAATCAATTATATTTTTCGGGTAAGGTAGGAACTGGGTTTACAAAAAAATCGCTTGAACAAGTCTATAAAAACTTACAAAAATATCGACAGGAGAAAAATCCTTTTTCTTCCTGTCCTCCAGGCGCTAAAGAAGCCACATGGGTCAAACCCATTTTAGTCGCACAAATCGCCTATACTGAATGGACTAAAGATAATCGGTTGCGACACCCAGTATTTAAAGGGTTGCGTTTAGATCTAGCAGCAAAGGCGGTGAGAAAAAAAATAATGGCTGATATTGAAAAGCAAGAAACTCTTTCCTTTAAACTCACCCATCCAAAAAAAATTTTATATCCCGTCGGGGAAATTACAAAAAAAGATTTACTAGATTATTATGATGCGGTAAGCGATTGGATATTACCATTTATATGCAATCGTCCACTCACTTTATTGCGTTGTCCAAATGGCTATACGCATTGTTTTTATCAACGTCATTTTAATAAAACCACAGGAAAATTTTTAAAATCTATCACATTAAAAACCGATGATAAATCTCATCCTTATATTTATCTAGCAGATAAAAATGGATTGCTTAGTCTGGTACAAATGGGTGTGCTTGAAATTCATCCTTGGGGAAGTCGAATAGAAAACATGGATTATCCAGATTGGATAACCTTTGATCTTGATCCGGGAACAAAGGTTTCTTGGGGAAAAATTGTTTCAACTGCTTTTGATATTAAAATGCGATTAGAACAATTGCAGTTAAAAAGCTTTGTTAAAACTACTGGAGGTAAAGGGTTGCATGTTGTCGTTCCTATTCACGCTAATCACAGCTTCGAAACAGTCAAACAATTTACAAAAAGTTTTGTAGAAAGTTTAGCAATGTTAAAACCTAGCGCCTATGTAAGTAATATGAGTAAGGCTAAGCGTTCTGGGAAAATATTTATTGATTATCTACGTAATCAGCAAACAGCTAGCGCCATCAGTGTGTATTCAACTCGAGCAAGACCACATGCACCAATTTCCACCCCTATTTTCTGGGAAGAGCTTAGCAAAAACAAAAAAGATACTGAATTTTCAATTAAAACTATCCTTAATCGTTTATATACTTTAAAAACCGATCCCTGGAAATCTTTTTGGACACTTAAACAATCATTAAATGAGGTTTATAACGATGAATAAAGCACTTTGGAAAGGGGATATTTCATTTGGATTAGTCACCATTCCTGTAGCAATTGTGTCTGCAGAACAAAAAAATGATCTACATTTTCATTTATTAGATTCCAAAGATAAATCACGCATTCGTTATCAACGCATCAACACGGAAACAGGTAAAGAAGTACCCTGGAATGAAATTGTTAAAGGTTATGAGTTCGATAAAAACAATTACATTATTTTAAATGAAGAAGATTTTCAAAAAGCCAGTCCCGAAATATTTAAGGTCATTAACATTGAAGAATTCGTGAATTTAAATGAAGTGGATATTCTTTATTTTGATAAACCCTATTATCTCGTTCCTAATAGTAAAAATAAAAAAGCTTATGTACTACTTCGAGAGGCGCTTAACAATACAAAGAAAGTTGGGGTAGCAAGAGTGATTATCCATACAAAGGAATATTTGAGTTTAATTCTTCCTCATAAGAATGCTTTAGTTCTTAATCTTATTCGCTTTAAGCAAGAACTTCGTGATGAATCTCAGCTAGATTTACCAAAAAGCTCTTTAAAAACTTATAAAATTTCAGATCGCGAAGTAGAGATGGCGCTAAATCTTATTGATGAAATGAGTAATACCTGGAAACCAGAAAAATATCACAATGAATATCGTGAAGCATTAATGAAATGGATTGAAGCTAAAACGAAATTTGCTCAGAAAAAGAAGCAATCCATTAAAAAAATTACAAAACCAGAAGTCATCGATTTTGTCGAGTTATTAAAGAAAAGCTTAAAAAATAAAAAAAGGTAAAAATTTAAGGTGCACAGCTGAAACCAAATGTATTCCAAAGAATATCTAAAAAAGGAGTCAGTGCTTTTTTTACATTCACTTCGGCATATTCAAGCTGGTATGGTAGAAATTTTAATTCATCGATTACAAGAACTTTATTACGTCCCTTTGATTCGAGTTTAAGCTTATCAAAATCCGTTTGACAAAAACGCAAATCTTTTACCGCAAGCATATGAAAATACAGGCTATAAGGTCCGGGTATGTGGAATTTATGTAATAATTCTAAATGATTGCCTAACATTTTCATTAAACATTTTTCAATTTGTAAGGGTGAAATAATCTTTCTTTTCCCATCAGCAGCAAATTGTGCAATCGCAACGACGGTTTCAATCATTCCATTTCGAAAGACTTGCGTATAAGCTTGTTTTTCATGCGCATTGGTATGAAAAAGGATGCCATCGAAATTAAATTCTGCGATTGTTGATTCTTGAGAATCACAGTAGGAAACGAAATAATTTTCAGGTTTTTCTAGATTTTTAATATTAATTAATATTTCTTCATAACGTTCAGGAACGAGATAAACAATTAACCGAGTAGCAGGATCCACTGGCAAAGAAAGGGGATATTTATTTTCAACGATTAACTTAATACGTTTTTCAAAAAAAAGTGCGCGCGGATCATTGAGATAAACACTTCTTGAATATTCCATTTCTTCCATTATTTTTCCTTACAATCTTATGGACCAGAATTCAAATTATCACCCCTAAAATTCATTCACCAAGGGCATCGACTCGCTCATAAATTTTAACAGATGATAGCCCCCAACTCATTAAATGCATATTCTCATAAATGAGTTGAAAACCTTCTATGTTATCTAGATTAGCTGTGGCAATAATAACACGAGCACCCTTTTTCAAAACTTGTAATTTAGGGATGATTACATTTTCTAGCATTCCGCCTACAAAACAAGCCGCATTGATAAAAATTATATCCGCATCGAGATAATCAAAATCTTGAAAATCCCCATGAATAAATTGCATGTTTATTTTTTGATAGGGAATGAGTGTGTGGCGCTCAGGTAACTGCATAAGTTTATCGAGTATACTTTGGCTTAAGGTATACAAATTTTTCAATTTTTCAATACCACAGGCTTTTGAAAATTCAAAAGTTAACCCTGCTATAAATACCGCTTTTCCTGCTCCTGAACCCAAGTCATAAAAAATTTCCCCAGGCTGTGGCTTTGCCATTTCCAGTATGCGGACAAAACTAAAAAAAACTACTTCTCCATAGGTAAAGCTGATATTGTCACTGAAACCCAGCCTATTGCGTCCTTGTAGAGAAACCTGATAACCATCCACCCCTTCATAGAGTTTCCTAAATATGGTTAAACAGCGATCATAATGTACGGTACTTTTCCAGCCTCTTTCATGTAATAAAGCCACCCAATAACGAATGCGCTGTCTATTTTTTAACCACATAAAAAATACGAGCAAGATACAAAAAAATGTCAATGTTTGTGAATGCATTACCTGATTCCAAGAAAACAATTGAACGAACCGTACTATATCTATTTCATTGTATGATGTGCAAACTTTCCGCAGATAAGCACTATAATTTACGATATGAAAGTTTTAATCCTGGGTATTAATGGGTTTATTGGTCATCGACTGACAGAAACGATTCTAAGTAAACGTAACTTTGAGGTATCTGGCATAGATTTGCTGAATTATCGCTTAAAAAATTGCTTACCCTACCCTCGCTTATCTTTTAAACAGGGAGATGTCATTTTAGAAAAAGATTGGCTACTTGAGCAGCTGGATCAATGTGATGTGGTGTTACCTTTTATTTCAGTCTGTTCAAAAATGACTACCCGTAATGATTTTCTTTTCTCTTACGAGCGACGATTTCAGTTTCTTCTTGACTTAATTAAGCAAGTTTCTCGAAAGAACAAGCGCTTAATTTTTCCTTCAACTTCCGAAGTTTATATAAATAATCCAGAGGCATTATATAAAGAAGATTTCTCTAATTCAGTCTTTGACCCAATCATGAATAAATGGATTTCTTCAACGACTACGCAATTGCTAGAACGCATTATTTTTACTTACGGTAAGAATGAAGGATTAAAATACACTATTTTTAGACCTTTCAATTGGATAGGACCTGCTCAAGATAATGTCTTTACTCAACATCCCCTTGAAAACTCGCATATCTTCAGCAAAATTATTAGTGATATCGTTCATAGACGAAATATCCTGCTAGATAACGGCGGAGATCAAAAGCAAAGTTTTACTTATATTGAGGATGGGATCGAAGCACTAATTAAAATGATAGAGAATGAGAAGGAGGGCAATGGCCAAATTTTTAATATAGGCAATCCTGATAATGTAATTACAATAAAAGAATTAGCTGAGAAAATAAAGCAACGTGCCAGGACTTATTCTAAATATCAGGAAGCAGCTCAAGAGGTAAAGATTATTTCTCTATGGAAAAAACATGGTGACGATCAACATTCTTTCGACCTTGTCAATGACGAAATTCCAACCATCACTAAGGCAAAGCAATTACTACAGTGGCAGCCAAGAACAGATATAGACATCGCAATTAATAATACGCTGGATTTTTATTTGCAAACTCGGTGACTATGCGCTGATGTCAATAACATTCGGAATGGTTACGTCGCACTTATCAAATGGTTTAGCTCTCCCATAGTCACAAGCTCACGTCTATCAAGCTCTTCTTGCTGTTCTCTGGTAGGTTGTGATGGTGATAAAGCATTTTTAAAAAAACTAAATGCCGAATTAGGCACACTTCTTAATGCCTGACAGGTGGTCATAAAACTATCATAATAACTATTAGGTTCGCAGTTATGGCCAAAAGACTGCTTACTGTATATTTCAACTACTTCAGTGTCAGGCAAAGCTGCCAGTGAATTTTCAGGAGGAATTTTAACCGTCTCTTCAACGAATTTTTCCAAAAAATCGTCATCTGGCATTGTTCCAATGACGCACATTAAGCGAAAAATCATTTGATTGTGTGATACACCAACAGCGGTAGATAATTCATTTGATTTGTAAAGATATTTATTGAGTAGATACTTAATAAACATCATAGACTCATAGATAACCACAGACAAATCAAGAGAATTAATTCCCCAAGCCGCTCCACCACCAATTAATAATGACTGCCAAGCAGTTTGAATAGTTTCTTCTTCAAAAAGATATTTTCCAACAATCCTAGAAGCGCCACCTAATGAGAAAAAGGCCAATGCCAAGCTTACACCAATTAACAGTCTTTCTGCATTACGTGAAATTTTTTTTAATCGGATTTCGACTGAATTATCTACTAAGATTGGATCTGAAATGAGGTCAAATAATGTATCGGTTAAATTACCAACAGCAGAAATCAGCAAAAACCATCTTAAAAATCCACCTGTCATAGCACACGTAGTTCCTAAGAAGTTAAGAATATCCCCCCAAAAATTGACTGATTCAACATGGGGTATCGCAGATCTAGCTGACGCAAAAAAAGCTGTAGCGTAGCCAATGTCATAGGCATAAGCAATATATTTGGCCATATTTCTAAATAAAGGATAATTTCTTCTTACTAAAATTCCTTGGCTTAACAGCTTGATATCGGAGTCACTCAGCTTCATACCGACCAAACATAAATTGAGCGCTTTCAGCATCTGAAATTTATATGCTTCTGCCCATTTTTTTCTATTCTCATCAGTTTTAGTCAGGTTATACAGACCACGAAAATTTAAGGCAGACATGGTAATAACCTGGATAATTTCCATGACAATTAATTTAACTAATCCTTTATCCTTATTCGTATCATAAACAAATTTGCTATTCGGTAAGGCACTGATCAACGCAATCAAAGCTTGGATAATTATAGAGCGACGAGAAGCCTTTTCCTCAACCGTCAAAAGTTCGCCGTTTCTTTTTTTAAAAATTTTATCTTTACAAACATAAAACGTTCCACATGTTGACCTAGTATTAATAGCAGTATTTACAACCAATCCGATTGTGCCGCAAAAATAACCAAAATCAGTTGCTGCTTGCTTTGACAGAAGCCCTAATTTAAGAACAAAATTTTGAATATATTCAACACTAAAGTCAAAGTGATACTCACTTGCAAAAACTGCTACCACACTCGCTCCCGTCACTAATGCAAGCTCACTCAAAGGATACTGCTCTGGCTCAAGAAATTTTGCCAATGCTTGATAGGCAGCAATTGCGGCTTTATCTTCTGGAGTTTGTTCTGGTGAAATAGCTTCGAAATCTTGCATAAACACACCCTATAGGTTCTGGTTATTACTAGCTCACAATTCAGCAAAATCGGCTTACTAATTCCTGAACAGTGACATTATTTGAGAGAAAGTTATGAAGGTTTGTGCGAATTTTAGCACAGGCACTGTGGGCTAACTAAAGAATTCATTTTGATTCGAAGTCTAATTGGTTCATTTAATTTTTTCTTAAGAAAAACGACCGTGAACACCGACACGCTATAAAAGCGCATCGGTGAATAACACACAAAGTAGCACCAAAATAATGTTAAGACAGACGCAAGGGTAGTGACTTACCAACCGGTTATCTCTGCTACCCCTTTGCCAATTTCTGCAGGAGATTTAACAATGTGAACGCCTGCATTTTGCAGTGCTTTGAATTTTTCTGCCGCTGTTCCTTTTCCACCCGAAATAATCGCACCAGCATGACCCATACGTTTTCCTGGAGGTGCGGTTACACCTGCAATGTAAGAAACAACCGGTTTAGATATGCGCTTGATATAATCTGCAGCTTCTTCCTCAGCAGTGCCACCAATTTCTCCCACCATGATAATGGCTTCAGTTTTATCATCTTTTTCGAACATAGCGAGAACATCAATAAAATTAGTTCCCGGTATGGGATCACCACCAATTCCAACACAAGTGCTTTGACCAAAACCGAGATCAGTTGTTTGTTTGACTGCTTCATAGGTTAACGTTCCCGATCTTGAAACGATACCTACACGACCTGGCTGATGAATGTGTCCTGGCATAATGCCGATTTTACATTCTCCAGGAGTGATCACCCCTGGACAGTTAGGGCCAATTATGCGAGCACCTCGCTCATCTGCGTAGATTTTTACCGCTAACATATCCAGTACTGGCACACCTTCTGTAATACAGATGATTAGCTTAATGCCAGCATCTACCGCCTCAAGGATGGAATCCTTGCAAAATGGTGCAGGAACATAGATAACACTGGCATCAGCTCCTGTTGCTATCACCGCATCGCGTACTGTATTGAAAACAGGTAACCCTAAGTGTTGCTCCCCGCCTTTTCCTGGCGTGACTCCTCCCACCATCTTAGTGCCATATTCTATCGCTTGTTGCGAATGAAACGTTCCTTGCTTACCTGTAAAGCCTTGGCAAATCACTTTTGTTTCTTTATTGATTAAAATACTCATGCTGTTGCCCCCTGAGTCGCATTAACGGCTTTCACTACTTTTTGTGCTGCATCAGTGAAATTCTTTGCAGCGATAATATTAAGACCGCTATCTTCAAGTTTTTTTGCGCCAAGTTCAGCATTATTGCCTTCTAAACGTACCACAACAGGAATTTTAATACCCACTTCTGCTACTGCGCTGATAATACCATCTGCAATAAGGTCACAACGTACAATACCGCCAAAAATATTGACTAATACAGCTTTTACTTTTTTATCAGATAAAATAATTTTAAATGCTTCCGTCACACGCTCCTTGGTTGCTCCACCACCCACATCTAAAAAGTTCGCTGGTTGTCCGCCATTTAATTTAATTAAATCCATTGTTGCCATGGCAAGACCTGCTCCATTGACCATGCAACCGATATCGCCTTCAAGCGCAATGTAATTTAGCTCCCATTGTTGTGCTCGTGTTTCACGCTCATCCTCTTGACTCGTATCGCGCATACCCCGAATTTCTGATTGTCGGTAAAGCGCATTATCATCAATATTAATTTTGCCATCGAGGCAAACTAAATTTCCATCCTTGGTAATCACTAATGGATTAATTTCTACTAAACTTAAATCGCACTCTACAAACATTTTATAAAGTCCTGTTAATAAAGAAATTAATTGCTTGATCTGTTCGGGTTGTAGATTTAGCGAAAAACCTAATTCTCTGCATTGATATGGCATGATGCCAACTAATGGATCAATGCTAAGATAACTAATTTTCTCAGGTGAAGTTTCCGCAACTTTCTCAATTTCTACTCCGCCTTCTGTCGACGCCATAAAGACAACGCGTTGCAGTGATCGGTCTACCACTGCACCAATATAAAGTTCCTTGCTAATTTGGCTTAATTCTTCAATTAATACCTGATGAATGGGTTGGCCTTCCGGTCCGGTTTGATAAGTAACTAACCTTGTTCCGATCATTTCTTTAATTGTTTTTTTTAGCTCATCCTTACCAGAAACGAGTTTGACACCTCCTGCCTTTCCTCTTCCACCTGCATGGACTTGAGCCTTTACCACAAAGCGGTCTCCTCCCATTCGGTTGGCTACATCTACGCCTTCTTCTTGGCTGCGAACAGCTTCGCCCATTGGGACGGGCAACCCATATTTTTCAAACAATTTTTTAGCTTGATGTTCATGTATATTCATATAATAAATTTCCAAATAGTTACAATGCTTAACCATTTAGCACAATGGACGTTCAATCCTGTGCTACAGTTCTAATAATAATCGGGCAGGATCTTCTAGTATCTGCTTGATTGCCACTAAGAAGCTAACCGATTCTCGACCATCAATAATACGGTGATCGTATGACAATGCGACATACATCATGGGTCGAATGACGACTTGGCCATTTTCTGCAACAGGACGTTGCACAATGTTATGCATACCCAAAATTCCGCTTTGAGGAGGGTTGAGTATGGGTGTGGACATTAATGAGCCAAATATTCCTCCGTTAGTGATAGTGAAGGTCCCGCCCGTCATTTCTTCTAACGTCAGTTTGCCTTCTTTTGCTTTAGCTGCATAAGCACCGATTGATGCTTCAATTGAAGCCATGCTCATACTATCCGCATCTCTTAATACAGGCACCACCAGTCCTCGTGGTGAAGAAACAGCAATACCGATATCGTAGTAACCATGATAAACAATATCTTGGCCATCGATTGATGCATTAACTGCAGGAAATCGTTTTAACGCCTCCACGGTTGCCTTGACAAAAAATGACATAAACCCTAACCGTTCATTGTGCACTTTTTCAAATTGGTCTTTATATTTTGTACGAATTTCCATAACAGGATGCATATTGATTTCATTAAATGTCGTTAGCATCGCTGCATTCTGCTGAGCCGCAACTAAGCGCTCCGCAATTTTTGCTCTTAAACGAGACATTGGCACGCGCTTTTCTGGCCTTTCACCCTCTAAAAACTCCGCTTCTATCTTAGCGGGTGGTTGTTCTTTTGTTTGAAGATGTGTGAGAATATCTTCTTTCTGCAAACGTCCTCCCTTTCCGGAGCCTTTAATCTCACTCGTCTTGAGATCATGTTCTGTTATTAAGCGCCTAACAGAGGGACTTAGCCCTTCTGACAATTGGGCTTCTGGTTTTGCGGCTTCTGATTTAGTCTCTGTTTTTTCTGGCTTGTTAACCGCTGCTTTATCAGAAGAAATCAGGCCTAGCAGCTCGTCTCCTTTGACTGTTGAACCCTCAGGTTTAATAATTTCTTGAAGTACTCCATCCCCTGGTGCAGGCACTTCTAACATGACCTTATCGGTTTCTAAATCTACTAAATTTTCATCACGTTTTACGAATTCGCCAGGTTTTTTATACCATTTAGCCACAGTAGCATCTGCTACCGATTCAGGTAACATGGGTACCTTCACTTCAACAGACATTGTTTTTTCCTTTTAGTTTGATTAATTATTCATCGCCTCTCAAGGCTTGATATCGAAAGGTGGAAACAGACTTTTTTACAAGAAAGTATTATTTTAGCGCCTCAGCCACCAGCTCTATTTGCTGTTTCTTGTGCAATGCTGGATAACCTGCAGCAGGCGACGCAGAAGCAGGCCTTCCGGCATAACTTAACTCTTGCCCTTTTTGCAGACAAGCTAACAAACGATCACGTGAAATAAACCATGCGCCCTGATTTTTAGGCTCTTCCTGACACCAAACGATGCATTTCGTTTGCTGGTATTTCGCGAGTATGGCTTGCAATTCTTCATAGGGAAAAGGATACAATTGTTCTATTCGCACGATAGCTATGTCTTCTTTTTTCTCTCTCGCCGCTTACTAAGCAAATCATAATAAACTTTCCCACAACACAATACGACTTTTCGGACTTTTTCTGGTTTAATTTCATCCACTTCTGGAATGATTAATTGAAATTTCCCATGCGCCAAATCATTTAATGATGAAACAGCAAGCTTATGCCTTAATAAGCTCTTTGGTGTCATAACAATCAAAGGAAGGCGTAAAGGCCGGATAACTTGCCGCCTTAATAAATGAAAAATTTGTGCCGGAGTGGTAGGAGTACAAACTTGCATATTGTACTGAGCGCATAACTGTAAATAGCGTTCTAAACGGGCAGAAGAATGCTCTGGTCCCATTCCTTCATATCCATGAGGTAGCAGCATGACAAGATGACTCAGTTGTTTCCATTTTTGCCAGCCAGAACTAATGAATTGATCTATTATTACTTGTGCGCCATTCGCAAAATCTCCGAATTGAGCTTCCCAAATGACCAAAGCATTGGGGCTGGTTTTGGAATAACCATATTCAAAACCAAGCACTCCCTCTTCAGACAATAATGAATCATAAACTTGAAATATTACCCCTTCTTTCGGTAATTGCTTGAGCGGGATATAAGTTTCACCCGTTTTCTGATTATGTAAGACTACATGCCGATGACCAAAAGTTCCGCGGCAACAATCTTGACCAGTAATTCGCACTGGATAACCTTGATCTAACAAGGTTGCATAAGCCATGGTCTCAGCATAACCCCAATCTAATGGCAAATGGCCTGCCGTCATTTGTGATCGAGCTTCCATCATGTTGCTTACCTGCCTCTGCAATTCAAAATGGCTTGGCAAGTTTTCAATTTTTCGAGCTAATTTATAAAGGTTATCTTTAGCGACAGAGGTGTCAGCAACGATATGAACTTCCTGATTCATGAATTGCGTCCAATTTTCTGAACGTCGATTAGGATTGGTGACCAAATTAACAATGGTTTGCTCTCCGCGATCCATTGCATTTCGATATTGATCAATTAAATTGTTTGTATCTTTCTCTGTTAGTATTCCATCGTTGACTAACTTTCTTGCATAAATCTCACGCGTTGAGGGGCGAGATCGTATTTTCTGATACATAATTGGCTGGGTAGCAGATGGCTCATCCGCTTCATTATGGCCATGAAGACGATAACAAACAAAGTCAATGACAATATCTTTATTAAATTTATTACGATAATCCGTTGCAAGCTTTGCAAGAAACACGACCGCTTCTGAATCATCAGCATTAACATGAAATACAGGAGCATCGATCATTTTGGCAATATCCGTACAATACAATGAAGAACGAATATCCTTAGGATTACTGGTTGTGAAGCCTACTTGATTATTAATCACGATATGGATTGAACCGCCTATATAGTAAGCGTTTGTCTGTGACATATTGAGGGTTTCCAACACAATGCCTTGTCCTGAAAATGCGGCATCGCCATGAACTTGTATCGGTAAAACCTGACTGCCATGATAATCATAATTTCGATCTTGCCTGGCTCTTACCGAACCCATAGCAACGGAAGAAATGATTTCTAGATGAGAGGGATTTGCAGCTAAAAATAGGTGAACATCGCCCCCTGGAGTGGCAACATCAGAGGAAAAACCCAAGTGATACTTCACATCCCCTGAAGTCAGCCCATAATCCTTCTTACCTTCAAACTCTTGGATAAGTTCTTCCGGGGATTTGCCCATAATATTTAACAGAACATTTAATCGGCCCCGATGCGCCATTCCAATCACAACTTCCTTAACGCTCGCGCTACCTGCATATTGAATAATCTTATGAATGAAAGGAATAAAGGATTCACCACCTTCAAGGGAAAACCTTTTTTGTCCAACAAACCGATTTCCCAAATATCGTTCAAGCCCTTCTGCAGCGGTTAGTAATGTTAAAATTTCACATTTCTCATCATCGTTGATCGCTTCAGAAAATTGTCGCTGTTCTAAATACTGCTGGAGCCATTCCACCTCTTCTTGGTTGCGAATATACATATATTCCGCTCCAATCGAAGCGGTATAGACGTTTTGTAACTTCAAGCAGATTTCTTTGAGAGAGCTTTCTTCCTTACCGGTAAGAGATTTTGCATGAAACTGCTGACCATAATCATTGTCACTTAAATTATGGTGACTTAATTGAAGCTCCGGAACTTCTGGACGCTGCGCGCCAAGTGGATCAATTTTCGCAGCTAAATGTCCAAATCGACGATAAGCATTGATCAACTGGTTGACCTCAAACTGCTTTCTCTCTTTTACGACATCTGTGCTAACAGATAAATTTAAAGTGCGAGGTTGTTTGGCCAGCTGTAGAAAATAATTTTTAATATCGGCATGTGATATATCTAGTGTTCCAATATTAGAAACTTTTGGTAAAGACTCAAAAAACTGCTGCCACTCTTGGGGAACATTTTCTGGATTTTTTAAATATATCTCATACAGCGCTTCAATGTAGGTCGCATTACCACCGGATAAATAAGAGGTTGCGCGAAGCGCCTTCATGCTATTACTGTTATCTTGCATCGGTTAAGCCCTTAATTTATAGCCAATCTAGGGATGAAAAATCCCAAATTATTATACTGCCCTTTCAACCATTTCTCGCCTAATGTGTCCAATTGCCTTTGCAGGATTTAAGCCCTTCGGACAGGCATCAACGCAATTCATAATTGTACGACATCTAAAAAGTTTATAGGCATTTTGCAGATCATCTAATCTTGCTTCTGTTTGGTTATCGCGCGTATCCATAAGGAAACGACAAACCCAAAGCAGAGCAGCAGGTCCTAAAAATTTATCGGGATTCCACCAGTAGGATGGGCAGGAACTGGAACAACATGCGCATAAAATGCATTCATATAGTCCATCAAGTTTCGCTCGATCTTCGGGTGATTGAAGCCGCTCTTCGGTGGGTGCTTCTCCATCATTGAGTAGAAAAGGCTTGGCCTTACCATACTGTTCATAAAATTGTGTCATATCCACAATGAGATCACGGACAACTGGAAAACCTGGCAACGGCCTTAAAATAACGTGCTCAGGCAAGTCTGTTAAAGAAGTCATACAAGCCAGACAATTTTTTCCATTGATATTCATCCCATCGGAACCACAAACACCTTCACCACAAGAACGTCTAAACCCCAGTGTGGGATCTTCTTCCTTAAGCGCTTCCAATGCATGAAGCACCATTTTTCCTTTAAGTTTGCTGTGGTCTAAAATGAAATCCTGCATGTAGGGGGTTTTATCTGTTTCCGGATTGAATCGATATATAGTAAATTTCATTAATGCTCTCTCTCTTCAAGTGGAAAAGGTTCGACTTCACGTGGTTTCATATTCACTTCACGAAAAGCCACTCGACCATCTGCAAAATAAATGGAATGCTTTAACCAGTTTTTATCATCTCGATCCGGATAATCCAATCTCGAATGTGCCCCACGACTTTCCGTTCTGATATTAGCAAGAACTGCAGAAGCTTTGGCAACAGCAATTAAGTTATCTAATTCTAACGCCTCGATTCGAGCAGTATTAAAAATCTGACTAGTATCTGCTAACACCGTCTGTTTGGATTGTGTCTCAATCGCTTCTAAATGTTTAAGCCCCTCTTGCATATGCTCGCCCGTTCTAAATACACCAAAATCTTCTTGCATCACTTTTTGCATATCAGCACGAACTTTAAAAACTTCGAACCCTTCTTTATTAGTTTCTAATCGATTTAATCTAACTAATGCTGCATCGATATCATCGTCACTAACCACTGGCATATCATAGCCAGCTTTTAAAATTTCTTCTAAGTGCAGCCCAACTGCTCGGCCAAATACCACAATATCGAGCAAGGAATTGGCGCCTAGACGATTTGCACCATGTACTGAAACACAAGCGCATTCTCCTGCTGCAAACAAGCCATCAATCAGTTTGTCTTTTCCATCTTGATCAACAGTTAAGGCTTGCCCAAAAATATTGGTAGGGATTCCTCCCATCATATAATGACAGGTCGGAACAACGGGAATCGGTTCCTTGCGAATATCTACGCCTGCAAATGTTCTTGCTAATTCAGTGATACCCGGCAAACGCGTCTTGAGTACTTCATCGCTTAGGTGATCGAGCTTTAATAGCACATAATCACCATGAGGCCCGGCACCCCTTCCTTCTCGAATTTCCATCATGGAAGAACGGGAAACGACGTCACGACATGACAAATCTTTAAGATGTGGCGCATAGCGCTCCATAAAACGCTCGCCATTTTTATTAACTAAGTACCCGCCTTCACCTCTCGCACCTTCGGTAATCAATACTCCAACGCCAGCAATACCTGTCGGATGAAATTGCCACATTTCCATATCTTGAACCGGGTACCCAGCTCTAAGAGCTAGTCCCAGACCGTCTCCGGTATTCGTATAAGCATTGGTAGTAGTAGAAAAAATTCGTCCCGCTCCGCCAGTGGCAAGCACTGTTGTGCGTGATTTTAAGAAACATACTTCACCAGTTTCAATGCAAAGGGCAATCACCCCTGCCACTCCGCCGGTTGATGATTTAACTAAATCCACCGCATACCATTCGCTATACACATTAGTTTTTGCTTGTAGATTTTTTTGATAAAGCGTGTGCAACATAGCATGACCAGTACGATCTGCCGCGGCACAGGTCCGATGCGCTAAGTCACCACCAAAATTTAGTGTCTGCCCGCCAAAGGCTCGCTGATAGATTTTACCTGCTTTATTGCGCGAAAAAGGCAGACCCATATGCTCAAGTTCATAAACAGTTGCTGGCGCATGCTTGCACATATATTCAATTGCATCTTGATCTCCCAAGAAATCGGAACCCATGATGGTGTCATACATATGCCAACGCCAATCATCAATTCCATCAGTATTTCCTAAAGCGGCATTAATTCCACCCTGGGCAGAAACGGTATGCGAACGAGTTGGAAACACTTTCGATATTAAAGCGACTTTCAGTCCGGATTGCGCTAATTGCAAAGAGGCACGCATGCCTGCGCCTCCGGCACCGATTATAATGGCATCAAATTCACGCTGTGCTATTCGGTCTACTGGCATAGAATCAAAATCCCCATAAAACGACAATGCCCCAAGCTAGGCAATAAAAAAATAGTATGGCTACTAATACCTGCAAAGTTAAGCGTAAGTAGCAACGTTTAATATAGTCTGTGAATACCGTCCACATCCCAATCCAAGCATGAAGTAGAATACTGAAAAGAACTAATGCACTAAATATTTTTACTACGTTAAAAGAAAACAAGCCCTGCCATTCATCAAATTGCAATTGAGGATGAAGCAGGATATATCCAAAGATAATAAGAAAATAAATTGAAATAATGACGGATGTGACACGTTGAATTAACCAATCTCGCAATCCGCGATTACTCAAGCTTAAAATATTATCTACCATAACCACACTCCTGTTGCCAGAATGAGAATGATTGCAATAATAAAAACAAGGTTTGCACCTTTTTGACCACCAGAATGCGTCTCCCCTATTCCCATATCCATTAGCAAATGCCGAACACCTGCTATTAAATGAAAAATCACTGAAGCAAGAAGGATCCATGACAACAATTTCATGATCGGTGTATCAAGGCTTTCAACCAATTGCTGAAATTTTTCTCCTGAGCTTAATGACATATCCAGCGCAAAAATCAAAAAGGGAAGGTAAAGAAATAACATCACACCTGTAATCCGATGAAAAATCGAAACAATTGCTGTATTTGGATATTTATACTTGGTTACGTCTAAAAAAACAGGACGCTGATCTTTCACATCACTACTCCTTAAATTATCCTCAAAGGAAGGTAAAGCCCTAGCGAATGGCTACTGTATTTTTAACATAAATTTTTATAAATTAGAAAGGACTTTCTTTATCCTCTAACATTTTTGACAATTTTAACTGTACTAAGCTATAGTCAGTCGATACAAATTAGCAAAGCGGGAGGCTATAATGACACATAAAGTAGCAAAATTAAGTATTAATGACAAAACGCTTGAATTGCCCATTTACCATGGGACAATGGGTCCGCCTGTTATCGATATTAACCCATTAGCTAAGAACGAAATTTTTACCTTTGATCCCGGCTACATGTCGACCGCTTCTTGCGAATCCAAAATAACTTTTATCGATGGCGATGAAGGCATTTTACTTTATCGCGGCTACCCCATTGAACAGTTAGCTGAAAAATGCAACTACATGGAAATTTGCTACTTACTGCTTAACGGCGAATTACCTGATAAAGAAGAAAAAAAAGAATTTGAAGATACGATTAGTTATCATGCTATGGTACACGAACAGCTTTACAATTTTTTAAACGGCTTTCGCCGTGATGCCCATCCAATGGCAATTATGCTAGGAGTAGTTGGGGCGCTTTCTGCTTTTTACCATGATTCTCTAGATATTAATAATGCCGAACATCGCGTCATTTCTGCCTATCGAATTATTTCTAAAATGCCGACCATTGCTGCCATGTGTTATAAATATTCAATTGGCCAGCCTTATATGTATTCACAAAATAGCATGAATTATTCTGAAAACTTTTTACATATGATGTTTGGCACCCCCTCTCAGCCATTTGAATCTAGCTCTATCTTGTCTAAGGCAATGGACAGAATTATGATTTTACATGCTGATCATGAGCAAAATGCTTCTACTTCAACAGTTAGATTAGCCGGTTCAACTGGAGCCAATCCTTTTGCTTGTATCTCAGCTGGAATTGCAGCGCTATGGGGCCCAGCGCATGGAGGGGCAAATGAAGCTGCGCTTAATATGCTACATGAGATCGGCAATGAGTCTCGTATTGGTGAGTACATTAAAAAAGCAAAAGACAAAGATGATCCATTCCGTTTAATGGGTTTTGGCCATCGAGTTTATAAAAACTATGACCCACGAGCTAAGGTCATGCGAGAAACTTGTCATGAAGTGCTGGAAGCTGTTGCTGGTCATGATAATCCCATTTTCAAACTTGCGCTTAAATTAGAAAAAATTGCGCTTGAAGACGATTATTTTGTAGAAAGAAAACTCTACCCAAACGTCGATTTTTACTCAGGCATTACCTTGAGCGCACTGGGCATCCCCACCAATATGTTCACGGTTATTTTTGCTATAGCAAGAACCGTCGGCTGGATTTCCAATTGGAATGAAATGATTAGCGATCCTAAAAGAAGATTAGGCAGACCAAGACAGCTTTATACTGGCCCAACAAGACGAAATGTAAAGGACATTAACGAGCGAAGCTAAAAATTACATAACCAGACAGCTACCATCTTTTTTGTGAGAATTTTGAGGAATATCGTCTTGATTTTCTTCATCGCTAGAGTTTCCACTGAATTCCTCACCAGAAGGATAGTAGACTTCTACAATTTCTCCCCGCTTGCGAAACTTGAAAAAATTTCCTAGCGCTGCTTTTTTAGAGTCATTTGCCGATCTGTTGCCAGATAGGGAATTGAGTATTGCAGGGTGATTGAACAGCTGAACGTAGAAAGGCAAATTTTGGATATTACTCATTTGAGTCGCTGAAAGGCTACCTATTAGCGCCTTGAAAGAATTAGAATCTTTATGTTCAAGATTTATCAAGGCATCCACATCCTGCATTAACATGGCAAGATAAAAATCAAAAACGATTTCTTCTTGGTCTCCTTTGAATTCAAACAGCAGTGAAATAATAGCGCCTAGCTTTTCTTCATCATTTTCTGATTTTTGCAACATACAGCTTAAGCCTTCTCGAAAAAGAATTGCGGCTGTAGTATATTTATTTTCATCATCCAAACGCTGTATCCCACATGACTGCACCATTGTGCAAAGAAATAACGGATCTTCAATATAGGCGAATGCAATTTTTTCTAAAATTCGATCCCTTATTGTTTCTTCTTGAAGTACAAGTTCCACTAGCCCTAAAGCATTCGCACGTTCTAAAATTTTTGCAATGATATCTCCCTCTCCCGCTTCCCATATCGATACGATGAATTTATGCGAAGCACCGATTGAAATTAGTTCAGTATCTTCTGCTCCATCGAGCGCCAAGCTAAATAATCTAGAGGCCTCAGCGTCACTCTGTAATTCATTCAATAAATCAAAAAATTCTATATTGTTTGCCTGACAAGCACGTTTCACATAGTCTTCAGCTGCATTTATACCGCTTAACCAATCTGTCACATATTGCTTAATATTTTTGCAATTGAAAATAATACGATTTGAATCATTTTCAAATCCCAAATAATGAAAACCAGAATCTTGTTGATACTCATTAACTAAAGCTAGATCGCTTGTCATTCTTTCTTGTGTAGCTTTTATTTGAGCTACATTTTTCCTTCTTAACGCTTCGTCCTCTAATAATTGAATTACTTGAACATTTCCTATATTTTTTGCTCGACTCAATAAATTAGAAGAGCTTCTAGCACCGTACGCTAATAATAATTTAACTAACTGAGAATTTTTCTGACAAACTGCATAGGTGAGAGGAGAATCTGTTCCAACCGCATAGGGTTTTAATGAAGCGCCCGCATCTAGCAGAATCTTTATTCCTTCTAGATCCCCATCAGCTCGAGCAGCATGTTGCAATATTGACATACCGTCATATGGCTTATTCATATAATATTCTAGATGGGGTTTAAATTTATCCAGCAAAGTCTCATCTTTTCTACAAATAGCCCGACATAATTCATATAATAGAATTGCTTGACGACTACACTCAGTCAAAACCAATGGCTTCTGATTCTGATCATTTAAATCAATCAAATGCAGTGTTAAAAATCTTGTTCGAGCATCAGATTCGCTATTTTCTACTGTCATGTTGTTTTGATCCAATGCCCCACGCACCCGAGGATTCTTATAATAATCATCGAAATCAAAATAAACTTTTCCCCCTCGCTTCACAATATATCTAGGTATACGCATATATCGACCGGTAACTGAGCAACGTGGTAGTTGAGAGATTGCCTCTTGAATATAGCCCTGCTCGAACCCTTCTATTGTCATCAAGTAACCTCTCTAGAAAATTATTATGAGCCTACATATTCGCATTCTTATATTAAGTTAATATTATTTAACTAAAATATTGCTAAAATTTTCTAAGAGAATGTTTGACTGTGACATGACCCATTATTTGGGCTATAAAAAGCACGCAATAGAAGGACGTAACAGTGGAAATTCCAGGAATGGAAAAACGAGTAAGATAGTTACCTATAGATTTTAAAAAAACATGTAATACTTAGTTTATGAAAATACTATCTCAAACAAATCCTTATTTAAAAAACAAGGAAACCGCAAAATTTCTAAATGCCCGTTCGACAAGGACTTCTTGTGGGGTAGAGGGTATACTGCCTAATAGCTAAGTTATATTTATTTGTATTGATGAACGTCAGTCCATGGCTGTATTTTCCAAAATAAAAAATCGATTAGATAAGACTTAAGACACACTTTCATCTTCCGGCACCGAATATCTATTTATTTTTTCCATCCTATCCACCTTCTCATTTAAGGGCGCACTTGACCTTTACCACGCACGATGTATTTAAATGTGGTAAGTTGTTCAATACCAATTGGGCCTCGCGCATGCAATTTCCCTGTTGCAATGCCTATTTCAGCACCCATTCCAAACTCACCGCCATCAGCAAATTGCGTAGAAGCATTATGCATGACAATAGCGCTATCCACTTCCTGAAAAAATTTTTCTGCGGCTGAATTATCTTCGGTGATAATTGCATCCGTGTGTTGAGTGCCATGTACAGCAATATGCTCAATCGCTTCAGAGATATCTTTGACTATTTTTACAGCAATAATTGCATCCAGAAATTCCTTATTAAAGTCTTCTTCTGTTGCTAGCTTTATTTTTGGATTTAATAGACATACTTCATGCTCTCCTCTTATTTCACAGGCAGCTTGAATTAAAGCGTTTAAGACCAGCGGCAATTTTGTTTGAATAATTTCTTTATCAACTAGTAAAATTTCGGTAGCACCACAAATGCCTGTACGACGCATTTTGGCATTCAAAACCACTTTTTTTGCCATTTCCACGTCGGCAGTATGACGTAAGAGCGTAGATTTCTTAAAAAGGCAGTTGCCAACGCTTATAACTCATTATTATGTGTTTCGATCCAAAAACACATGCAGCATCAACGACGACGACAGGGGATTTTAGCAGTTTTGGCAGCATTTTCATCTGAATTTTCACGACCAACCTGGAAAAATACTCAGGTTTTATTAATTGGAACCATATTGTGTCGTGGTCTAAGGTGCGGAAAAAAATCCAATGATGCTGCAGGGACGTCGCCATAAAACTAGACAAAATAAGAAAAAGTTGATGGACTTGACTCAAGTAGCGAACATTACCTCTTGTTACTCAATCAACTGCCTGTAGATGCCGCACGTGTTCGCTACATGGATAATTAAGCCTATGGACGAAATATGAAAATAAAAACCATTTTCTTAGCGAATCTCGAAATTCTGCACGATTCTGCACGATTCTGCACGATTCTCACCGTTTGATCTTCCATAATGCTGCACGACCTTTTCCTATTTGTTCAACCATAAATAATTTTTTCAGTACTGCTAAATCTGCCTTAATGGTTCGCAAACTAGCAACATCATTTAGCTGATCAAATATCTCATTAACACTCATTGACTGCCTGCTAGCTAAAATTATTAAAATTTTCTCTTGTCTTATATTCAAGACAATTTTTTCATGATAATCTCTTTCCCGTATGCTACTCATTGCTTCTTTGAAACGAAAAATAACTGAAAAACCACCTGAATATTCTTGAAACTCTGGATCAGGAGTACCATTTATTTGACAATATTTGATCATACGAGTGGTTCCAGTCCCCCACCCCTCAACCCAACCACGTTTATAAAAAATAGTCGCTATTTCTTCATTTCTTGGATATGACTGATGTTGTTTTCTCAAATCTTCAATTTTTAATTGCGGAGGCAATGTCCCATTATTCCACAACTCCAATCTATCATCATAAATTGCAAGCAGTTGGCGCTATTGTTAACTCCAATTAAGACAACGCCACCTTTAGCATTCAAAAAAGCACAGCTTGACTGACATGCCTTACGCAACTCGCTAGTCGATGCCTTAAACTCAACCGATGTAGATTCTCCTGATTGAACTAAAATTTTAACTTGAGCCAAATCCATTAATTGCTCACCTTATGTTATTTAATCACTAGCTTAAGCATGAGCTTTGGCAAGTAATTTGTTGTTCATACACTAATTATAATAATTTTAGGAATTGAGATAAATTCAATTATATACCATCCCGTTTTGGCGGGATGATATATTATTTTTTACATAACCAAACAGGATTCTTTGGTATTTTGTTTCTCTTCCTCTTTTATCGTATCGTTGTTTTGCTCAGGGTTATTAACAATATTCCATTCAGTCATGCTTTCACCCGCTGAGTTCTGGTCGGATTGCATCTGCACTTTATTTATTATTAGCGGCTTAGGTTTCGTTACTTTTTTACTAAAGAAAGAAAACTCTGCCTTTCCTTGCTCTTCTTGATCTTTTGCAAATAATTCTGTCAAAGAGTAAGTTGACCAAGCCAATTCTTCATTAGGATCGTTATAGTCAACCTCAGTTTTTTTAGTGGAAAGTCTTTTAACTTCAGGCTGTGCCATCAATTCAACATAAAAAGACTTGTCTTGAATTAAATTCATTTGTTGGGAAGACATTCCTCCTAGCAATGCGATAAAGGAAGTAGGGTTTTTTCCGGCAAGCTCTATTAAGGTATTGACATCTTGCATTAACAAAGCGGTATAAAAATCGAAAATGATTTCTTCTTTACCTGCTGTACTATTGGATTGTGGCCATTGATCTTTGAGCTCGAATAGTAGGGATATAATCGTGACAAAGGCTTCTTCTCCATTTTCACAGTGTAAACCCGACTGAAAAAGCGTTTCCGCTATCACCTGTTTATTTTCTTCACCTAACCTCACTATGCCAGATGATTGCACAAGCTTACAAAGCAACAAGGGATCTTCCAGATAAACCAAGGCACCTGTTTCAAAAATCCGATTCACCACGACATTCTCTTCCAGGATGTCTGCCAGTCCTAAACCGTTCGCACGTTCTAATAATTTTGCGATGGCGCTGGAGTCATCTGCTGACCAGATTAATCCAACAAAATGATGTAAAGCACCCGTGAGAAGCACTGAAGGATCTTCTGCTCCCTCAAGGATGAGCGCAAATAGTTGACTGGCTTCGGCTTCCGGTAGTGCATTTAATAAATCGAAAAATTGAATATTATTTTCCTGGCAAACGCGTCTCACATAGCCTTCAGCCGCAGGAATACCGCTTAACCAATCAGTAACATATTGTCTTGCATCTTCGGGATTAAAAACAATACGATTAGGATCTTCTTCCAGCCCTAAGTAATGAAAAGCGCGATCTTTTTGATATCCTGCAATAAATGCTTGCTTTTCTTTATCTCGTTTTAATTTTTCCGCTTTTAACAGCTTATAAGAAGGACGATGCCAATGCCATGTTTGACCATGCCAACCATCGGTCATTTTCAAAATTGATCGATTTAATCGATATTTATCTAAAACTGTTCTCCCTTCTTTATTCTTTATATCAATATCCGCACCTCGTTCGAGTAATAACCTGATGATCTTTTCGGAAACCTCTTGCTGTACGGGCAACTTGTGTAAGACAGTCTCACCTTGAAAATCTATTGCATTTACCTTCGCGCCATGGTCTAAAAGTAATTGAGTTATTTCATAATCACCAACTCTTACTGCTACCGGCAATTCTCGAGAGCATTCCGCTCCATACTGAAGTAATAATTTGACTAATTTATAATTTCGCTTCTTAACCGCATACCGCAGGGCAGAAGGCTCTGTAGTGAGATATGGCTCTAACGAAACTCCTGCCTTTAATAAAAGCTCTATTGTTTCTAGATCGGCAACTTTGACAGCATGTTCCAAAATTGTCTTATCTCCATAAGACTTAGTAACATAATGTGCTAAAAAGGGTTTAAATTTATCAAATTGCAACCTCTCCTTTTTGAGGATAACGTTTAAAAATTCGATTAACATGAATGTTGCGCGACCTGATTCAGACAAAACAAGTGGTTTTTGCGTCTTGAAATCAATTAATAGATCTGCTAAATTTGCCGATCTTGAATCACAAGTTAACTCTGCAGCTGAAACATAAAGAGAGAAACTCATATTCGCTTTGTTTAATGCGCTTCGCATGGGAACTAATTCATAATAAACTCTCTCTCCATCTTTAATAGCATAATAAGGTTCTTCCATATATCGACCATTAACTGAAGAGCGGGGTAACCCAGCGATTCTTTCTTCAATATAATTCAATTCAAATTCTTCAATTGTCATATCTAGCACTCTTATAAATTTTATAAAGCAATAGCTTGTCATATTTATATTAAACTAATATTAATTGATGAATATCAAATAGCAGAAATGAAATAGCCGTTAGATTGCGTAATATTACGCCTAGACGATCTATTTATCAGACACTACACTTAATATTTTATAGTCATAGATAAATACTTAAATTAAGTAGGAGTGAATACCAATGAATAAGCCCAATCGAATTTTTGTTGTTGGTCACCCTGGTGCTGGTAAGATGATTTTTTCCAAAGCCTTTGCAGATAAAATTCAATGGAATTTTATCGATGCGGATATAGGTTAGAGTATCGAATTGGAAAACCGCTTTCTGAAATCCTAGGGATTGAAGGGTCCAGCGTTTTCCAGACATGTCAACAGAGCATACTACAGTTACTAATTAAACAAAATAATGTGGTGATATCAACGGATGTAAGCCTAATTTGTGATGAAAAAAATCGAGAAGTGTTAAAAAATGAATTTGTCATTTTTTTAAAAACCAGCACTTCGACACAAATAGAACGAATAGCACGCAACCCAATGCCGCTCCTACCTACCGATCTCACTCAACTTTTTAATTATTTACATGAAAATAGAGAACACCACTTTGAGTCATTATCCAATTTGATTATAGATGGCAATGACAGCAACATAGATAACCTTATCTCGACAGCAATATTAAAGACATTTGGTGAAAATATGGCTACTGCGCCTTCAAGCAAAATTTCACTCGATCGGAAAGATATGGTGTTATTTCATAAATTGTTAGGGACTGCTGTTTATCTTCCTCATCAGCAGGCAATTTGTTTGAAGTTACTCGCTCAAGGCAAATCATCGAAAGAAATTGCCAGCTTGATGAATATTTCACATCGAACTATGGAAGGCTATATTGCCAAAACCATTGATGAATTAGGATGCCTATCCAGCAAGGAACTCATTGCCCTATATCATGAACAACCATAAACAGACTCTTACCCTGTGAGCAGTTGCAGTAGATGATTTTGAAATAAGACTGCGCTCACTTCATCAAAATTGTAAAAATCATCGCAAGTATTTAGTGATAATAACGTGATAGAGAGGAAGATTCTTGCTCATTAGATTGCAAACTATCAGTCTCCATACTAAACACCAATTTTTCTAATGCTAAGTTCGAAACTTGCGTAGCAGCTTCAAAATTATTTTGGATTAACTGAGATAATTGTACAAGCATAGTCTTTAAGTTTGCATTTTCTCGTTTTAATGGTGAAAAGTTATCAGCAGATAAAGCATCACAAGAAAATGTTAAGGAACCGTGATATTCAAGAAATAAGGAAGTACCTGCTTTAGCAACGTCAGGATTATTTTTTACTAAAAAACACAAATCAATCAATTTATTTTTCAAATTTTCATTTTCTTGTTCTAATCGATTATCTGCATAAGAATGATCACTAGACAGTTGCTTATCATTTTGATTTGTTTCAAAAAAAGCGCTGATAGATTCTAAAAATAAGGAAGGCAATTGCGCTTGCGTATAATTTTGTTTTAAATGGATATTTTTAATAAGATAAGTAATTATTTGATCAATGGGTAATATATTGTTAGACATAAGAATAAGATTTTTTATTTCATTTGCGATTTGATCTGTGTTAGCTAAAATAGTTTTTAAATAATTAGATAAATCCTTAATTATTTTTTCCGCAGCACCTTTAAACTCTTTTTTATTATTTTCAAGAAAATAATTTACCGCACTAAAAAACTCGCTCAAAGCAGACGTTTGTACAATCAAACTAATATTTAAATTCCTTGTTTTCGATAGCGTAATCGCATTATCACTACCACTTTCATCGGCTAAATTACCTAGATGCCAAAATATAGATGTCGATATTTCTAAACCAGCTCGATATCTTAAATCCAATAGTTCATTACATAGAAATTTAATAGTTTCCAGTGAACCATGCAGAATGATGTAATGCAACAGCATGCTGTCATAAATATATTTTTGTTTTAACATATCAAAAGTAATATGATGCTTTAATTTATTCCATAGTAATTTAAATATTTTATAATTACTGGCATCGTATAATAACCTTAATTGATAGAAATAAATTATTTCGTCTGATTTACATGATTTGATTAGTAATTCAAAAATGGAATAATCAACTTTTGCAAGCAAAGCAAACCTCAAAAGTGACAATCCCGATTGAAACGGCGGATGCTTAGCATAGAAATCGCTTAATTGACAAAGATAAGAACTAAACGAAACTGATGATAATGAAAGGATAGCAGGGCTAAATGAGTCATTCAAAGCAAGCTGTAAAGGCAGATATTGTGGTGTTTTATCGATATTTTCTATTGTTTTATTTTCAACAACAAGAAGATTCATTACTTCATTCATTGGAGAATTGATCAGCTTAGTATTGTAACACTCTATATAACTATTTATAGTCATTTTATTACGAGTACTAATATTATTAAGACAGGGTAAATAGGTAGTATAATAGCACAGCAAATTAAAATGTATTTTTCGTATTTCTACAATAGCAGCTTGATATTTTTCCTTACTATTAGCTAGCAATAAACCCTGCAAAGATTTTGGCAAAATAGGATTAATTTTTGTTTTATAATAATTTATTTCTCTTACAGCCTGCGTATTTTCTTCTAATTCTAGGTAAGTATTTTGATTAAATGAATTCATTTCCTTTGTTAAATAACTAAAAAATTCAGCGAGGCTATTTTCATCAAGCTCTTCTAGGATATATCGAGATAATTCTAAAATAAGTGCTCCGGATGAATAAAGTGAATTATCCTCATATTCACTCTGCTGGAACCTGGTTTCTGATAGCCAGATTATTAGCTCTGGATTCAATTGCAGCATACCGTTTAATGCGTCATAAAATGTTTGTATTTTAGAAATACCAAGAGGATTAACTATGATCAATTTTTTTTCAAAATACATTCCTAATATGTACTGAATTGGATCATTCGATTCTTTTGAAATAAATAATCCAGGTCGATTTGTCTTATCGCTTAATAAAATTAATTTACTTAATTGTAATTGAAATTTTTCAATGTATTTACTATCCTCAACATCGCTAAAGAGGTAATAGACACAATGTGATGAATTTTTAAATGAAGGTAAAAAACAATCAAAGAAAGAAGCATCATATGATGAATGAAAATCCAAACAATTCGCAGCCTGATTATCTCCTAAAAATTTTTGCACAACTTTGGATAAAGTTGACGTAATTGATTTGTTAACTGGTGCTCCTTTCTTCAATAATAGACTGATTGTTTCTTTCTGTTGAGAGCTAACAGCCAATGCTAAAGCACTTGCTCCATAATATAACGAAGACTGTAACGCTTTCCTACAATCGTATTCATTCAAAAAAAATTCAATTAGGCTACTATCTTTAAAAGAGATGGCTTCTGCCAATACAAGAGGATGAAGAAAAGTCCCTTTATCTATAAAGCAGGATAAAATCGCTTTTCTGTAATCATTTATTTCTTCTTTGTTAGGCACATTTTTACTTTTTTCCATGATGCGTTTGAACACCGTTTCTCCCGCATAAGAAGCTAATAAAAATTTTTGTTTCTTTCCCGGATGTTCTCGTCGTAATAGAAGAAATAATAAACAAGTATCTTTGACCGATATCCCCTCCCATAGCGTTTTCACGACGTCCACATATTTCACAAGCGCGTGCATAGCAGGGGAAATGCAAGATCTTCCCATTTCTAACTTAATTCCCATGGGGATTAAACTATTAGCAATAAAATCAGATAATTCACTTGGCATGAGTTTGTCTGTCGAATGTAGCAAATCGCACAACAAATAGTCTAAAAGATGGCATTCATGACTATCTAAGGCATTGATCTTAGCGCCGCACTCAATAAAGAATTCGATTAATTTGATGTTTTTTGTTTTAGCAGAAATCAACACTAAAGGATAAGCATAAAGCTGTTTTGAATTCGAAAACTCAGCAAAGAAAGTATCAATTAATTTTTTTAAATCAGAGAAATCGATTCTTATTTTATATTCAATAAGTTGATGGATTATTTTCGCAAACAATGCCATATAATAAGCAGAGTTAATCGTAGGATATTTTTTTATTCCTTCAGAGAACATTTTTAAGGACACACAAAGTTGCGGTATAATATTCTCAATATCCTTTGCACCCAATCCTTTAATCAATGCCAGGTATCCCTGAAATTTATAAAAATCAAACGTTTGTTTATTAATTCGTTGATATTTTTTTTCACATTCTGATAGTATCTGTGGATATTGTTTAGCAGATAAAATTAAATTAATAATGTTGCTTACAAACATTTCTTCATTAAAATCTTCTGCGATTTCTGTAGGAATTTCAGACAAAACTATAGCATGTTCTTCTAAAAATTCATCTGCTTTATTCTGAGGAGTAGTCATTTCATGAAATAGATCATATTCTTGAATCAGCATGCCTGGTAATGAAGAACCTGATATTTTATCTATTCCGTCCAACATTTTAACAATATGCTTTATCGCGATTACAGGTTTTTCTATCACATCTAAGATAACTTTTTTGAATATTTCAAAATCTTTTTCTTTTTCGTTAATCAATTTTTCTAGTTTACTTTTTTCGGTTAGCAATTGAAGCAAATTAAAACCGTCAAGTTGTTCAAGAAGTCCTTCCACTGTTTTTTTATGTTCTTCTTGAGAAATCTGATTAGCTCTCAACTGATTTTCTAAGGAATTGAGCTTTTTGATCGTTTCCGATTGATCAATAATCTCATCTCGGCTAGTCGTTAAGGTGTATACTGTAGTTTGCAGTTCTACAATTGCATTTTGATTAGACTGAATCGATTTTATATGTTGTTGAATAGCTTTTTTTGTTCCAAGATAATCCTTTTCATACACTGCAAATAAAATACTGCCTCGAGCAGATTGTTGATAAGGAATTTTATACCATCCGACAAAGCTTCTATTATCTCGTTTATCTGTACTTAAGTTTTCCGCTTCAAGATCAACAAAATGAATAACAAAAGGATAAGGATCATTATTGATATAGTTAACTGTTTTATAGATATTCCCAAAATATCCATTCCACCAACTATCTTGATTTTCAACGTCAATCGGAATTTTTTTTAATTCAATCAATTGAGTAGATCGCTCTAATTTAGCAATTAATTCATTCAGAGTTTTATTTTCGTTTCTTAATTTTTGTATTTCCTCATTATATTTTGCAATCTGCTTATTAAAATCATTGATAAGTGTGACTTCGTAACCAGGAGCATGCCCACCGTTTAAAGTTATTAATTCTTTTAGTTTTTGTGCTGATAAATGTATTTTTAATTCATTTTTTACACAAGGAATAATTTCATCTGTAAGATGAGTATTGGCACCCGTTAATCCTTCCAAAAGTATTTTAAAATCAACTATGTTAGCCACCTCGTAATCGCCACTTGATTTGATATAATAAAGTACTCTGTAAGTATCGCCCCAAATATAGCTATTCTTAAACTTTGTTCTATCTGCTGGTAAATCCTTCATTAAATAGAGATCACACCCTCCTACATAGGCATCACATTCATTATTATTGTCATTAACTTGTCCACCATTTTCAGAATCTAAGTAGGATTTTTTTAAATTCTCTACAGCTTGCTGCGAGCTAACAATTTGATTTTGTTTTTCAAGTGATTCTTTATAGCTCTCAATTTGCTTTTTTGCTTCTATGCACTTTTTTATTTGATCAATCCAATGTGGGACTTTTTTATCAATAGCTTGGCCTAAAACTAATCTGTCTGGATCATTTTTGAAATCAAATACCGTTTTATCGACAAAAACTTGGCTTACACAACAACGTGAAAGCCACTCATTAATTTTTTCCTTTGTTTCATCATTTTCAAAATTAACGAGAATAATGCCATTGCTTTCTATATTCCCATCATCATCTTTGTGCATTTTTGATTTTAAAACATTCAATAGTTTCTTGTATTTTTCAAAAGTTTCAGGATGATGTTCCGGACTTCTATGATCTTGTATAGCAATATATGCATCCATGAGGTTTTTTTCAGCTTCTTTAGATCTTTCATTTACAAAATCATAAACACCTTCAATATTTTCGCTTATTCCACATTTATTGATTAAAAATAAAACTGGTATGCTTTCTAATCTAGATATGAACTTATTCAAGGTATTTGCCAAAGCGGGAAAACCTTCAAAACGCGCTACATTAAGCGATGGCCAATCAATAACAACAATAATTCCCCTGACAATTTTTACGGCATTAATAAAACGCTGAATTGAAATTGAATTATGAATTTTATTATTCTCACCAGTATCACCAAAACCAGGACAATCGGCTAAAAAATTTCCTTCTTGAGTTTGATAAATTTTAATTTCCGTTGTACAACTTATTCCTTTTGAACTTGTTTTAGCTAAAACTGAATTTGAAAATATTTTTTTTTCGATTTCTAATTTTTCATCTATGAATTTATAAAGCGGATAGAGAACAGTATTTATTGTATTATTCAAAGTTTCACGGGCTTGGCGAACCTGAGCAAATTTTTTTATAATTTGATTGTTGCTAATTTTATATAATTGCTGAAGAAAAGAATTTTCTTCAACTTTAACTAAAGTTGAATCATGATGTACATCTAGTAAATGAAGCATCATCCATTGACTTTTATCATGAGAAAATATAAATAAAAAACCTTCTAATTGATGTTTTTTATCTCGATATTCTTCCTTCCATTCAAAAATTTGCTTTTCATATTCCATTGTATCTTTATTTTTGTCTCTTTGAGGTACAGGATAGATAATCGCTATGTCACAGTACATAATCTCGGATTTTGACTGTCCAGTTTGTTGAAATATGGCGTGTTGCCCCAGATTATAATTAATGCTGGTGCTTTTTCCTGCTCCCGTTGTTCCTATAACCAAAAATACTTCTTTTTCTTTTGCTTGATCGAGTGTTGCATGAAATGCCTCATTTTTTAAGCCTAACTCTACCACAGCTTTAAGAGTTGGAGCTAAATTGTCAGCCCATTTACTGTTAGATTCAGCTATTAACTGTTCTTGATTAAACATTGAATTTACCTTAGGGTCAGCGAAAAATTATTATATAAAAATTATAAAACTAGTAACTATTTCAATTTGTCAGGCATCTATCACTGTCTTCTTCTAATAATTTATCTATTTCTTTCAAATGGTTATTAATTTTTTTTATGTTAAAGAATGTATTTGCTCCCAAATATATAGAAGCACCTAGCAGCATTGTTCCAGCAAAAAAAAGATTACACCCTGGAAATATGTTTGACTTAATTTGTTGAGAATAAAGATAGGCCTCAACTCTTAATGGGCACATGGATGTATTACTATCGCTATCCAAGCTAATATAGTTATCATAATCTTCAATAATTTTTAGAAAAAACCCATTTAATAATTTTTCTTGAAAACAACATGCTATACAGGTTAAGCATACCCCTAATGTAGCGCCACACGTCATAACACACCTAAATAGTTCATTGTTTAAAAAAGAGTAGGCTTCTTTATAGAATTTTTTTTGATTAAGTCTTTCCGTTTTTAATTTTAAAAACTCATCAATTTGAACTAAAAATATGTCTGTCTGAAGGAATAATTCATCACGGTCATTGTTTAGCAGAAATATTTTTTTGATATCATCCGCTTCACCCATAAAGCAATCAAAATTTGATAAAAACCATTTTTTATGATCAGAAACTGCTTGCTTTACGAGTATGCTAAATAATCTCGGTAATTCGCGCGCTGATATTCTCTTTTTATTTAAATAGTCTTGTATCTTTTGATTAATATCTTTAGGGGTTACAGTAAGCTCTGTAAAATACTTCATCTCAACCTCGAATTTATTTTTATTTAAAGTGAATACTTAATTGTTCGGAAAGCGCGGATATAAAATTATTTTTTTGCTCTGCAGAATAATGCGTTGAAATCACTGGCGGTTTAGCTGGTGGTGGCATTTGAAACCAAGCTGCATAATTTGATCTTGAATTAGTATTCGATAATTTTTTTGAATTTATTTCACGCACTTTATCAGCATCCTGTTGATATTTTTTTGTTACTGAATTTTCTTGCAGCTTTAATTCCATCACTGCTTGCTGCTGACTTTGGGTTAATAACCACTGATAATTACCTACAAAATCAAACCATTGTTGCTTAAATAGAGACACTAATTCGTTCAGTTCTTTGCGATGTTGATCGATTTTTACAAGCTGAGACTGTATTTGTGACAACGATTCCTTGCAATTTTTTTTCAGCTGTTCCAATTTATTCCAAAGAATATTACAGATTTCAAGATTTGGATTACAACTGAATTTTTTGTTTTCTGAACGATGATTATCATCTACTTGAAGATCCATTGTTTCTTTAATAATGTTTATTGAACGGAACAGTTGAATAAACAAAGTTTGATAAATTTCAATAAATAATTGCAGTTGTGTTTTAGTTTCTTTACGCGCTATAAGTGAGCCATCTTGATGTAATAAGTAAGAAGCAGTCCGAATTAGCCTTGCTAATCTTGCTATAATTTCCAAATATCCTAAGAGGCTAAATGCTGCCTGCAAAGATTCTTCATGCTTTGCATGACAGAAAATTTTCAATATTCCTGTTTTTTCTGCAACCTCAATTGGCTCAAGCTGATCCATGCGTAGCCGATCAATTATAACCGCAGGAACATTGCCAGATTGAGTTAAAAATATGGTATTGCTACTCTCAGATAGCGACTGGGTCTGCTCGTTTCTTGTTACATAATGCATGATTTTATTTATAAAATGGTTACCATCCAATAAATTCTGCAATTCATAATGCACTGCACTGTTTCCAAAAAATAATTCTTTAATATCTTTACTTGCAGCAAATTTATATAAGTAATTAAACCAAGTTTTAGCAAGCATTTTTTGATGGAACTCTCTGTCAATATTTTTATCATAAAAACTTGCCAGATTAAAATCTAAAGGCAACGCTTCATAAGTCATCATGTGAGCAACATATTCAAAACTAAGCTCAACTGTAACCTTGGTAGCATGCGATAAAATATCCAGATAATCTGCAATTGTGCGGCGACTTAATTCTAATTCAATCTCTTGATAAACCTGACTAAATAATCCATTCAAGTTTCCTAAAAGCCATTGCAATGTATAAGGGAGTTGTCTTTCTTCGTGATGAGGAAATAATAGTTCTTTGTTTGGCAAGGTCGCAACTTTAAGTCGTTCAATAAATTTTTTCCAATTGTCTACGGTATTAAGTAATGTATCATTGATAGCTGATCCAACAAAACCTAGCTTAAAATCTTGAAGCATTTGTATACAAAGCAAGCTCTGTGGATCATTATTATATGTTGAGGATTTACTTAGCCTTCCCACTAGGTATTTGAGAATTTTGGACTGAATTAAATTAGCATAACTGGTTAAAAGATGACTTTCTGTGTAACGATCGAATGGATTCATCGATTCCATTGTTACACCTCTTAGCGGCACTCCCTCTGTATCAGTTTCTAAAAATGTATGCGCTAGGGCGGTTTTTGCATCACCATTTTGTTTAATGGTTTCAACATATAGATTCTGTAATTTCTTAAGGGTTTGCAACTGTCTTTCGGTATAATTTGCAATAAATCGCCAATTATCCCATTTATATTTCAACATGCTAAAAAATACTCCCTGTATTCAGTTATTGTTCACTCCCTCGCACACATTACTATGATTTAGAAGTAACTGTTCAGCACAAATGCTTGAAGTCGCTAAACGTTCAGATTTTAGCTAGATTCGGACAAAAAATTTAATTAAAAAGCGGAGCATACAATAAGTAGTGAGCAGTTTTAATTAAGTTTTTTGTTCGAAGATGGCAAAATATGGACGTTTCAACCCTGTGCTGAATAGTTACCATTTAGAAATGCTGGTAACCTTTCCATACAAAGGGCCATTTCTTATTTTCTTCGTCTAGAATTATTAAATCTTGTACCTCAGTTATTCGACCAATACAAGTATAAGAAAAGCCTTTCTGATTCAATTTTTCTATTTTCATTTTGTTTTGCGGTGACAAGGTAAAACAGAGTTCATAATCGTCCCCTGCACTCAAAGCTAATTCATATCTCTTCCTTTTTGACAATTTTTCTAAACTTTTAGAAATTGGAATTTTATTTAGCTCGAGTTCTGCCCCTACTTGATTAGTCTTTAAAATATGCGTTAGATCCGCTAATAAACCATCTGAAATATCAATCGCTGCGCTGGCAAGAGAAGCGATTGCCGCAGCTTCTTTAATGCGCGGAGTAGGATACCATAGAGACGCATTTAACTTTTTTATTTCTTCAATATCAAACAGTGCAGCATCGATTTCATGCTTGAGGATCGCCAGTGCAAGCGCTGCATTTCCCAAGGTATGCGTAACATAAATATCATCACCAACTTGTGCGCCGAAACGACGCAAAGCTTTTCCTGCAGACGCGAAGCCCATAATTTGCGTAGTGACAGACAGGAATCCTCTAGTGGTATTACCGCCCACTAAATCCACATGATATTCTTTTAGTATTTTAAAAAGTCCTGCTGAGAAATCAGCAAGCCATTTTTCGTCCGGTTCTGGCAAGGTAAGAGAAAGCAACAACCACGAGGGGTCTCCTCCCATTGCCGCCATATCGCTCAAGCTCACAGCAGCACAACGATAACCAATTTCAAAAGGTGTAGTAATAGGTAAAAAATGACGGTTCAATAATAACGTGTCAGTGGAAACCAGCAATTCCTTATCAGGAGGCACACGTAAAATCGCACAATCATCGCCTATACCTAAGACGACATCATTACGATAATGGCTTTGCGTAAAGAAAGATTTAATGATAGCAAATTCATCAAGTGGCACTGTCATCACGTTGGTGTTGCTGTTTAGCGCGACTTAATTGTACTTCAAGCGTACGAAGTATTTTCGCAAGTCTATCCAATACTCCATTAACAAATTTAAATCCCTCTTGTGCTCCAAATTTTTTAGTCACCTGAAGCGCCTCGTTAATGATAACTTTATAGGGTACATCTTGACGATAAATCAGCTCATACAAAGCAATGCGCAAAATAGCTAATTCTACCGGATTGAGTTCATGGAAGGGACGGTCAATCGCTTGATCGATATAATTATCTAGCTCGGTTAAATTTTTTGGTACGTTATGAAGTATTTCCGTGAAGTATGCTGTGTCTACTTTGGCCATATCATTATCTTCATGGAATTGAATTTCAATTTCAGTTGGAGGTTCTTGAGTAAATTGCCATTGATAAATGGCCTGCATAGCGAGAATACGCGCCCTATGCCTGGCAAGAGTTTTTGGATTAGTCATTATTTTCTTCTTGATTTACTTCTAAGCGGTCGATTTCTTCTTTAAAGGCATTCACATCTTGGAAACTACGGTAAACTGATGCAAAACGAACATAGGCAACTTGATCTACTTCACGAAGTTCTTGCATGACTAATTCGCCAATTAGCTTGGAGCTAATTTCTTTTTCCCCAGAAGAACGGAGCTGATGGATAATTTTATTGACAGCTAAATCAATGACTTCCACACTTACCGGACGCTTCTCTAGCGCTCTTGTCATGCCTCTACGTAATTTTTCTTCATCAAATGGACTACGTCGGCCATCATTTTTAATAATGCGAGGTAAAATTAACTCCGCAATTTCATAGGTGGTAAAGCGTTCCTTGCAGGTGACACATTCCCGTCTTCGTCTAACCTGATTGCTTTCGCTTACTAAACGAGAATCAATTACCTTTGAATCCGGGGTATTACAAAAAGGACAATGCATGTAGCGTTAACCTCTAGCCATTACACATAGACAGGAAAACGTTCACAAAGCTCTGTGACTTGTTGTCTAACATCAGCAATCACATGCTCATTTTCGATATCATCCAAAATATCGCTTATCCATTGAGATAGGATGGTACATTCCAATTCCGTAAAACCACGAGTCGTGACTGCAGGGGTTCCAATGCGAAATCCACTTGTAATAAAGGGAGATCGCGGATCGTTAGGAATGGTGTTTTTATTAACTGTAATATGGGCCTTACCTAATGCAACTTCTGCATCTTTTCCAGTGATATTTTTGTTGACCAAATCAACAAGAAATAAGTGATTATCTGTTCCTCCAGAAACGAGGGTATAACCTCTTTCTAAAAAAGTTTGCGCCATCATCTTTGCATTGGCTAACACCTGTTTTTGATAGGTGATGAAATCCGGCATTAATGCTTCCTTCAAGGCCACGGCTTTTGCAGCAATAACATGCATTAAGGGGCCACCTTGCAACCCTGGAAAAACAGCTGCATTGAGTTTTTTTTCTATTTCCTCATTGGCTTTTGCTAAAATTAAGCCCCCTCTTGGACCGCGTAAGGTTTTATGCGTGGTCGTAGTAGTAACATCAGCTATCTGCACCGGAGAAGGATAAAGACCTGCTGCCACTAAACCCGCGACATGAGCCATATCCACCACTAAATAAGCCTTAACCTCATCTGCGATTTCGCGAAAAATTTGCCAATCCACAATTCGTGAATAGGCGGAAAAACCTGCAACAATCATTTTTGGGTGGTGTGTTCTTGCAAGTTTCCTAACATTCTCATAATCAATTTCGCCACTTTCAGAATCTATGCCATAGAGAATGGCATGATAAATTTTTCCTGAAAAATTTACTTTTTGCGCCATGCGTTAAATGCCCGCCGTGTGCTAAGTTCATGCCAAGTAGCGTATCACCTGGATTGAGCAGGGCCATATAGGCCGCAGCATTGGCTTGAGAACCCGAATGAGGCTGTACATTCGCATAATCCGCGTTAAATAATTTTTTTGCACGATCAATTGCCAATTGCTCAACTAAATCAACATATTCACAGCCGCCATAATAGCGCTTGCCTGGATAACCTTCAGCATACTTGTTGGTGAGCACAGAACCTTGGGCTTGTAATACTCGCAAACTGGCGTAGTTTTCAGAAGCAATCAGCTCAATATGCTGCTCTTGGCGATGCGCTTCTGCCTCAATAGCATTCCACAAGTCAGGATCATATTCAGCAATTGAAAAATCATTTTGAATCATTGATGCTCCTTGGAGTAAAACCGCCATTAAACCTGCCGATCATATACTAAATTTAATTAAGTGTATATGAGGGTATGCCCTTCAAACGTGGCTAATTGCTTCTTTTAAATGCGTGATCGCAACCACATCTAGGCCGGGAACCGATTTTTTAGGCTCATTCGCTTTTGGTACAATTGCCATTTTAAATCCATGTTTTGCCGCCTCCTTTAGTCTTTCTTGACCACTTTGCACAGGCCTGATTTCTCCTGCCAATCCTACTTCTCCAAAAAGAATTAACTCCTTTACTAAAGGTTTATTTCTTAAGCTTGAGATGACCGCCAACAGCAAGGCAAGATCGATTCCTGTTTCCGTCACCTTAACTCCTCCTACAACATTGATAAAAATGTCTTGCTGATAGGTGGCAATTCCTCCATGACGATGAAGCACGGCCAATAACATCGCTAAGCGATTTTGATCTAGCCCAACTGTCACCCTTCTTGGGTTTGCAAGATGACTTTCGTCAACTAATGCTTGCACTTCAACCAGAAGTGGGCGACTGCCCTCCCAAGTTACCATCACACTGCTTCCAGGAACAGATTGCTGATAATTGGATAAAAAAAAGGCAGAGGGGTTGCTGACTTCCCGCAATCCTTTGTCCGTCATCGCAAAAACGCCTAATTCATTGACTGCACCAAAACGGTTCTTTACCGCCCTTATCATACGGTATCGCTGATCACTTTGACCTTCAAAATAAAGAACGCAATCCACCATATGCTCCAACACCCTTGGCCCGGCCAAGCTGCCCTCCTTCGTGACATGACCAATAAGAAAAAGAATGCAGCCTGACTGTTTTGCAAAACGTACAAGTTGAGCTGCGCTTTCACGAACTTGAGACACTCCGCCAGGAGCAGATTGCAGGCTGCCCGTAAAAATCGTTTGAATAGAGTCAATCACCATAACTTGTGGCTTTTTCTGTAGAGCAATTTGGATAATGGCTTCGACATTTGTTTCAGCAAGTAATTGAAGGCTAGCTTCAAAAAGCTTGAGTCTTTTTGCACGCAATGTTACTTGCTGCAAGGACTCTTCTCCTGTGACATATAAGCAAGAATATTGCCTACTTAAATGGCAAAGCGTTTGTAGCAGCAAGGTGGATTTTCCAATTCCAGGATCTCCACCGAGAAGTATGACGGAACCAACAACCAACCCACCACCCAGGACCAGATCAAATTCAGGCAATTGGCTACTAATGCGATCGATTTCTTCTAATTTGACCTGAGAGATTAATGTGCATTCGCCAGTCGCCGCATTGGCATAACCCTGGAATCGATTCAGGGGTGAGCTTCCTCTCACCACCTCTTCAACCATGCTATTCCAACTACCACAGTCTGCACATTGACCAGACCACTTTGGCGCTTGAACGCCGCAATGCTGGCAAATATAGAACACTTTATTTTTATTCAACGTAACTGCTCACGAGGTAAGAGTCTGTTCAACGCACAAACCTCCATATTTGAGCCTTATTTGAATGAAAAATTCGTTGAAAAAGCGCAGCATATATAAATATGTGAGCAATTTTCAGCGGGTTTTTCGTTCAAAGATGGCCAAATATGGAAGTTTCCTTCCTGGGGCGAGTAGTGACTATTCAACTTTCATTACCCTTGCAACCAGTAGGCAACTTCTTTCGCATAATAGGTAATTATAAAGTCAGCGCCCGCTCGTTTAATCCCCGTTAAAATCTCTAACGCAACTTGTTTCTCATTGATCCAGCCATTCATTGCAGCCGCTTTAATCATGGCAAATTCTCCACTAACATGATAGGCACCAAGTGGCACATGAGAAAAAAGATTTTTAATTTGATAAATGACGTCTAAATATGCATGAGCAGGCTTAACCATTATCATATCTGCCCCCTCTTGTAGATCCAGTTCCACCTCTCTGATTGCTTCTCTGCCATTAGCCGGATCCATTTGATAAGTCCGACGACTACCAAATTGCGGTGCGCCTTCTGCTGCTTCTCGAAAAGGACCATAAAGCGAAGAACAGTATTTAACCGCATAACTTAATATTGGAAGATATTCATAACCTGCTTGATCGAGCAAAAGGCGGACCGCTTGCACCATACCATCAATATTTCCGCTTGGCGCAATAACATCTACCCCTGCTTCAGCAAGGCTTACAGCCTGTTTTGCTAAATTAACCAAGGTCGCGTCGTTATCCACATCAAGTTGACCGGTTCTATCTGAAAGCACGCCACAATGACCATGATCTGTATATTCGCAAAAACAAAGGTCGGCTATGACTAATAACTCAGGTGCTATATCCTTAATCGTGCTGACGGCAGTTTGGATAATTCCTTGAGCATCCATTGCCGTCTTACCTTCTGGATCTTTATATTCGGGGATTCCAAATAAAATCACTCCCGGCAAATTAAGATCTTGAATTTCTTTTATTTCTTCAGAGAGACAATCTATTGTCATTTGAAAATGTCCCGGCATGGATAGTATGGGTTTCTTTATCCCTTCTCCATATCGAACAAACAAAGGCAAAATCAAATCATTCAATTGCAAATTTGTTTCACGAATTAAATCCTGTAACTTTGCTTGAGAGCGCAATCTTCTCATTCTAAGCGCTGGATAATGCCCTGTTTTTCCTATCATTTTAATCTCCAATACTGGAAAGTTATCTTTAAATCGTTATAATCCCCATAATCGGGTAGAAGGAGAATAAAATGGATCGTTTTGCAATCGTACTTAATAAATATAATGAATCTCATCTACACCCAATCAACAAAATGCTCCACTTTATCAGCACACCGTTTTTATTATTCGCGACATTAATTTTTTTTAGCTGGATCCATATTAGCATGCCGGGCTTTTTTGATATTCATACTTCTTGGTTATTTTTCGCCGGTCTGATTTTTTATTATACCAAGTTTGATACGCAATTAGCGTGCCTATTTAGCGCAATCTTATTACCCTTAATTCTAGTCGCCAATTTTTTTTCAAGCTATTGGCTGTCATTCCCTGTATTTTTCATACTTTTTGTAAGCAGCGCATTACTCCAACTTTTAGGACATTTTATTGAAGGCGAACAACCTGCTACTGTTGATCATCCCAAACTAATTTTCACCCTTCCCTTAATCATGATGGCTGAAATATTATGTAATTATGGTTATCGCCAAGACCTTTTAGATAAGCCTGGCAATTCTTCTTCCCTGTGACCTTAACAACTTAGCAGTAGGCATCAAAATTTCTTGCATACCTGCCGGTTATAGGCTAGTATGTTACGTGATCATTGGCGAATTGTCCCACTTAATTGGTCTTTTCAGCTCTTTAATGAACATTCCCAATGAGAAATTGTAATTGTTCTGCTTCCAGCAAGCATTCAGGTTGTATAGCTAAGCTTTCAACCTGCACTGAATGGTTACGAGCATTTTTTATTAGTATCAGGAGCCCATATGTCTCACACAACAATCTTTGTAAGCAACCTTGCTTACGGCTTAGACACCAAAGACCTTATCTCTGCTTTTTCTGCTTACGGTGAAATCACTGAAGCAAAAATCATCAAAGACCGCGAGTCTGGCCGCTCTAAAGGTTTTGGTTTTGTAACCTTTATCACTCCAGATCAAGCTAAAGAAGCGCTTAATATGAATGGTAAAGAATTACATGGAAGAACAGTTCGAGTTAATTTTGCTCGCAAGCAAACCCAACGAGAAGACCGAGACGATTAATCGTCAAAACCTCCTCCATTGGAGGAGGTTTTTTTCCTTTCCTTTTCCCACTCAATCAATCCAACTCACATCTCAATACAAATCCGATCTCAAGGCCCATTGGCCCACATCCTAACTCAACCATTTATATGCATTATGAAACAGCTGAAACCAAGGTGAGTTTTCATTCTTCCAATCAGCTGGCTTCCAAGAAAATTGCACATTACGAAAGACTCTTTCTGCATGTGGCATCATAATGGTAAATCGTCCGTCCTTACTTGTCACCGATGCTATTCCTTTTGGACTGCCATTTGGATTTTCCGGATAATTTTCTGTCACATGGTGATAATGATCTACATATTGCATCGGAATAAGTTTTTCTTCTATCGCGATTACCGCTGTTTCTTCATCCCTAAAAGCGACCCTACCCTCCCCATGTGATACCACAATGGGCAATACCGCTTCTTCCATGCCTTGAAAAAATAAGGAGGGAGAAGCGTTAATTTTAACGAGTGATAACCTTGCCTCAAATTGTTCAGAAAAATTTCGTTCAAATTGAGGCCAGTGGCTTGCACCAGGAATCAGTTCTTTGAGATGCGACAACATTTGACAGCCATTACAAACCCCCAATACAAAGACATTGGGTTCATTAAAAAATCTTTCAAACACCGTCCTTGCTTTTTCATTATATAAAATGGAATTTGCCCACCCTCTTCCTGCTCCTAATACATCACCATAGGAAAATCCTCCACAAGCCACCAACCCTTGAAAATTTTTTAAATCGGTTTGCCCTGAAAGAATATCTGTCATATGAACATCAATCGGTGAAAAACCCGCGCGCAGGAAGGCTGCCGCCATTTCCTGATGACCATTCACACCCTGTTCTCGCAAGATTGCAACTTGAGGTTTAGTGCTGAGGATAACAGGTGGGGAGTCATAAAATGTAAAAGTTAAATTAGCATTTAATCCAGGATCTTTATCATCGAGCAATTTATCATATTCTTGAAGGGCGCAATCGGGATTATCTCGTAGTGCTTGAAGGTGATAACTTGTCTTTGACCAACATCGATTAAGAGAAATACGACTTGATCGATAGAGACATTCCTCCCCTTTTTGAATAACCAGCGCATCTTCTTTATTCAAGCAGCCAATAACAACTGAGGCTTCCTTTAAATGATACCGCTCCAAACAACGAGTGATGCGATCCTTATCCTGTAAACGATACTGAATGACTGCACCTAATTCTTCATTAAACAGCAAGGGGATGATGGCCTCACCGCAATCCAGATTCAGGGTCACACCTAAATGAGAGGCAAACATCATCTCACAAACCGTTGCAAGAAGACCTCCATCAGATCGATCATGGTAGGCTAAAATTAAGTTTTTTTGGCGCAACTCTGTCATTGCATTGAAGAAATTAATAAGTAATTCTGGCGAATCTAGGTTAGGCACCTCCCGCCCTAATTGATTTAACACTTCCGCCAAGCAGGAAGCACCAAGCCGATTTTTATGAAATCCTAAATCAATTAATAGTAATTCCGTTTCGAAATTTTTCTCAAAAAGTGGAGTTAGCGTTTTCCGAATATCTTTTACCGGTGCAAAAGCAGAAATAACTAAGGATAACGGGGCTGCGACATCAACATGAGTTTGATCTTGCTGCCATTTCATTTGCATTGATAAAGAATCTTTCCCCACTGGAATACAAATACCTAAAGCTGGACAAAGTCGCTCACCAATTTCGCGCACTGCTTGATAAAGATTCTCCACTTCTTCTTCTTCACCAAAAGCTGCCATCCAGTTTGCGGATAATTTGATATCTTCGAGCATCGCAATATCTGCTGCCACAATATTGGTGATAGCTTCACCCACGGCCATCGCAGCTGATGCCCGCGCATCGATTAAAGCAAGCGGAGGTCGCTCCCCCATTGCCATTGCTTCGCCGCGATAACTGGAATAACCATTTGCTGTCACCGCCACATCAGAAACCGGCACTTGCCACGGCCCAATCATTTGATCACGCGCTACCAGACCAGTTACACTTCGGTCACCAATTGTAATGAGAAAATGCTTATCAGCTACAGTAGGATGCTGCAACACACGTGCGATTAATTCTCCAAGCGCTTCTGTGATTTCTAAATCCTTTCCTGCAAGGGTTTTGAATTCATCAATCTCACAATGGAGTTTTGAACCTTCACCAAACAATAAATTGAGCGGCATATCTACAGGGGATTCCTTAATTCGCGAATCATATACAGCAATATAATCCTCATTAGTTGCTACCCCTACTACTGCGTATGGACATCTTTCTCTTGCGGCAATTTTTTCAAACAAAGGCAAATGCTGCTCATCAATGGCTAAAACATAGCGCTCTTGCGCTTCGTTACACCAAATTTCCATTGCATTTAGACTGGCATCGGCCGTGGGAATAGCATGCAGATCAATACTCGCGCCTTTTTTTGCATCATGGACTAATTCGGATAAAGCATTGGACAATCCCCCCGCTCCTACATCATGGATAGAAATAATGGGATTATTTTTGCCTAGCGATAAACAATGGGTAATCACTTCTTGGCAGCGACGCTGCATCTCTGGGTTACTTCGTTGCACAGAGGCATAATCTAATTCTTCCTTGCTTGCCCCTGAATAGATGGATGAAGCTGCCCCTCCACCTAATCCAATTAGCATGGCTGGACCCCCGAGTACAATTAACCGTGCACCACTTGGTATTGGATATTTCTTAACTGCCATCGGCCTGATTTGTCCCAACCCTCCAGCAATCATGATAGGTTTATGATAACCGCGAATTTTTATGTTTTTTTCATTTTGAGACGCTAACATCTCAAAAGTTCGAAAATATCCGCAAAGATTGGGACGACCAAATTCGTTATTAAATGAAGCAGCACCAATTGGCCCTTGGAGCATGATTTCTAAAGCACTCGCCACATGGGATGGGTAACCGATATATTGCTCCCAAGGCTTTGGATGACCCGGGATATGTAAATTAGAAACAGAAAATCCAACTAGTCCTGCCTTTGGTCTCCCCCCGATTCCGGTTGCCCCTTCATCTCGAATTTCTCCGCCTGCACCTGTGGCTGCACCTTCAAAAGGCGAAATTGCAGTAGGATGATTATGTGTTTCAACTTTAATGACAATATGAGCCAGCTCTTCTTGAAAGGAGTAAGCATGATTGATCGGATCAACCATCAGCTGATCGGCAATGGATCCCTCAATAATTGCGCCATTATCTTGATAGGCAGAAAGTACATGACGACTTTGGGAAGCATAAGTATTTTTAATCCAGTCAAATAAGCTTTTTTCTTGGTCCTTTCCTGCTATTGTCCATTTTGCATTGAAAATTTTATGTCGACAGTGTTCTGAATTAATTTGCGCAAACATCATGAGCTCGGCATCACTTGGATCACGGTTTAACACTTGATATTGCTTGAAAAGATAATCGATTTCTTTTTCAGATAAGGCTAATCCTAAAGTTTTATTCGCGGTGACAAGTGCATTTCTCCCGTTCTGTCTAAATGGGACAAATTGGCTAGGCTTAGCATCATGCTGGGTAAAAAATTTGGCTAACGCTTCTGTTGAGAGCACGCAGGTTTCTGTCATCCGATCATGGATTAAAGGCAAAATGGCAGACCACTGTACTTCTTGAGAGGACGCGGTTATCAGTTCATAAACTAGCGCTTTTTCAATACGTGAGACAGCTGCTAACCCACAAACATGAAGAATATCTGTTGCTTTTGAAGACCAAGGAGACTCTGTACTAAAACGAGGTGCAATGATCACATAGGGATTTTTAGGCGCCTGCCAGGGCTTTGCTGTTTTGTCGATAATATTTATCAAACGCAACATTTCTTCTTGCGACAATTCTTCCGCCTGCAGCAAATAAAGGGTACTGATAACAACTTGGCGTACTGCTGGTTGCGCTTGGCGTAGAGTTGATCTTCGTTTTTCCAAACGAAATGCAGAAAATGGACACTTGCCTTGAAAAATTTGCATTAATTTATACCATGGATCGTTATTGACAGCTCATTATATAGTCGCATTCATTTAAAGCTAAAGGGTCAAATGCGGAATATTTACCATTCTGCTACTATACTCTTCGTTACCCCTACCCACACAACTTCAGGGATGAATCATGAATTCGATGCACCAGTCTCGCAAAAATTGGCAATGGCGAATTATTACCTGGTCTACCCTTTTCTTAATTTTTGGCAAAAGCTTTGGGCATTGGTGCTATCAGGCACTGGCTATCGATCAAGCCTACCACTCTGCTAGCGCCATGGCGACAAAAATGGGGGTCATAGAGGTTTTAGATCAAAGTCCAGTCGCCTTGACCTTGCCTACCATAATTGAAGTCAGAAATGACACGCCTAACGAATACAAAATTGAAAATACTGCCACTTCGGGCAAGCTGGATTTTCAAGGCACAACTTTTAATGCAGGAGAAACAAAACGATTTATTATTCAATCTTTAAACACTGAGCAGAATTTAGGAACCGGTGAAATTATTTTTTTATCCGCGCCATTAGTTGGCTCAAATAATACAACTTGTCAAGAAATCCACACATTAAAATATGACTTTCGAGAAGCAAATTCTACAAAAAGGCCCTTACAGCTTAATCTTTCTTCAATTACTTCGAAACTAGATTGTCACAGTAATGCGCTTAATTAATCTCTGCACATGAAAAAAACCGGTCGAATAAATGCTGGTTGAAAATTTGGGTGTTTGTCAGATTAGTTACGTTTAAATTAAAAATGAGTATTTTTACCTTGCTTGACAAGATTTGACCGTTTACTAGTATTAAAAGGAATGAATTTAAAAAAACATTTGGAGACGAGAATGGATAAATCTAAAAGAATTGAGTTTCATAAAAAAGTAGCAGAGAATTTAAAAAGGGCTGCAGAGTGCCATGAAAAGGCTGCAAAACTTGTTGAAAATGATGACTATGAAAAAGCAGGACATGCATCTTTTTGCGCCTTCGGCTGTTTACTCAAAGCTAAAGAGCTAATTAAAGAGGCTGCGATACAAGTTTCAGAAGAACATTGCAAAAAACAGTAATCTTTATGCCTCATCTTTAAAATCTCTAGGTTACTGGTGAGGCAATCGCATGAAATCTTTAGACCAAAAATTAGTCGGTCGAAGTTTTTTTCAAATTGACATCTTCAATCCTGAATGGTTACTAAAATTCTTAGGCAGAATTAATATTTGCTTAATTATTCTCTTTTATATTCTTTCATAATATAACTGAAGGATTGCAAACATGCTTAAACCCGTAGAAATCCATAATCTTAGAATAGCTTTTGACACTGATGATGTTGAAAGAACAATTTCTATCATTAAAGAAAATCCAGAATTAATTATTCAAGAAATCATGGGCAGAAAAACTCCTCTGTATCTTGCAGCTGAAAAAGGAATGACAGAAATAGTTAAAGCGATTTTAGTTATTTCACAAGACCCTGAAATGGTGAATAAAAAAATTTATAGCCGGTCTGCACTTTTTATTGCTTCAATGAACGGACACACTGAAGTTGTCATCGCCTTATTACTTGTGCCCGGAATAGAGGTAGAAGCCAAAAAATCTCAAAGCGGATTGACAGCTCATGAGATGGCAACTTGCCCTGATATTCAGGCACTTTTCAAACAAAAAATCCTGTTGATGAAATTATCTCAAGAAGACTTAAACCGGCTTGCTAATGATCCGTCTGTTCATTCTCCACTTATTATTAAAAATAAAAATGAAATAGTAGAGGACGATTCTACTTTTCCCACCTATTCTCAATATTTAATGACACTTAGAAAAATCCCAACTGATGAGGACTTCGATAATTATTTAATTGCTTTGGTGGAAGCCAGAGTGACTTCAAAATCCAAAATTACCACACCAGAAAGAGATCAGGTTATTGCTAGAAAACTTTGGACAGATGTAGTAACAGATATTGATCGACTCAATGAAATCGATAAACAATCTCGTAATTTAAAAAAAGAAATAATAGATCGTCTTTATTCACTTGGCTATACGAATAATACTGAGCAGTTATACCAAACTTGCCTTGAACTACTCAATGAGAATTCTGCAATTGTTGTAACTTTTAATGCAAGTTTTTTAAAGAAACAAGAGCTTTCTCATTACCAATTACAAAATTTATTCGAATATGCTTCAGATCCAAGAACCAGAGGTTGTTTTTATAAACCAAGAAGAGATGTGACAGAAAAAGAATTACTTCAATTCATTGATCCCGTACTATACGAAAAATTTTTTAATAACAATAGCGCAAGACCACGTTACGGGGCATTAATTTTATTTGATAACAACCAACCCATTGAAGCGATTGCAGATTATGGCCAATCCTATTTCGTATTGGATAAGACCATGAAATACAATGCGCTTTTTAATTATTGCGATTCAATGGATGCAAAATTTGATCATCATCGGGAAATAAAGACCTGCACATACCACCATTTTGAATTTCTCTTAGCTTACTGCAAAGATTTTCTACTTACAGCGCTTGCAGAAAAAGCGCTAACTGGCAGCTACCCTGTCGACTATTCTCAACAATATGGCAGTGAAGGCGGAGGATATATTGAAGTCATGCTTCCTGCTATTAACCTTCTTGACGCTTCCTTTGTTAAACATTTTCATTTTCATCCTGACGAATATCAATTAACAGAAAAAGACTTAGAAAACCTATCTTCTCTTGGGATTACTGTCACTAATAGCCTTACGCATTCCTACCATCTATTAAGTCAACAATTTATGCAATATATTAATTGTGATAATCATGAGGGTGTAGAAAAAATGCTGAAAAGTTTTCCTTCACTTGTCCATATCGCGAATCGATCTGGAAAAGAGCCTATCCATATTGCAGCAAAACTGGGTCACAGAGAAATTCTATTTACATTAATTAAGTACGATGCGAATCCAAACAAATTAACATCAAATGGCTTCACGCCTTTACATTTTGCAGTTCAGAAAGGCCATCATCTTTTAGTGAACGATTTAATAGGTATAAAAGGCATTAATTTAAATCTGCGTCCTTATTCTCCTAGCACCTTGTCTAGCATGACACCTTTTTGGACTGCCATTCATTTAGCTAATCGCGGAAGTCAGCCACATCTTGATATTTGCTCACATTTCATTCGAAAGGGTGTCGACTTGACCATTCCAAATTGCGATGGAAAGTTACCGTTAACAATGGCCGTCACTTTTGGCAATATGGGATTAGTAAAATTACTTGTTGACTCAAAAAAAAATATCGGCATCAATAGCCTGAGTGGCGATGGCTTAACTCCTTTAATGCAGGCAGTAAGCGCAAGAAATTTTAGTATTACCGAAATGCTGCTGGCTGCTCCTGGAATGACAACGATAAACCATAAAAATAATAACGGTAAATCCGCCTTATATATTGCTGCTGAAAAGGGTAATATTGAAATTGTTACCTCATTATTATTATACCCAGGAATTGATTTAGAGGCACAATGCACCAAGGATGATAAAAAAACTTGTTTGCAAATTGCAATGCAACGTTCTCACAAAACAATCGCAAACTTGATCGAAGAAAAAATTCTATTAACCGCGATAAATAAGAAATTAAATCTTGCTTGGCTAGCAAATGATCCACTGGTTGTTTCATTATTTTTAAATCAAAAAAATAAGAATAACACGGCTAACGAAGATATCGAATTTCCTTCTTATTCAAACTACCTAGAAACCAAGACAACTGTATCTGATGAAACCTTTTTACTTTATTTAAAAGAATTAAAAGATCATTTATTTTCTCATTGCCAAGCTTGTACTGAAAATATTTTTTCTGATAACTTTGATGCAGTCATTGAAAGTATTTTTATTCTGTGGAGTCAAAAATATTCTGAAATAATTCGATTTCTCTCAGAAAATGAAAGTACGCTCTTCATTCAACAAGCCTTAAACACATTGCAAGTGCTCAATGATCAAATATTTAATTATTGTCATCAAAAAGACTACTTAACTGATAAATTAAAAATTCAACAATTAACTCACCATCTAGATTTTCTTATGGCATCATTTTCTGGAAATGGGTTTAATGAATGTGTTGACTTATTAAAACCTGTTCAGGTAATACTTGAAGATTTAGCAGCAGCTACTGAGAAGCAACTAGACAATAATTCAAAACAGTCTTGCTTCGTGATGTAAAAGCAATCATTCTTTACGTGTTTTAATATCTAATTTAATGGACGACTCTCATTCCATTAATGATAGCAAACTAGCATTGCCTCCTGCTGCAGTGGTATTAATGGTTAGTGTTCTTTCTACGCAAAGCCTGGGTAAATAATGTGGGCCGCCTGCTTTTGGCCCGGTTCCGGATAACCCTTCTCCTCCAAAGGGTTGGACACCAACGACTGCGCCAATCATATTTCTATTTACGTAACAATTGCCTACTTTTGCTCTTTCTTGAATAAAGCGGATGGTTTCATCAATGCGGCTGTGGATGCCAAGTGTTAATCCATAACCGCTTTGATTAATCTCTTCAATCACTTGGACTAAGTTTTCTTTTTTGTAACGAATTACATGCAGAATGGGTCCAAAAACTTCGCGCTCTAATAATTTCAGGCTAGGAATTTCAAAGGCTTGCGGTGAAAAAAAGCTACCGTTTCTTGTATTGGTCTGTAAATTAATTTTATAGATTAACTTGCCGACTTTTTCTAAAAAATTAGCATGCGCTTCTAATCCAGCCACTGCCTTTTCATCAATAATCGGGCCGACATCGGTTTCAAGCAAATACGAGATATCGACAGTTAACTCGGCCATTGCACCTTGCAGGAGAGTGATGACCTTATCGCAAATTTCTTCTTGAAGAAATAATACACGCAGGGCAGAACATCGTTGTCCTGCGCTATAAAAAGCTGAAGCAATGACATCCATAATCAGTTGTTCTGGCAAGGCAGAGGAATCGGCAATCATGGCATTTTGCCCACCGGTTTCTGCAATAGAGGGGATAATTGGGCCAGATTTTTCCGCTAAAGTTTTATTAATGTTTCTCGCTGTTTCTGTAGATCCAGTAAAAAGTACGCCGCTAATTCGATTATCTTCGATTAGTTTTTGCCCAACGATGGACCCCTTCCCCACTACTAACTGCAAAACATTTGCCGGGATACCTGCTTCATGGAAAAGTTCCACAGCCCTCGCTGCAATTAGGGGTGTTTGCTCGGCGGGTTTTGCAATGACAGTGTTACCTGCCACCAAGGCTGCCATCACTTGGCCGGTGAAAATGGCAAGAGGAAAATTCCAGGGACTAACACAAAGGAATATGCCCCTACCATGCATTTGTAACTGATTGGTTTCTCCGGTCGGGCCAGTGAGGTTTTTTGTAGCGAGCTCGCTAGAGGCTTCTTCTGCATAATAACGACAAAAATCGACAGCTTCGCGCACTTCAGCAATCGCATCATTTAATGTTTTTCCTCCCTCACGCATAACTAAGGCCATGAGTTCTGGCATATTTTGTTCTAATAAATCCGCTGCCTTTCGTAATAATTTCGCTCGATCGGTTACCGGTGTCAGGTCCCATTTCTCTTTGGCAAAATAAGCCGCTTCAAGGGTTGCTTCGACCTCATCATTTGATGCGGTCATCACATGGCCCACAATTAACCGTCGATCATTGGGTTCATAGTGAACCTTCCCCGCTTCTTTTTTTGGCTTTGATTGAATTGTCGGAAAGGCTTGCCATTGATAGTTTTGCCATTTTGATAATTCTTTGTCTAATTCTTGCTGAATGGTGACATTGCTTAAATCATAACTCTTCGAATTTTTTCTATCGGGACCATAAATATCAGCAGGCAGTGGGATACGAGGATGAGGTTTATTTTTATTTGCTTTAACCTCTGCAATGGGATCGGCAATAATTTCATCGATGGGCAGCTTCTCATTGACAATTCGATTGACAAAGGAGGTATTTGCCCCATTTTCTAGTAACCTTCGTACCAAGTAGGGTAATAAATCCTCGTGTGTCCCGACTGGCGCATAGACCCGGCAAGGAATTTTCCAATTTTCGTCTGTTACAATTTGGTCATATAAAGGTCTTCCCATCCCTTGCAAACATTGAAATTCAAAGTCTCGTCGATCACCCATCAAGGTTAGAATCGTGGCCACGGTATGGGCATTATGTGTTGCAAACATTGGATAAAAGGCTTCAGGCATGGCAATGATTTTTTTTGCACAAGCGAGATAAGAGGTATCAGTATTACCCTTTCGAGTGAATACTGGATAATTATTAAAGCCTTTCACCTGACTTTCTTTAATTTCCGAATCCCAATAAGCTCCCTTCACTAGCCGCAGCATCCAGCGCCTTCCCTGTTTGTTTGCTATTTCTGCCAGCCAGTCGATTAAATAAAATGCACGTTTTTGGTAGGCTTGCACAGCTAGTCCTAGGCCTTCCCAATCATTTAAGCCTGGATCTGAAAAAATGGTTTCCAAAATATCAAGTGAAATATCTAATCGATCTGCTTCTTCCGCATCCACAGTTAAACTGATACCAAATTCCTTTGCCTGTAAGACTAAGACACTGAGTTTATCTATCACCGCAGGAACCACGATATTTTTCTTGGTATATTCATAACGGGGATGAAGTGCAGAGAGTTTAACGGATATTCCGGGTGCATTGATAAAATGCTTTCCTCGAGAATGCTCCCCGATTGCTTGGATAGATTTTTGATAAGCTAAAAAATATCGCTCTGCATCTTGTGCAGTTCTTGCAGCCTCTCCTAACATATCAAAAGAAAAGCGATAACCTAATGCTTCTCTTTCCGCAGAACGGCGTAATGCTTCTTCGATATCCTGGCCTAAAATGAATTGTTTTCCCAATATTTTCATCATTTCTGCCACCGCTTTGCGGATGATTGGCTCACTGGTTTTTTCTATTAGGCGCTTAAGAACAGATCGCAATCGCTTAGGGTCTTCCTGGTTTGTACTCAGTATTTTGCCTGTCAACATCAGACCCCAAGTGGCCGCATTAACAAAAAGCGAATCACTTTTGCCCATATTTGACTGCCAATCTGCAGTGGCAATCTTATTTCGAATTAATGAAGTCACGGTTTCAGCGTCAGGAATTCGCAGTAGCGCTTCAGCAAGACACATTAATGCAATCCCTTCTTCACTGGATAAATCATAACGATACAAAAAGGCATCTAACCCTGTTTTTTTTGCCGTTTTCTTCCTAACCATGGCAACGAGTTCATGGGCTGTTTCTTGAGTAATCTTAGCTTTTTGATCTGTGATATGAAGGCTGCTTAGTAGATTTTCGATGCAATCTGTTTCATCTTGACGATAGAACTGATCAAGTTGTTCGCGAATAGGATAAAGACATTGAGATTGGGAGTAGATCATTGAGCCTCCAATAATACGGTGTTTAGTAACTATTCAGCACAAGCTAGAGTCGCTAAACGTTCAGATTTTAGATAGTTACGGTGGTTAGACTTCTGCCATCATTGAGTCTTTATAGCGTTCCAAACTCAGCATAATTTCTTGAAATGCTTCTTCTACTCCTTGCCAACCTCCTATCTTGACCCATTTTCCCGGTTCTAAATCCTTATAATGTTCAAAGAAGTGCGCAATACTATTCAAGGTGACTTCACTGACGTCATGACAAGATTTAATCTGGGTGTAGAGGCCGGATAATTTATCAGTGGGCACTGCTAATAATTTCGCATCCTCCCCTGCTTCATCTGTCATCATTAATAATCCAATCGGACGACATCTGATCACTGAACCATTGAGTAATGGGAAAGGCGCTAATACGAGCACATCCAATGGATCGCCATCTTTGCAAAGCGTATGTGGCATATAGCCATAGTTACAAGGGTAATGCATCGAGGTTGACATAAAACGATCAACAAACAACACGCCGCTTTCTTTATTCACTTCATATTTTACTGGATCGCTTTGCGCAGGGATTTCTATAACAACATTAATGTCATGAGGAATATTTTGACCTGGACTTACTTTTTCAAACATTATGCTTCCTTTAATTAAAAAATTGATAATTATATGAAATGTTTCACCGCCTAGCCTGAAAAAACTGTTGCAAGAGGTGAGCACAATCCTCTGCAAGCAGTCCTCCTTCCCAGCTGACTTGATGATTATTTTTTAAATCAAGTAACTGACTATTATTCGCCACAAAACCCATTTTTTGATCATAAGCTCCAAAAACGAGGCGACCAATACGAGCATGGATAATTGCGCCTACACACATTGCGCAAGGTTCTAGCGTGGTATAAATCGTAGTATTTAACAGACGATAATTACCTAGTCTGCCTCCCGCTTGACGAAGCGCAATGATTTCAGCATGTGCAGTTGGATCATTTCTTTTTATGGGTTGATTATATCCTTCACCGATTATTTCATTATTGTGAACCACTACAGCCCCAACCGGTACTTCATTCTCCTCTGCCGCCTGCCTTGCTAGACGAATGGCACGACTTAGCCAGTGGCGATGATCCATATTTTCTTGCACTATTCCCACTCAATCGTGGCAGGAGGTTTACCTGAAATATCATAAACCACACGCGAAACATGCTGAACTTCATTGATAATGCGATTTGAAATTTTTGCTAGCAAGGAATAAGGCAATTCTGTCCAATGTGCGGTCATAAAATCTATGGTTTCCACTGCTCTAAGTGCAATAACATAATCATATTTTCTGGCATCCCCCATTACTCCGACGGATTTAACTGGCAAAAAAACACAAAATGCTTGACTGGTTTTTTCATAATAGCCGCCTGCTCGTAATTCGCTAATAAAAATATGATCAGCGGCACGTAAGATGTCGATATATTCTGCTTTTACTTCACCTAATATGCGTACGGCAAGGCCCGGGCCTGGGAATGGGTGCCGATAAATCATGTCATAAGGCAATCCTAACTCTAAACCGAGTTTTCGTACTTCATCTTTGAAAAGCTCCCTTAGAGGTTCCAGAAGCTTCAATCCCATTTCAGCTGGCAGCCCACCCACATTGTGATGAGATTTAATGACATGCGCCTTACCTGTTTTACTACCGGCCGACTCAATGATGTCAGGATAAATAGTTCCTTGTGCTAACCAAGCAGCGGAAGGTAACTGAGCAGCCTGTGCTTCAAAAACTTTTATAAATTCATGTCCAATGATTTTTCTTTTTTGTTCTGGATCTTCTATTCCCTTTAGGGCAGAAAAAAATCGATCTTTCGCATCGACGTGGATCACTTTTATGCCCATATGTTGCTCAAAGACAGCCACCACTTGTTCGGCTTCATTTAATCGCAACAAACCCGTGTCTACAAACACACAGGTTAGTTGCTTACCGATCGCTTGATTTAATAACGCTGCGACAACAGAAGAATCTACTCCACCAGAAAGCCCAAGAATAACCTGGTCATCTTTGACTTGATGTTTAATACGCTCGATGCTATTCGAAATAATGTTTACTGCACTCCATAAAGGTTGACAATTGCAGATATCTCTGACAAAGCGTAGTAAAATTCTTTCTCCTTGAGTCGTATGAGTGACTTCAGGATGAAACTGCAGGCCATAAAAATGCCGCGAAACATCTCCCATTGCAGCTAAAGGTGCATTTGTCGTACTGGCAAGGCAGCTAAATCCTTCAGGCAAGGCAATGACGCGATCACCGTGACTCATCCAAACATCAAGTAGTGGCATGCCCAAAGCTGAAATTCGATCTTCAATGCCATGAAATAAAGGGCTCTCGCCTAGGATGTGCATCTCAGCATAACCATATTCACGATGCTTGTAAGCTTCCACTTCTCCACCGAGTTGTGATGCCATTGTTTGCATACCATAGCAAATCCCCAAAACAGGACAATCCATCTCAAAAACAAGCTGTGGCGCCCTGGGTGTATTGTTCCCCAACACGGTTTCAGGTCCACCCGATAAAATAATTCCATTTGGCGAAAATGATTCAATCTCTTCTTCTGTTATGTCAAAAGAATAAATTTCACAGTAGACACCCATTTCCCGCACACGACGAGCAATTAGCTGGGTGTATTGCGAGCCAAAATCGAGGATTAAGATCCGCTCATTATAAATATCTATCGGCATTCTACTTCCTAATCTACAGAATAATTCGGGGCTTCCTTGGTAATAATGACATCATGGACATGACTTTCGCGCATGCCGGCATTTGTCACTTTTACAAAGTGTGTTTTTGTTCTCATTTCTTCAATCGTGCCACATCCCGTATAACCCATACCTGATCGAATACCACCTATCAATTGATGAACCACTGCCACCAGCGTGCCTTTATAGGGCACTCGACCTTCTATTCCTTCTGGAACGAGCTTCTCGCTATCGGATAAATTTTCTTCTGGGACAAAATAACGGTCATGTGAACCCCGTGACATCGCTCCGATAGAGCCCATACCACGATATTCTTTATAAGATCGCCCTTGATATAAAACCACTTCTCCAGGCGCTTCTTCTGTCCCTGCAAAAAGACCACCAATCATAATTACCCAAGCGCCAGCTGCAAGCGCTTTACAAATATCCCCTGAAAACCGAATGCCTCCATCCGCAATAATGGGGAGACCTGACCCTCTTAAGGCATCTGCGACATTAGCAATTGCGGTTACCTGCGGAATACCTACTCCTGCAACGATACGTGTTGTGCAAATAGAGCCTGGACCAATGCCTACTTTAACTGCATCGACCCCCGCTTTTTTTAACGCAAGCGCGGCTTCTGCTGTTGCAATATTTCCGCCAATTAATTGAAGATGAGGATAATGATGTTTTATCCATTTAATTTTGTCTATCACACCTTGAGAATGGCCATGTGCTGTATCCACAATAATAAGATCAACACCCGCTTCAGTTAATGCCGCCACTCGTTCTTCTGTCTCAGCGCCTGTACCAACAGCTGCGCCCACTCTTAATCGACCTGAATCATCTTTGCATGCAAAAGGCTTTTCTTTTGCTTTTAAGATGTCCTTAACGGTAATCATTCCCTTAAGATGAAATTTAGAATTAACAACCAGTATTTTTTCAATCCGATGTTTATGCAATAAATAGGTAATTTCTTCTTTTGGCGTCCCTTCGCGCACAGTGACCAATCTTTCCCTAGGTGTCATGAGGTTCGCAACGGGCTGATTTAAATTTGTTTCAAAACGGACATCACGATTGGTGATTATGCCTAATAACTGCTCTCCTTCTACCACCGGCATGCCAGAAAACTTATATTTTTGACTGAGTTGCAATACTTTTTCAACTGTGGTGTCTCGTGAAACTGTTACGGGATCTTGAATGACGCCACTTTCAAATTTCTTTACCATTGAGACTTGATTTGCTTGATCTCTGATACTCATATTTTTATGCAGGATGCCTATCCCTCCTTCCTGAGCAAGCGCAATAGCTAGATTTGCTTCTGTCACTGTATCCATCGGCGCAGAAACTAAAGGGATATTTAGCTTGATATCACGTGTAATTTGAGTGGCCAATGAAGCCTGCTTGGGCAATACGTGGGAATGGGCTGGCATTAATAAAACATCATCGAATGTAAAAGCTTCTTGAAAAATACGCATAATCAAAACCCTTGGTTCATCAATTTAGAACAGAAAAGTAGCGGAGAATTAGCAGTAGTATACAATACCTCTTCCCTACCAACAACCTAGGGTTATTCGCATCAATCATAGGAAAAATTTTGAGTTATATGATGAAAGAAAATCTAATAGATAAAATATCGCATACTGTATCAGAGCTGAATCGCGCTGTTAAAGTTTTGCTTGAAACGAATTTTCAAATGCTTTGGGTCGAAGGTGAAATTTCAAATTTATCCAGACCTCAATCGGGCCACTTGTATTTCACGCTGAAGGATGCAAATGCTCAAGTACGATGCGCTATGTTTCGCACACGTAGCGGCCTTAGCCCTATCAAGATTGAAAATGGCATGCAAATTTTAGCTTATGCAAAAATTAGTCTTTATGAAGGACGCGGTGACTACCAGTTAATTATTGAGCAACTTGAAGAAAAGGGCGAAGGCTTACTCAAGCGACGTTTTGAAATATTACGAAACAAGCTAGCCAGCGAAGGATTATTCGATGTTTCAAGAAAAAAATCCCTGCCTACTTATCCAAAAAAAATTGGCGTGATTACCTCAAGTACCGGTGCTGCCATTAAAGATGTGTTATCCGTGTTAAAAAGACGTTTTTCTTGTATTCCTATTATTTTATATCCTACTGCTGTGCAAGGAGAACTGGCAGCAAATCAAATTGCAGAGATGATCCGCATTGCAAATAAACGAAATGAATGTGATGTATTAATTCTCTGTCGTGGCGGCGGCGCGCTTGAAGACCTTTGGGCCTTTAATGAAGAGGTCGTGGCAAGAGCACTTGATGAAAGCCATATTCCCATTGTTTCTGGGATCGGGCATGAAATTGATTTCACCATCGCGGATTTTGTCGTGGATCAACGCGCCCCTACCCCTTCTGCCGCAGCTGAGTTAGTTAGCCCATCAAAATCAATTTATTACCAACAATTTCACGAGTTAAATAAACGATTCATTGCCTACATCACAAATGAAATAAAATATGGGCAATTGCTTCTTCAAAATTATCAGGGCAGAATTTTAGATCCGCGCACAACATTCCAACACCAACATCAAAGAATAACTATACTTGCACAAACTTTAGAGCATTTATTTAAGTCGCGATTAAAAACAGAAGAAAATAAATTCAAGATGATCCGCTTAAAGCTTTATCACTTAAATCCACTCGAAACGTTGAAAACAAACAGAAATATTTTAAATACGGGCAGAAATGCGCTTTTTCAATTTATCACTCGAGAATTGCAACAGGCAGGCTATCGTTTGAGCGCAACTTTACGCACCTTAAATTCTGTCAGTCCTTTGCAAACGCTGGAAAGAAGCTACAGTATCACGCTGAAAGATAATCAAGTGATCGATGATATTGCCATGGTTACACGCGGTGACTGGCTAAAAATTCAACTGAAGAATGGCTATATTCATTGCATAGTTGAAAAGACCGAATCGGGTAACCCCCTGCTGAATGGGTAACTTGTATGTTAGGCGCTCCCACTCCGCTTCTTGCTCATTTCTCTTGCCTTTTCAAATAAATCTCCTGGCGTGGGAGAGAGCTTTCGTGATCGCTGCGCATACATTTTCGCCTTAATATAAAAGTTCAATAATTTTTCGACTTCATCCACATCATTCAATAGGCTAGTCGCAATTACTTTTAAATCCTCTTCTGCATAATCCTTTAAATCTAATTTTTGAAATCGGTTTAAGAATGCGGGTGAGTAAGCACTGCGCTCACCATAGCTAATAGGATTTTGTGTACCCGTTAGAAAAAATCCTGGATGCTTGGCTTTTAGTCCTTCCGGTGTCGTTCCGGAAAGCAAAGCGTTTAACAGATATTCTAGTGGCATGGTATTCATTTCATCAATGATTACCCATGCCCCTTCATCAAACGCCTTAAGGAGCGTTTGTTTTATTTCCTCAAGATCGCCTGCTTGAATAAGATAATAGCGTTGATGAGGTAATAAGCCTTGCTCTTTTGCTTGTTTTCGTGTGAATTCTCTGCCATCAACAAACCCTTGTGATTTCAAATAGTTTATGGCTAGGGCACTTTTTCCTTCACGAGGATTGCCTTCGATAATTAAACCATTACTGCCGGTACCTGCAAGGGCTTCGGGTTGGTTTATTTTAAGTTCACGCACCTTCATTAAATTTTGCAAAATGCGCACAGGATTAACCCGTTTTTTTGTAATACGAAATTGTTGTGATGGAATTCCTGTTTTCACCTCCTCCTTAGCTTCTCGTTTAAGCTTGCTGACATCTTCACCAAATATTATTTTTATCCACTTCGCGATGGCTTTTCGTTCACTTTGTTTCAATACCCCGCTCACTTCATCATAAGCTGCAAGATAGGCATTGCCGGTGGTGACATAGCGCATCACCATCATAAGCAAATTACGTACTGTAAGTGGATGCTTCTCAGAATTGGCAAGATTAATATAATGATAAATTTCAATAAATAATTTCATTATTTGATCGGATTCTTCTGGAGGGATTTTCAATCCATTGCAAACTGGCCGCATCATGTTTTCACTCAAAAAGTCATCTTCAAATTCTTTGAAAGTGATGACATTCCCGTGCCGCTGTATAAATCGTAATTCTTGACGTCCAGGAAAATGTCCAAAATTTTCTGAAAAAAATAGTCTATTTTCTGGCGGTACGTCAACATACACTCCATCAATTGGGAGGATGGGAGGATTGGCATACAAGCCCTCTAATATATCGAATTCACCTGCTTCATAAAGATTGGCCTCATCAAATAATAATGATCTTTTTTCGCCCGGCTCTAGCCAGGCTTTAAGTTTATCCTGTAGACTGCCAGCTTGCGTCACAGGCTGATAGCCGAGCGTTTTCATCGCTTGATTAATGGTGGTGCTTTTGCCCACCCCTGAGGAACCTGCAACACAAACATACCATGCGTTTTCTAACCTATTTTCAAGGGCATTCTGCCGTTTTTGCAGTACCGGCTGTGGTTGCTTGCTTTTCTTGCCAGAACCTGGGTGTGCTTCTCGCCAAGTTGCTTCAATGATTGGTTTGAGTTTCACATAATCGGCGCTTGCACGTAAAAGCTGTTTAAGTGGGTTGCTCTGCGGATGCTGTTGCAGGTAGGTGAGCATGCTCATTAATTGAGTATATTGAAAAGGCTCAACCTCAGCGCGTTGATAAAGCGCATGACAAGCCGCTTGTAAAATTTTCGCATTATCGGCGTTTACTTGGTAAAGTTTGTCCCAAATTTCATTTTCATGGATGGTTCGCGTTTCGGACGAAACAAAACCAAAATGCGCAGGGCTATCTACCAGAAAAGTTAATTCGCCGGTGAGATTCTCCTCACGTTTCCCATTCGTCGACAGATAGCGCAAGAACACAGGCGATAATTCTTGTGCGAGAGCATCTGACAATCTGCCTTTTAAGACCACTTTTTTCCCGCTTTGTAATGCTGAAGTGAGTATGCCAGGGAGGTATTCGCACGAAATTTCATCCCCATGCTTTCTAACCTTCTGCGTCCCCGTGAGATCTACATAGGTGGTCTTTTCATTGACTGGAATGATCAACGTATCCTCAGGCAATTCACTGCTGACAAAGTCTGGATCATTGGTTTCAATCAAGCGGATGGAGTGGGCTTGAAGGGTTTCTGTCGAAACGATTTGCCGATGCGTTGGCAACCGCACCCCTCGAGCAAGCACTACGTGAAGTAAGGTGCCATGTTTATTGACCTCATTATTGATGCGTGCCCATTGTAGATCGGTCAAGGTTTGCGTCACAAATAACTTGAGCGGTTGGTCTTGGTGAGTAGCCAAGAGACCAGGCATGGTATTGAGCTGATGTTGTTTAGCCTGAACTTGCTGAAATAAGGAATTAAACGTCATGCTGTTTAACACATAGGCATCTTGAAGTGAGGTATCTTGTGAATAAGCTTCAACCGTATAGGGTATGGATTCAAACGAATAAGGGAGATCACTGCGCAGCACATGAAAATCTTCAGGAATGTCGTAGGATTTTCCATTCACTTCAATTCTACGTCTGGCTAATAATTCTGTGATAAATAATTGAAAATCTGGCAGTGCCCACGGGGCATTTCTAAGCACAATGCTTTTTTTACCTGCATGTATTGCATCTAACAAAGGTGAAGAGGATATTTGATAATGTCCATTGGTTGCAGTGATCTGTCCAAGTAATACAGAACGCCATGCATCATCATAAAAACAAATTTCTTCCAGTGGCTTTTCATCTGGTTGAATCGTTTTTTTTGGTTGTGGTAGTATTTTTTTTGAAGTTAATGTCGCTTTGCTATCGCTTATTAAACGGAACCGCGAGTAAAAGTCTTCTCTCATCATTTGACTGTGTCCGAGTAAACTCATCACCACCACGCCTTCAGGAATCGTCATGCCCTTGATTCTGCGATGATCGCTATCTACGATGCTGTTATACCCCACCTGCTCAGCCTGATAATCTAACCAGTTAACCAACAACACATCCCCTGGTTTGGCCTGCTGTAAAAATTGTTTTAATGCGCTGTCTTTTGTTAATAATCTACCTGTTTCATTATCAATGATGGTTTGTTCTTCTTTGATATTGCTGAGATTGGGTAAATAAAAACAGTTGTTTTTCTTTTGTTGAAAGAGCGCTGTGTAGAAAGCAGGAATCTGCGCACGATCAAGGATGCTGAGTGCATTTTTTCTGCCCGGGTCCAATGCATCTGCTTGCGTAAGTAATTGATCCACATACTCATTCATTGAATCCGCAGCAATTTCATTGGTATCCCACTTGCGGAAGGGATTATCAGGAGACACCTCAAGGAGATGCGATTCCTCTGTCTTTTGGGTTTCTTTAACTTCACTAGTTAATTCTGGGCGAGGAAGAATTTCAACACGAACAGCAGAGCCGCCTAAATCAGCACGTTGCCATTTATCGTTAATCATGACTTCAACAAAAGCGTGTAGATCATTGTAAATGGCGTTAACTCGTAATTCAAAAGCCTCAGCCAAGGCCATAAATGCCATTACGCGATGGCGGCAAGCACCAATATTCTGCCGGATAATAGCATTCAGCAATGCATAGCCATACTCATCACTATCGAGTACTTTTGCTTCACCACGATTGAAATACGCAATTAATGCTAGTAGTTTCTCCTCCGCCTTAAGTTGATTGATGACCTTGAATGCACCATTTTCAATCAATTTTCCTTCTTCATCAAAGGTTAAATCTCGAATTACGTCAATAATTGAGGGCACTTCATATAAGGGTGCTTCTTCCTGAGAATAATTCGATTCTATCGTATAAGAAACCACTATCGATTGATTATCTAGCGCCTGCATTGGCTTGATGTAGTAGATGCCTTCTAGAGGATGATGATGGATTTCCACATCGATTTCAGGGAAGGTGTGAAGATCAATTAACTTGTCATCCGCTGTCAGGGTAGGCAGTGCTATCCAGTCGTCGCTCTGTGCAAACTCAATCAGACCTGTGTACGACGGAGCATCAGTGGCAAGGGCGAGTTGATAAGGTTCGTGAGGAAGTGAAAATTTGAGCAGCCTAACTGAATATTCGTCAATATACACATAGGGATAACATCGACTTCGATAATGCGCAGGGTTAATATTTTCAAATATTTGCCTGGCTCGTAATGTTTTATTTTCGTCTGCCGTATCATTATCGAGCCAGGGTTCCTCGTCTTGCAATTGAAGGCCTTCTTTCACAGAAGTCGTTTTCTGGTTAAAATTTCCCTGCATCATTTCATACTTGACCCCAAACTCATCCTCTCTATTTGTAATTAGATTTGGAAATTTTGTTTTTATTCGATCCACATCTTCTTTTAATATTATTGATTTAAAGTACACCTGCTCTCTGAGATTAAGGGTTTTTATCTGAGATAAAAAAGTCAATTCTTCAGGCAATTTACCTAGATGACAACAATCTTCCAAATCTACTTCCTCAAGCGAAGAAGAAGATTGAATTATTTGAGAGACTTGCTCCCAAGTCACCGTTGCTCCCGCTAATGAGATCTTGGTTAGTGTACTTGACAAAAATAAATTATTTGGAAATTCGCCAGAGATCTCACACCCACTCAAATCAAGCTCTTCAATAGCAGGGCAGGATTGCAATAGTTGAGAGACTTGTTGCCAAGTAATAGATATGGAGCCAAGAATAATTTTCTTTAGCGTGGCAGGTAAAAATAAATCTCCTTCTCCCAATTTATAGTTACTTGTTAAATCGAGTTCTTCGATCGAAGGACAAGATTGCAATAGTTCAGATACTTGTTGCCAAGTAATATATGTCGAGCTGAGACTAATTTTCTTTAGCGTGTTGGGTAAAGATAAATCTTCTAACGAGGTATGTAACTGAACATAACTTGACAAATTCAGCTCCTCAATCGAAGGGCAAGATTGTAATAGTTGTGATACTTGCCGCAAGGGCAGTTCTGAATTTTCAAGATTAATTATTCTGAGCGTGGGGGGTAAAAATAAATCGTCTGGCAATGCAGATAACTGACGACGACCTGGCAAATCCAGCGCTTCAATCGAAGGGCAAGATTGCAAAAATTGTGACATCTGCTGCCAAGGAATATTGCTATAGGGTAAACAGATCTTCTTGAGCGTTAACCATAAAGGTAAATTTTTCGGCAATTTTTCCAGGTCATCGAAGTCGTTTAACTCAAGTACTTCAATAGCTGGGAAGTATCTCAATAATTCTGATATCGTTAATGGTGGTGTCTCTTCAGTAGTAGTAAAATTTCGAACAGTAAGATGCTTGAAAAGTATTGCGATAGGTAATAGCGCTTCAAATTCCACCTCTTTTGACAAGAGAGAACTATCAAGCTCAAGATAAGGTAAATTAAAATAGAATACGGGATTGCGTTCAAGGCAAGCGATTAAATGTTGGTTTTTGCTTAAAGCAGCAAGTTGCTGCTCATTAAGTTCAATCGCTATTGGGGGGGTACCGGTCAAGCTTTCCAGCAAACTTTCTAGCTCTCTGTCTGACAGTGCCATTAACTGATCTGCATCGATGATACATCTCAGTTCCCCCTCATAATGAAATAGTAACTCCTGGGTTTGTTTCATCCCCGCTAAATAACAATCCTTACTTGCGATCCCTTGTTCGGCTAAAATTTCAATAAGATCTTGATGATGAATAGCTTTAATTTTTTTAAGCGCGGGGATTAAATCCAATGCTTTTTTTACTTGAAGCAATTCCTTGCCAGTCCACACACTGACGGAAAAGCCTTGCTGGATTAACCCAAACCAAAGAACTCCTAAGCGCGTTAAGTTGTTTTTATCAGTGATTAATTCAAATGCGAGAGAAGGGTCTGTGATGATTACGTGTTTTTTTTTGAGTTCAGTCACTTTGGCAGGTAACAGGTAAAATTCCTCATGTCCATCGAACAATTTTAAAAAATCAATGTGATTCGTTTGTTTGCTAGTAGCAATATAACTGCTCGATTCACTAGGATTTTCTTGTAACAGCCCTAATTTAAGCCATGCTTTTTCCTTCATAGCTTAATTATAGAGGAATATAGAGGATGATTTTTGAAGGAGAGGTTGCTAGCGTCTGCAAAGGCAGGAGGGCTAGATATTTTATTTCCACAGGATAGAAACGTCCATATTACCTGGAATATGGACGTTTCTATCCTGTGTGCCGAATTTAATGATTGATTAATGATTCATGATATTGATCATGATTATTTTGATTTAAAGACACTTCTTTTGATTCATGACCACGTGCGAGGACTTTATTACTTTTTGCAGGACGACCACGACGTTTTGCTGGTGAATGAGTCGCTGCCTGCTTAGCAGATTTTTTTGTTTCTCGTACAGAAAGTTTTTTCATAGAAGCAGACTTTTCACCTTTAGCTGGTTTCTTCATCTTACTTTCAGTTGAACTTTTTGGTTTTTCTACGATCTTAGTGGATTTTTTACTCGCCTTTCCCACCGTTTTTTTGCTCAATTTTGTTGGGGAAGATTTTTTTTGATAATCTTTTTCAAAATTTTTTTCAGCAAGTTTTAAAGCTTTATCACGAGCAATTTCTTTCTTTTGATTTTCGGATAACGCTACCTGATAACCTTCTTCATGTGCTAATTTTATTTTTTTATCCATTTCTTTTTGAAATTCTTTATGCATTTTTTGTTCTTTTTTCTCAGCCGCTTTTAATTTATTTTGTAATAATGCAATTTCCTTTTGCAGTTTCTTAGTTTCATTTCTTGAACCGATTGCGCTTGTCATATTGTACTCCTATGTAAATATGCATAATTAATTGAGATTCGCATTATCATGCTGAAGTATATATTTAGTCAATCAATTATTTATTTACAAATGTTTTTGTTTCATCGTTATTTTGTAACTATTCAACCCGGTGAAAAATAGACCGTTATTTTTTTTTCAAGTAAGTAAATAGTCGTTGTTTTTTCTTTCGCTGCCTGGGTGTTAATAAATTTTTTCTTCCTTGATAAGGATTTTCGCCACTTTTCAATTCCACACGAATGGGCGTACCAATTAATTTTAATCGTCTTTGAAAAAAATTGATTAGATAACGCTGATAATCGAGTGGTAATTTATCTGTTTGATTACCATGAATGATAAAGATTGGTGGGTTATGACCTCCAGAATGAGCATAGCGTAGCTTGATGCGTCGCCCATGAACAAGAGGTGGAGAATGTGAAGTCACGGCTTCTTGTAAAATTCGTGTTGCAAGTGGAGTGGAAATTTTTCTCGTAGCAGAATGATAGGCTTCTTGAATGGATCGAAATAAATCTCCTACCCCCGTACCATGTTTTGCTGAGATAAAATGTTTTCGACAGAACCCAACAAACTCTAATCGCCGATCCATTTCTTTTTTTATGTCGTCTCTGGCATCTGATGCCATATTATCCCATTTATTGATAGCGACAACTAATGCCTTACCAGCTTCTAGAATAAAGTCTAAAAGACGAAGATCTTGATCAAGTATTCCTTCTCGAGCATTGAATAAGAATAATACAACATTTGCGGCTGCAATCGTTTGCAATGTTTTAACAACGGAAAATTTTTCCACTTCTGCAGTAATTTTTGTACGCCGCCTGATTCCTGCTGTATCGATCAAGGTATAGGAAACATCTTGACGAACAAAAGGGATAAAAATGCTATCTCGTGTGGTTCCCGGCTCATCATAAACCAGCACTCTTTCCTCACCCAGGATGCGATTGACTAAGGTAGATTTGCCTACATTAGGTCTTCCTATCACAGCAATTTTAATGCTATTGGTAGTCTCTTCTCCCGTTTCTTTAAAAGTTTCTTCATTAAAACATGAAAAAATTTCTTCTAACAATTTTTTTATACCGCGATAATGAGCACTCGAAATCGCCTGAACTTTTTCAAATCCAAGCTGATAAAAATCACTTTTTGCAATTTCTTCATCTTGTCCTTCTGATTTATTGACAAGTAACAAAATAGGTTTAGTGATAGAGCGAAGTAGTGAAGCAATTTTATCATCATTTGGCACGAGACCTTCTTTCCCATCCACGACAAATAAAATCACATCTGCTTCTTCTACCGCCTGTAATGTTTGAGCAGTCATGAGCTGATGTATTTCCGAATCTTTTTGCGAATCAATTCCGCCAGTATCAATGACAATAAATCGCAAATTGTCATATTCTCCTTCGCCGTATTTACGATCTCGCGTGACTCCGGGCAGGTCTGCGACAAGCGCATCCCGGCTTCTAGTTAAACAATTAAATAAAGTAGATTTTCCGACATTAGGTCGACCAATGATGGCAATAACTGGAATCATGCATGCACCTTTGTGAAAAGGATTAGGAACTGAAGAGTGCTTGTAAAGTTACCTTTGTATTTGATTAAATTTCATTTCTAGCAAGCTACGATTTGGTGCATCTTTTTTAATCATATTCAATGCATTCTGATAAGCCGCTGCCGCTTGGTTATTTTCTCCTTTGGCCAAATAAATATCACCCTTGATTTCATTGATTAAAGGAAGATAAGCATTCGATTCTACGACGGAAAGTAAGGCGAGACTTTCATTATATTTTTTTAAAGAAAGCAGGATTCGCGCCTTTCTTATTTTTGCTATCTGCTTAAAATCTTTATTATTAGTATGTTTTAATATCCAATCAATTTTTTGCATCGCGATATCAAGCTTATTCTGACTAATTGCATTTTTAGCTAAAAAAAAGGCCGCTAAAGATGCGTAAGGTGTTTTTGGATAAGTGGATAGTAAATTCATCGCGTCTTTTTCCGATTCATCTGATTGAGAATCGGCATTTGTCAGCATTTGCTCATAAAGCGTTGAAGCGGCGGCTGTTCGCTGGTTTTTTAACTCTTTCCAATGATTCCAACCATAACTTAATGCCACAGTAATGATCACAGAAAAAATAATAAACTTGCCATTTTCCCGCCACCATTTGCGAATCATTTCAGCTTGCTCTTTATCAGATACATAAATATTCATTTCTCTCTCCCTAATTCTATTCGACTAAAGCTTGCAATAATCGCTGCGGTAATTCTATTTCAGGAAAGGTGCATTGCGGACGTTCATCACGTAAATATTTTAATGATACCTTACGCTGATTCACCTCGTCCTCTCCTAATATAATCGCTATTTTTGCACCACTTTTATCTGCCTTACGAAATTGACTTTTAAAATTATTTCCTGAAAAATCACAGGCTATGCTAATCTCGGGCATTTTAGTATGAAGACTTTCTGCCAATAACATTCCACGTTCAATTGATTGATCGCCGACCATGATCAAATAAACTTGCACACTTGGCCCTGGGGTGTAAACCGATTCTAATAATAACACCACACGCTCCAATCCCATGGCAAAGCCCACGGCCGGAGTGGCTTTTCCGCCTAAATGTGCAACTAAGCTATCATAACGACCACCTGCACAAACGGTACCTTGTGCGCCTAGTCGATCGGTCACCCACTCGTAAACCGTTTTATTATAATAATCTAATCCTCGTACAATTCGACTATTCAGCTCATACTTAATGCCAAATAAATCTAAATAGCCTTGTAATTTTTGGAAATGGTCACGGGATTCATCATCCAAATAATCTAACATTCTTGGAGCGGCAGCGATTAAAAATTGCATTTGAGGGTTCTTGCTATCCAGTATGCGCATAGGATTAGTCGATAATCGTCTTCTTGAATCTTCATCTAGATCATCAATATTTTCATTGAAATAATTTATTAATTGTTGAAGATATTTTTCTCTTGAAATGGCGCTACCAAGGGAATTGATTTGAAGTGTGACATAATCTTGTAATCCCAGCGCCTGCCAAATTCTTGATGTCATTAAAATTTGTTCGGTATCAATATCTGGTCCACACATCCCGAAAGCTTCAATACCAAATTGATAAAATTGACGAAATCTTCCTTGCTGGGGTTTCTCATATCGAAACATGGGTCCCACATACCATAATCTTTGTTGCTGATGATAAAACAAATCATTTTGAATACCTGCTCGCACACAGCCGGCTGTCCCTTCTGGTCGCAAAGAAACGCTTTCGCCATTACGATCAAGAAAAGTATACATTTCTTTTTCCACAATATCTGTCACATCGCCAATCGTGCGTTTAAATAAAGGCGTGGATTCAAGGAGCGGGAAACGAATTTCTGCATAACCATAACTCTCTGCAACTTCTCTTATCGTGTCTTCAAGATATGACCAATATTTCGTTTGCGCTGGCAAGTAGTCCTTCATGCCTTTTATTGCTTGGATTTTATTTGCCAAGTCCGTATCCTCTTTGTATTGTTTTTTTTGGTAACTATTCAGCACAGGGTTAAATAGTTACTGTTTTTAATGATCCACTGCTTCAATTGCGATTATCTTCCCATTGCTGAAATTATTTACTTTTTGCTGCCATTTTTCGCTACGACGAGTACGATCTTGAACTTGACCCACTAACTGACCACATGCTGCATCAATATCTGGCCCTCTGGTTTTACGAATGGTCGTTAGGATACCATTTTCAGCAAGTATTTTTTGAAAAGCTCGAATTGTCTCCATCTTTGATCGCTCATAACCGCTATTCGGAAAGGGATTAAAGGGTATCAGGTTCATTTTACAAGGAACGCCGCGTAGTAATTTGACCAACTGCTTGGCATGATCATGGTGGTCGTTAATGTTTTTTAACATTACATACTCAAAAGTCACAACCCGACGAGGATCATCTTCATAGTAGTCTTTACAAACAGTCATTAATTCTTCAAGCGGATATTTTTTATTGATTGGTACTAAAAGATTTCGCAGTTCATTATTCGGTGCATGAAGTGAAACGGCTAATGCGACCGGGCTTTTCGCTTTGAGTTGTTTCATTTGTGGAATTAAACCCGATGTACTGAGTGTCACGCGATATTTAGAAAGATTATAAGCCAAATCATCCATCATAATATCCATCGCATCTAACACATTTTCAAAATTGGATAAGGGCTCTCCCATTCCCATTAAAACTACGTTAGAGATAACACGATCTTTTATTGTCCCATCTTTTGATAACCACCGATAAGCAATCCAAAGCTGACCTATGATTTCTGCCACCGAAAGATTACGATTAAAACCTTGTTTTGCGGTGGAACAAAAACTACAGTTTAACGCACAGCCTACTTGAGAGGAAACACAAAGCGTTCCGCGATTTTTTTCTGGAATAAAAACCGTTTCAATGCAATTGCCATCAAATAAACGGATCAACCATTTGTGAGTCCCATCACTTGACGCTTGATCCCACACTACCTCAGGAAGTTTAATTTCTGTTGTTGCCGCTAGTTTCTGTTTCAAGCTTTTGCTAATGTTACTCATCCCATCCCATTCAGTCGATCCCATTTGATGAATCCATTTAATCAACTGCTGACTTCGGAAAGGCTTCTCCTCCATGGTGAGAAGCAGCGCCTCCAATTTCTTACGAGGATAATCGAGTAAATTTATTTTTGAACTAGGCAGATTCACTATAAATTTCATCCTGATGAAAAAAGAATGCAATTTCCTGTGATGCGGTATCGCTACCATCCGAACCATGAACAATATTTTCATCGATTGATTTAGCTAAATCTGCACGAATAGTTCCCGGCCTAGCCTTACTTGGATCTGTATCGCCCATTACATCACGGTTTTTTTTAATGGCATCTTTGCCTTCCAAAACTTGAATCATGACCGGTCCTGAGATCATGAATTTAACTAAGTCTTGATAGAATGGCCGTGCTTTATGAACAGCATAAAATTCTTCTGCTTCTGCTTGGCTTAAATGTTTCATTTTAGCAGCAACAATTTTTAAACCTTCTTGTTCAAACCGACGATAAATTTCGCCAATGTGGTTGTCCTTCACTCCATCTGGTTTAATAATGGATAATGTTCTTTCAATCACAATCATTTCCTCACTTTATTTTATGAATGTTTCAATTTTGTGCAAAAATATCTGCGTTTAAGGCCGCATTAATTGCTTCTATTACCATAAGCGCACTATGAACTTTTAAATCAGGGATCGCAAGTTCCTTGATAATTATGGTGCTAGAAAGTTGATGCACTTGTTCAACTGACTTCCCTTGCAACCATTCTGCCGCATAGGAACACGCAGCAATAACAGGACAAGAGCCATAGGCTTTAAATTTTGCTCCCGATACCTTATTTTTTTCTATCTTAATCTCAAAATGGATAATTATTCCATTTTCATAATTACCCACGGTCCCCCTGCCCACTCCTTTTTCAGAAGAAGGAAAAGTTCCTACATTTTTTGGATGATAAAAATGCGTTAATAATTTTTCGCTGTACTTCATTTTTCACCCAACGGCGAAATTTCACGCAATCTCAGTACAACCTGTTTAATATGTTGAATAGCTTCATCAATGTCAGCCTCTGACGTGAAGCGACCAATACTAAAACGAATGGTGCTATTTGCCAATTCATTTTGTACACCAATTGCACGTAGCACATAGGAAGATTCAGTTGTTGCCGAATTACAAGCTGCACCGGAAGAAACCGCGAGCTTATTTAATCCTAATAATAATGCTTCTCCTTCAATAAAATCGAAACTAATATTAAGATTACCCGCCACTCGCTGAACCTCATCGCCGTTTAGATAAACATGTGAAAGACCCGCTACCGCTTTCCACAGTTTTTGGCGCAAGGAAAGAATATGTTGATTTTCTTCATTCATTTCCGTTTGAGCAATACGACAGGCTTCACCAAAGCCTACAATTTGATGGGTGGGGAGTGTTCCAGGGCGCATCCCTCCTTCCTGCCCTCCACCATGTAAAAGTGGCTGTAACCGCACTCGGGGTTTTCGTTTTATATAAAGTGCGCCAATACCCTTGGGACCATAAATTTTATGTGCTGAAAAAGACATTAAATCTACACCGCATTCTTGCACGTCAATTGCTATTTTTCCCACACTCTGCGCTGCATCAACATGAAAAATAATGCCGCTTTGCTTCGTCAATTCCCCTATATTTTTTATATTTTGAATGACTCCGATTTCATTATTGACATGCATGATTGATATTAGAATCGTATCTTCACGAATCGCCTGCTGAATTTTTTCCAAAGCAATCAGTCCGTTTGATTCTGGCGATAGATAGGTTACAGTAAATCCCTGACCTTCTAAAAATTTCATGCTGTCTAGAACAGATTTGTGTTCAATTGTACTCGTAATCAGGTGCTGACCTTTACGCTTATAAAAAAAAGCCGCGCCTTTTAATGCTAAATTATTTGCCTCAGTTGCCCCTGATGTCCAAATAACCTCATTGCTTCCTGCATGAATTAATTTAGCAACTTGAGAGCGAGCAAATTCCACTTTTTCACTTGCCTCCCAACCATAACAATGCGTTGTGGAAGCAGAATTACCATAAACTTGATCGACTGCGAGACATTCCAACATTTTATCTATTACTCGCGGATCAGCAGGAGTTGTGGCCATATAGTCCAAATAAATAGGTTTCATCACTCAGATACTCTTCACAGTTTTTGCTAAACTATAACAAAAAAATAATATTCATGCTATTTCTCTATCATTTTACGATTAATTGCTGTCAAAATTCCTCTCAAAATATTCACTTCACCCTCTTCCAACTGCGCGCGCCCAAACATCCGTCTTAATTTTTTCATCATTTGCCTGGGATTTTTTGGATTGAGAAATTCGAGCTGGATTAACGTTTCATTTAAATGATCGTAAAATCGTTCTAATTGGTACGACGGAGCGATGGATGGGTGACTTTCATCTTTTTCGCGATGATCAAAACACAATCCGAGGTGAAATTCATAAGCAAGAATTTGCACAGCACTTGCAATATTTAGAGAAGCAAAATTGCTATTACAAGGAATATGCACGTGAAGATTACACAAAGATAACTCATCATTAGTCAAGCCAATTCGCTCTTGACCAAACAAAATTGCCACCTCACCACCTTGGTTTAATAAAGGTAAAGATCGGCACACTCCTTCTTTTGCTGTCACTAAGGGGATGGGAAGTGCACGCGAACGCGCGCTAGTGCCCAAGATAAGCTGGCAATTGAAAACAGCTTCGGTCAAAGTAGAGACCACGACTGCACTTTCTAAAATGTCTTCAGCGCCAGAAGAACGTGCAATGGCCTCAGCATGGGGAAAACATCGCGGTGAAACTAAATACAAATGCCTAAAACCCATATTTTTAATAGCACGTGCCGCCGCTCCAATATTTCCAGGATGGGTTGTGTTAACCAAAACGAAACGTAAATTAGGATAATTTTGCATAGAAAAAAGCTCGAAACAATTTTTATTTTTGGTAACTCTTCAGCACAGGATTGAAACGTCCATATTTTGCCATCTTCGAACAAAAAATTTAATTAAAATTGCTCACATACTTGTTGTATGCTCCGCTTTAATTAAATTTTTTGTTCGAATCTAGCTAAAATCTGAACGTTTAGCGACTTCTAGCATTTGTGCTGAACAGCTACTATTTTTGTAGCATACTGACTTTGAACTGAAAACAAAATACCGATTTTTTCCCGAGTTTGATCCATTTAGTCATATGCTGTAATCTTCGCTATCATAAAAAAAATCAGGAACCCCTATGATGACTTCTCATTTAACAATACGAACAAAATTAAAAGGCTTTACACTGTTAGAACTAATGGTAACCGTAGCGATACTAGCCATTATTGCTTCAATTGCCATTCCCTCCTATATCGATTACACCAAGAAAGCACATTATAGCGAACTAGTTCGAGCTACTGCGCCTTACAAGTTGGGGATCGTGGAATGCTATCATACTCATGGAACCTTTTCAGGTTGCTCATCTGGAGCTACCGCCTTTGATGGTATTCCTCCTTCTATCACCACCCCTCCTGCACCAAACAGCGTGATTGGCACGATTACTGTTACTGATGGAATCATTACTGGGCAACCCAATGCTGTTTACGGGCTAAGCCACGATCAAGTGTTTGTTCTAACGCCTAATGCTTCAAATGGAATTATTTCATGGACTTCCTCCGGCAAGGCCGTAGAGCAAGGATTAACTAAGTAAAGATCGTTAAATGACGAAATCTCATTCGAAATTGAGTGGATTGTTAAATTACTTAGTGAGGGAAGGACATTTAGATCTGATAAAGGCGAGAAAAGCAGAAGCGCTTTCCAAACAAAAAAATATACCGATTACGGTTTTTTTAGGAATGAAAAACTATCTTTCCTATTCTAACCTAGCAAAAGCCGTGGCTTGTTATTTTAATTTACCCTATGTCGACTTAAATTATTATGATCGTGAAACCTTGCCTAACAATATTCTCGCTTGGGAATTAATCGAAAAAAATTTTGTATTGCCACTTTGCAAGCAGGATGAACAACTTATACTCGGCGTTACTGATCCATCACTTCCAAATTTAAACGAAATAAAATTTCTAACAGGATTATCTCTTCAAATCGTTATTGTTGAACATGACAAACTCTGCCAAAAAATTGATTTAATTCGTTCTCATTTATTACAAGATATAATTAAGAATGAGGAAATGGAGGAAATCTATTCAACTAGCCTCAATGAAAATAAAGAAGACAATTTTTTTTCACAATCAAATACAGCTCCTGTCGTTAAATTTATTGATCGCCTGCTACAAGATGCAATACAACAAAAAGCATCGGATATTCACCTTGAACCTAACAGAGATTATTACCGAATAAGATACCGCATCGATGGATTGTTATATGAAATTGGCCGGCAACCAATCAAGTTCGCTAATTACTTCACCACCCGTTTAAAAGTGATGGCGAACCTTGATATATCCGAAAGAAGATTACCGCAAGACGGTCGAATTATGACGCATTTCACACAGACATTGACAGATCTTCGTCTTAGCATTTGCCCCACTATCCACGGAGAAAAAGCTGTGATCAGGATATTAGCGACTCGACCAGGATCGCTGGATATTAATGCCTTAGGAATGAATTCATTACAACAAACAGTATTTTGTGATGCAATGTCCTTGCCGCAAGGTTTAATTTTAGTCACAGGCCCTACTGGAAGCGGGAAAACCAATACACTGTATACTGCACTCAATCGATTAAACATCGACGCGGTAAATATCTGTTCGGTAGAAGATCCGGTTGAAATTCAACTCGCTGGTATTAATCAGGTACAAATTAACCCAAAGGCAGGACTAACCTTTGCAAAAACTCTACGTGCTTTTTTACGTCAAGATCCAGATATTATTATGATTGGCGAAATTAGAGATTCAGAAACTGCTGAAATCGCTGTTAAGGCTGCTCAAACTGGACATCTAGTATTCTCAACTTTACACACAAACAGTGCAGTAGAAACAATCAACCGATTAGCCGCAATGGATATCGCTTCCTATGACCTCGCTAGCGCACTAGTATTAATTCTTGCGCAACGTTTAATTCGTTGTTTATGTGAGTGCAAGCAAAAGGCTGAAGTGACGCTTACTGCATTATTGCAGGCTGGATTTCAGCGCGAAGAAGTGGGTGATGTTATTGTTTATAAACCCAATGGATGTAACCAGTGTTATCAAGGTTATAAAGGTCAGCTGGGGATTTATGAAGTGCTGCCGATTTCAAAAAGCATGAAATCTCTTATTCAAAAAAAATCTGACTCGCTTACCTTGTTTGAACAATCCAACCTAGAAAATATCGCAAGCTTACGAAAATCTGCCCTTGATAAAGTCAGTCAGGGTCTGACCAGTTTAGAGGAAGTAGATCGGGTTCTTGGAGAAATCAAATGGCAAACAAATTAAGACGATACACTTGGAAAGGAATTAATCATCAAGGTTTACGTGTTAAGGGAGAACTTTTTTGCTGCAGTTTTAACGATATGAAAATTGAATTACTCAACCAGGGAATAGCACTCATTCACGTAAAGAAAAATTTTTCTGTTACGCTTTTTGAAAAAAAAATTTTAAAAAAAGATATTGCACTTTTTGCCTATCATCTTTCCACCTTGCTTTCTACGGGTATTTCACTTATCAAAGCAATTGAAATTATCGCAAATTCACAAAATAAAATTCAAACTCAGCAACTTTTTTATCTTGTTAACAAAGAAATTCTTTCAGGAAAAACCTTTCATGAGTCTTTACTAAAATATCAATCTTTTTTTAGCCCACTTATTATTGAATACATAAAAGCAGGAGAACTCTCTGGAACGCTAGAAATTATGTTACAAAGATTAGCGGATTATTTAGATAAAACTGAACAATTAAAAAATTTAGTTAAAAAAAATTTATATTATCCTCTCACTGTCATCAGCCTGACCCTTGTCGTTGGCTGTTTATTGCTTATTTTTATTGTTCCTCAATTTGAACAACACTTTTTCTCTTTTGGGGCTTGCCTTCCTTTTTTTACTCGTTTAATTATTCACATATCCCAAATTATCAAGACACAGGGGTTTTTTATTTTACTAAGCGCTGGATTACTTTTAGCATTTTTAAATTACTTTTTTAAAGCATCAAAAAAATTTCGACATTTTGTTGATGGTTATTATTTGAAAATTCCTATTATCGGAACCCTAATTAAAAAAATGATTTTTATCAGAATTTGCCGCACATTATCCACCACGTTAGCAGGTGGCATCTCTATGCTAGATTCTTTAAAAATCGTATCTACACTCACAAATAATACTCTCTATTATTATACTATTGCCAAAATAAGTGCCCTGGTTGCTAGCGGCCAAATGGTACATGATGCAATGAAAAAAACTCATCATTTTCCAAATTATATGATTCAAATGATTAAAATTGGCGAAGAATCAGGGACATTACCCATTATGCTTGAAAAAGTAGCCCGTTTATTTGAGGTAGAAGTCGAAAATTTTGCCAATCGCTTAGATCAACTACTTGAACCTTTGCTTATTTTGATATTAGGCGTGATGGTTGGAAGTTTTGTGTTAGCCATGTATCTACCTATTTTCAAGCTTGGGGCAATTTTTTAAATATGAATGGTTACATCACTAGGCAGGAGTCTCTTTTATTAGAATCTTGAGAATCTCCTGGGTTAGTTTTTTCATTATTTTCTTCTGGATGCGAAATTTGCTCATCCTTCGGAAAAACCCCATAAACTTTTTGTAATTTATCCACTAATAATGTCATCTTACGAGGGATTAGCTGATACTCAGGAAAATCTGAGCCAAGAAGACGAGAATATTGATTGTATCCAAAACCATAAAGCTGATTTTCGGGGCTTAACACTAAGGTACGCGCAACACCAGGAATAATTTCCTTGACTGCGATATCTCCATCTGACAGTGCAGAAATACGTTTTGGGGTAAGGTGGTTTGCTTTGAACTGAAATTTTAACCCTTCGCTGTTCTCAGATTCTTCTGCTTTATTCTCCTCATGCCCCAGTTCTCCAAAGCAGTTGGCTCCAAAACTATAAACTGAATTATCTTCACATTTAACGAAACTCTGATTAGCGCGAACCACAATTTGACAAGGTTTGGCTTCTGAGAACTTTGCAATTAATTGAGGAGACAATACACCATTTATATGGCCTGATCCCAGTTGGCCAAAAGCATTCCCCCCAAAGGAATAAAGCCGTCCGCCTTCATAAAGTATTAAATTATGATATAAGCCACAGGCAATTTGACGGATTGCGCCAGGAATCGTTGGAACCATAGTGGGAAACAATTGTTGCTTTGTATGTCCTAAGCCAAGTTGGCCTCGATCATTGTTGCCAAAAGCAAAAAGCAAATTCCCTTCGCACAATATTAAACTATAGTCCGCTGCAGCAACAACCTGACGAATTTGTACATCAAACGGCATTGAAAGTTTCGTTGGAATTGCGACCTCGTTTGTATGACCGAGCCCCAGCTGTCCATGATCATTTTTTCCAAAAACATAAACAGTATTATCTATAAGCAACAGACTATGTTCATTCCCTGCTGAAATTTGCTGACAAGGCGCGATCTCTACTAAGGTTGGAGTAACCACTTCATTTTTATGACCTAACCCAAGTTGTCCATGCTCATTTTTCCCAAAAACATAGACTTCGCCTTCTTCAGATAGGGCAAGACTATGGGAATAAGCAGCTGAAATCTGAGAAAACTTCACCTTTGATGGCATTGGAATTTTTTGGAGAGAAACTGATAATTCCACGCCCCCTAATCCTAGTTGACCGTACTCATCACTCCCAAACCCAAAAAGCTTGCCCTTTTCATCAATAATTAAGGTATGATCTGATCCGGCACAAACTTGATTTGGAGAAATTTCAACTTGTCCTTTTTCACATTGAACAAAAAATCCATAAGAATAATTATTAAATGTGAAAATATCCTGATGAGTGGAGATAGCGGTAAGGTATAACGTTTGAAAACGTCTTAGCGGCTGAAGAATGCTTTCTTTTAAACAGATGCTTTTAAAATATCCAAGCATATAATTCAATTCTTCAAATAATTTTTGATGTGCTTCCCCCCCTGAATTTTCTTCATATGCAAAAACTAAGGTGTTAAAATTCTCCAATCGCTGAAATATTTCACCCCTATTATAATTAACTTTCTTTTCCGTTAATTTTTTTGTAGTTTTCTTATAAAAAGTAGTCCAAATTGCATAAAGTGATATTTCTTTGACTGATTGCATAATTACCTCTAACAGACGAGCCCATTCATAATATATTATTATTTATCAAAAATAATATCATTAATATTTGCAAATTAGAAGTAGATTTTTGAATCTAACGGTTGCCCCTGAGTTGCCCAAGAAACTGGAGATTGATTTTTAATTTAGGATCATACTCAAGTGCTTTAAATAGGTAATAACGTGCAAGGGGATAGTTCATTTTTTTTAAAGCGCATCGACCGGCCGCTTCGAAGAGGCTATAAAATTTTTTGTGTAACTGGATTTAGTCAGTATAAACTAACTGAAACAAGGAGTACTGACTATGGCGACAAAACTCACTTCATTTGATCCGCAAATGATAGATAATTTGATTAAGGACTGCAAAACCCAAGAAGATATGTTTGGCGAAGGAGGTCTTCTGAAAAACTTGACGAAGGCACTTTTGGAAAGGGCCATGCAAGGAGAGATGAGCAGCCACTTGGGCTACGAGAAAAATGAGGCTAAAGGTAAGAATAGCGGCAATTCTCGAAATGGATATTCAGAAAAAACTTTAAAGGGCGAAAATGGCGAATTTACTATCCAGGTACCCAGAGATCGAAATGCAGATTTTTCTCCCCAGATTGTTGCTAAGAACCAAACGCGTTTTGAAGGGTTTGATGACAAAATCATCAGCCTTTATGCGAGAGGGATGACGACACGTGATATACAGGGGCAATTGCAAGAGCTCTATGGGGTAGAAGTCTCTCCTACTTTCATTTCCAATGTGACCAACGAAGTCATTGAGGAAGTGAAAACTTGGCAGTGTCGTCCCTTGGATAAACTTTATCCCATTGTTTACTTTGATGCCTTAATGATCAAAGTTAAAGAAGATAAGCGAGTGATTAACAAAGCCTTTTATCTTGCTTTGGGTGTAGATCTTGAAGGGCAAAAAGAATTACTGGGAATTTGGATTAGCCAAACGGAAAGTTCAAAATTTTGGCTCAATGTGTTATCTGAATTGCAGCATCGTGGTGTGGGAGATATTTTGATTGCTTGCGTTGATGGCCTTACGGGCTTTCCTGATGCCATTTCAACGGTATTTCCCAAGACCCAGGTTCAACTTTGCATTGTTCATATGATTCGAAATTCACTACGCTATGTTCCTTGGAAAAGCCGTAAGCAAGTGGCGGCGGATTTAAAAACGATTTATGGCGCAAAGACACTCGATGAAGCCGAATTATGTCTCGCTACTTTTTCCGAGAAGTGGGACGAGCATTACCCTTCTATCAGTAAAAGTTGGCTGACTCACTGGGAAAATGTCACGCCTTTTTTTGGCTACTCTTCTGAAATTCGTCGCGCGATTTATACTACGAATGCAGTTGAATCCGTGAATATGAGCCTTCGGAAGGTTATTAAAAGTAAGCGCGTTTTTCCTTCGGATGATGCGGCTTTGAAGCAGCTATATTTAGCGCTTAAAAATATTTCAAAAAAATGGACAATGCCAATACGAAATTGGGGTGATGCCATGAATCGTTTTATGATCCTGTTCGAAGACAGGCTAAAAGGAGCGATTTAGTTTAAGAACTGATTTAAAATTTTGTGCCTTCGATCGCCTGTGGATATATGCACAAACTGACTCGTTGCACTCGTCAGTATTGCGCACATACCCACAGGCACAATAATTTTATTTGTTTATTTAAAAAATTTTTGTTATTTTAATTTCGCTATCTGGAATTCGGTAGCAAAAAATCTGCTGACTCAACCTGCTTACACAAAATTATTTACGCTACCGCTTCGAATGCTCCGGCCGTTTCTAAGTAATTATCATCTTCTGCCGCCATCAAAAATTCATTCATCGCTTCTTCATATCTACCCTGTCTAAACAAAAAATTACCATAGTTCCTATGCGCAGCACCATCTTTTGCATTTAACCTCAGTGCTTTTTTATAATTTATTTGCGCTTTTAAAAATTCACCGACTCTTTCATAGAAGTATCCTTTTACGTACCAAACAGCTGGATTAATCGAATCAATTGTTTGCAATTCCAAAAGAATGCGTTTCGCTTCTTGAAAATCTCCCTCTTCTAAATAAGCCATCACCAATTTTATATCTGCTTCCACTAATTTTGTTTTTTTACTAGCTATCATTATTGTCGAATCTGAAAAAGAATGACATCCAACCAGGAGTAAAATTAACATTCCCCTTAGAATATTTACTATCTGCATTATTCATCTCATTGTATATTTATTGACGCAGTGATCTGAAATTTTTACAAGCTTTTAAAATTAAACAAGACAGTAATTTATAAGGTAAGGAAATAAATTAAAAATACCGTACAATTAAATTATATTTGATAAGCGTAATTAACTTATGAAGATCAGTGTTGTGTGCATTTTATTTTTATTCACGTTTTCAGCACGAAGTGAAATTTATGAAATTCGACGTAGCTATCGTAATCTTTATTCCGATCGGATCACCCAAGCAGATAGATATCATATTTTTCAGAATTTTTTTCAAGTTAACTTAACAACAGATACAAGAAAAAATAAAAATTCAGCGGATCACCATCAATCTAATTCTGCAATCAAACATTGACAGCACCCTATTCACATGTTAATTAAAATGGCTAGTCATCAATTAAGGTTTTGTATGCAACCCATCATGAATATTGCAATTACTGCTGCACGCAATGCAAGTCGCATTATTGTTCGATCAATTGGACGAATTGAAACACAGCATATTTCAGAAAAAGAAAAAAATGATTATGTTACAGAAGTAGATAAGGCATCTGAAAAAGAAATTATCGCTACTATTAAGAAAAGCTATCCTGATCACCATATTATTGCCGAAGAAAGCGGCACGCTTGCGGGTAATGAAAATTTTACTTGGATTATTGATCCTCTAGATGGCACCACTAACTATATTCATCAAATTCCTCATTATGCTATTTCTATTGCTTTTCAATATAAGGGCAAGCTTGAACACGGTGTCATTTTTGACCCTATTCGCAATGAGTTATTTATGGCCAGCCGAGGCGAAGGCGCACGCTTGAATGATCGTCGTCTACGTGTAAGCAACAATGACAACTTAGAACGTGCTTTTATTAGTACTGGCTTCCCTTTTAAAAATCCCAATCAATTCCCCATCTATCTCAAACTTTTTGAACAAATTCTTCCAAAGGTAGGCGGCATGCGAAGATCAGGATCTGCAGCACTTGACCTTGCCTATGTAGCGGCAGGCCGATTTGATGCTTTCTTCGAACTTAATTTAAAAAAATGGGACTTAGCCGCAGGTATATTAATGATTAAAGAAGCTGGTGGTTTAATGAGTGATCTACAAGGTGAAGAACATTATTTCAATAACGGCAATATCATTGCAGGCAATCCAAAAATGTTTAAATCTCTATTGCAAATTATTCGTAGAGTGATGAATTCCGAATCTGAATAAATTATGGGTTTTCATCGATGGGTTTAGTTTGAGGCAGTAAATGCTTGCGATTCAAACCCATTGCGACAGCTAAAGAACCTGCGACATAAATAGAAGAATAAGTACCAATAATAATGCCTATAATTAGCGCTAACGAAAATCCTGCTAGCATTTCACCGCCAAAAATAAATAATGCTGATACAACTAGTAGGGTCAAGCTTGATGTCATAATGGTACGAGATAGTGTTTGATTAATTGATAAATTCATCACTTCCATAGAGGAAGTTTTTCTATGCTTTCTAAAATTTTCTCGGACCCTATCATAAACTACAATAGTATCATTGAGTGAATAACCAATGATTGTCAGGACAGCAGCGAGTGAAATTAAATTAAATTCAATCCTGAAAAAAGAAAAAACACCCAATATCAAAATAGGATCATGAATTAACGCGACTGCAGCACTCACTGCAAATCGATATTCAAACCGCAAGGCAATATAAAGCATGGTACCAAGTAAAGAAACTAATATTGCCAAAATTCCATTGGTAATTAAGGTATTGCCAACCTGAGGACCAATGTATTCAACTTGATGTAATTTTGCACCCGGCAAGATCTCCATGATTTTATTTTTCAGTTGTTCTTGACTAATATTACTCACGGCAAGGCGAATCAGAACGTCATTGGCAGTACCATACGATTGCACCACTGCATCTTGAAAACCCCCACTTGCTAGTACTGTGCGAATTTCATTAAGATTAGCAGCGTGATCATAACTGATTTCCAGTTGCGTTCCGCCTGTGAAATCCAAACCGAGGTTTAAGCCATAAAGAGATAAAGAAAGAAGAGAAAGCAAGGTAACAAGGACAGAAAATACTGCCGCAAAGGTACGCTGCTTCATAAAATCAATTTTGGTATTCGTTTTAAAAAATTCCATGTCCGACCTTTGTTACTGTTAGATACCAATTGATAGATGTTTAACTTGTTTTCTTCTTAAATAGCACATATTAACTAAAAAACGCGTAAAGTAGATGGCTGTTACCATGGAAGTGGCAAGGCCAATCGTCAGAGTTACCGCAAAACTTTTTACCGATCCACTACCTAGTGCAAATAAAACAACTGCAATAATTAGTGTCGTCACATTCGCATCAACAATGGTTGAAAAAGCTCGCTCATAGCCGGCTCGAATACTAGAAATCGGACTCATTCCGTTTCTCAGCTCTTCACGAATCCGTTCGTTAATCAATACATTTGCATCTACTGACATTCCTACTGTTAAAACAATTCCCGCGATTCCAGGCAAGGTGAGTGTGCCGCCAAGTATTGAGAGGATAGCGATAATAAAAATAACATTGAGTAATAAGGCAAGATCCGCAAACAAACCAAACAATTGGTAATAAAGCAACATAAAAATAAATACGAGTATGGAACCCACGACAAGTGACATTAATCCCTTTTGAATATTTTCTGCTCCTAAACTCGGACCGACAATACGTTCTTGGACAATATCTACCGGTGCTGTCAGTGCACCTGACCTTAATAATAAAGCTAAATTTTCAGCATATTTTTCGTTGCTTAAGCCTGTAATTTGAAAATTATTTGGGAGGGCGCTATTGATTGTTGCAACGTTAATAATTTTTTCCACTTGATGCCTAACAGGGATCAGCTTTCCGTTGACCAATTTTTGAATGATTTTTGATTCTACATAAACGACTGCCAATGGCTTACCAATATTATCAGCGGTCACTCTATGAAAAAGACTTTCACCTCCGCCGCCTAATCGAACCTGTACATTAGGTCTTCCATCTTCGCCATAACCTGATGTCGCATAAGTGATAGAACTTCCCGATAGGATCACCTGATTTTTTAAAAATACGGTATGGCCTTCATAATTATAAGGCTTACTCAGTAAACTGCTTTCACTACCTGGGTTGGTATCAACCAATTGAAACTTTAAAGTTGCAGTTTTTCCAAGCAAATCTTTTGCGCGAGCCGTATCTTGAACACCAGGCAAGTCTACACTAACTTGATCGCGCCCTTGACGTTGCACCACGGCTTCGCTCACGCCTAGTTCGTTCACACGATTATTAAGAATGGTCATGTTCTGTTCAACTGAATAATTGACTATCTTGTCTATCGCTTCTTCCGTCAATACAGCAGTAATAACATGACCGCCATCCGTTTGTTTCATGATTAAGAAATCAGAGAATTTTTTTGGTAAATCAGCATAAGCAGCATTGAGAGATTTTTCGTCTGGGAATTGGATAATAATGGTTTTTGGTAAATCAAGGTTAATACTCGTATAACGAATATGCGTTTCTCTTAAGTCATGAGTAAAATTATGCATTTCTCCTTCAAGTCTTGTTTTAACCACAGAATTTGTGTCAACTTGCAGCAAAAAATGCACGCCGCCGCGTAAATCCAAGCCTAATTTCATTGGATTTGCACCCAATACTTGTAAAAAGCGAGGAGTTTTTGGCGCAAGGTTAAGCGCTATCACTAATTGATTACTAAGTGTTGCCTTAAGCAAATCTCCTGCTTTTAATTGCGTATCGGTATTTTTAAATCGAATGAGTAGATTGTCATTTTCTTCTTGAACAGATAAATAAGATAAATTTGCCTTATTTAGGATCTGCTCAATATTTTGGGTTATCTCAAGCGGTAGGTGATTAGTATTAGGAGAAGAAATTTGAATGGCGGGATCTTCACCAAATAAGTTGGGCGCAGCATAAATTAATCCTAATATCATGATTAGCGTAAATGTAATATATTTCCAAATAGGATAATTTGTTTGCATGCCTTGCCTACCTAGCCTTAGGTTATATTTTTCATGGTTCCCTTAGGTAACACAGTCGAAATTGCCGATTTTTGAACATTTATTTCTACATTTTCAGCAATTGCCATCGTAATAAAATCGTCATTCACTTTTGCAATTCGACCAATTACTCCTCCTGCTGTCACTACTTCATCACCCTTTGATAACTCAGAAAGTAATTTGCGATGTGCCTTCATGCGCTTATTTTGCGGACGTATCATAAGAAAATAAGCCACTAAAAAGAAAATCGCGATCATCGGCAAAAAAGAAGTTAAGCCAGCTGGGGTACCCGCTGTGGTGGTGGCAGCTGATGCATCCGTGATTCCAAATATTGTAAGTAATGATACCATATTAATTTATCTCCAAAAATCTGCAGCTTTAGTTTGAAAAGTGGAAAAGGTAGATAATTTACCTTGCTCAATTGCTGTTCGCAAATCAAACATCAATTTTTGATAGTATCTTAAATTATGTATCGTGTTAAGCCTAGCGCCTAAAATTTCCTTGCATTTATCGAGATGGTGTAAATAGGCACGGCTATAATGCTGACAAGTATAGCAATCGCAGTTAGGATCAAGCGGGCTTTTATCCGATTTATAACCGCTGTTACGAATTCGAACGACTCCTACCGAAGTAAATAAATGTCCATTACGTGCATTTCGAGTGGGAAGAACACAATCAAACATATCAATTCCACGTTTCACACCTTCAATGAGATCTTCTGGTGTCCCAACTCCCATTAAGTAACGAGGCTTAGTAGGTGGCATTATGGGCATTAGTCCATCTAACACGGCTAACATCTCTGGTTTACTCTCCCCGACCGATAACCCACCAATTGCATAACCATCAAAAGCGAGGTTAATTAATCCTTCAAGCGAGCGAGCACGCAAATCCGAATAAACTCCTCCTTGAATGATGCCAAACAAGGCTGCTGCATTCCCTTCATGGGCTACCTTGCTACGTGCCGCCCATCGCAATGAAAGCTCCATCGAGGTTTGCGCAGTGTCATAGGAAGCGGGATAGGGGGTACATTCATCAAAAACCATTACAATATCTGCACCGAGCAGCTTTTGCACTTGCATAGATTTTTCAGGTGTTAAAAAAACTTTTTCTCCATTTCTGGGGGAGCGGAATTCCACTCCTTGTTCGGTTAACTTTCTCAACTTACCCAAGCTAAATACTTGAAAACCTCCAGAGTCTGTTAAAATAGGCCGTTGCCAATTCATAAATCCATGCAAATCGCCATGCAGTTTAATGACGTCTGTCCCAGGTCGAAGCATGAGATGAAAGGTATTACCTAGTATGATTTCTGCTCCAATTTGAGCGATCTCTTCTGGCGACATAGCCTTCACTGTACCATAGGTGCCAACTGGCATAAATGCAGGAGTTTCTACGGTACCACGTTCAAAATGTAAACGGCCTCTGCGTGCCATACCTTCTGACGCTAAAATTTCAAATTTCAATTGCACACCCACCTGAATGCTTTTCAATCAACATGGCATCGCCATAACTATAAAATCGATATCGTTCCTTAATTGCCGCTTGATAAACCTGCATGACGTTATCATATCCTCCTAGGGCACAAACTAGCATGAGTAAGGTGGAACGAGGTAGATGGAAATTGGTAATTAACGCATCAACACATTTAAATCCATAACCAGGATAAATAAATATGTTGGTTTCTCCTTTTGTTGGCTGCAGCGTCCCATTACTGTATGCAGTTTCTAAGGCACGCACAGCCGTCGTCCCCACTGCAATCACACGGCCACCTGCTTTTTTGGTAGCATTCACTAAATCACAAACATTTTGATTAATTTCAAAAATTTCATGATGCATACGATGAGCCATTATCTCTTCTGTCATAACCGGCTTAAAAGTGCCTGCACCCACATGTAGGGTAAGAAATTGATAGGCAATATTTTTTTCATCTAGCTCTTTAAAAATTTTTTGATCAAAATGCAAGCCCGCTGTTGGAGCGGCAACTGCCCCATCCTTTTCAGCAAAAACTGTTTGATAGCGTTCCACATCCAGCCGTTCTGCTGTTCGGCGCATGTAACCTGGAAGCGGAATCTCCCCTATTTCAATTAAAAGCACATCAATTGATTTTTTTTCTACTACTAGTTCAAACAATTCTTTACAGCGCTTAGTAATTAAGGCTTTAGTTCCATCAACCAAAATAACTTCACAGGGCAAACGTAAAGTTTTATTAGATTTGACATGCACACTCGCACTGAATGGGGTTAGGATACGCTCAATTAAAATCTCGACCTTACCGCCCGTTAATTTACTAGCAAATAATCGAGCAGGAATCACGCGAGTATTATTAAAAATCAAAATATCTCGAGGCTGAAGCAAGTCTGTTAGCTGTGAGAACCCATAATGTTCAATTAAATCATCCTTTACATGGAGCAAGCGGCTTTCGCTCCTGACTTCCAACGGATATCGAGCGATAAGTTCATCTGGGAGTAAAAAATTGAAATCACTTGTTTTCATAATTGATTAAATAAAAAGCTTTGTTATACTTGACCGCTTGCCGAGGTGGTGAAATTGGTAGACGCGCCAGACTCAAAATTTGGTGATGGTGACATCATGTGGGTTCGAGTCCCACCCTCGGCACATTTGTTGAGCGTCTTTACATCGACTAAAATGATATCAATCCTCTGCTACTGAATGGCTAGATTTTAATGTTGCGCTTGGTCTAACCCAAGGCTTCACCGACAGTTTACACTCAAGCTTCTCAGCAACAATTCTTGCATCTTTTTTATTTCCATACTCACCATAAGTGAGCACGTACCAAGGCCTTCCTCGCAATTGATTTTCATAAAGCTTGGCCCTTCCTTCAAGATGGTTTTTATTGACAAATGTTTTAATCGTATCTCGATTAAACGCACCCAATAATTGCAATGTGTAAATTCCGGGGTTTACTCCATTTTGATTTTTATCCGAAGTTAATGATTTTTTTTGACGAACCACAACTAGATTTTCTTTTTCGCTTTGAATGGATTTTGCTTGTTTCATCAGCGCAGTCTGTTTTTTTAGTGTTTCCTCTTCAACCGGCGCATGGGCAATAGTTGAGACAACGTTATGGACATCCTGAGGAGAGGAGGCTTCTGATCGATTATTAATGAGTGCTAATGCTTTGACTGCTTGCACCTGCTTTTGCTTTGCTGCCTTCTCTATCCAGATTTTTGCTAATGCAGCATCTTTCGGCGCACCATTTTTACCATAAAAATAGAGATAACCAAGTGCATATTGTGCATCCGCATCGCCACCACTTGCTGCCGATCTGATTTGGTCATACGTTAGCTCCTTACTGGTAGCTGAATTACCGTCACGTGTTTCACTGACAGCAAATGCATCAATACTTAAAAATATACTGACGACCAGCAAAAGCAAGCAAAGCTTAAACCTCATACAAAACTCCTTAAGAGGATAGACTTGAACAGACAACGCATATATTTGGTTTTAACGCGCCAGTATAGTTACCAGAAATATTATTCTATTGATAAATAATTAGTATGCAAGCATCTATTTACCCAAGCTGCTTGACGAATGCGTCCCAAAGTTGCCGATGAGACGCATTAAAGTGCTAAATATACTGCGAATAAGCAAGAATATTTTTTTTAGATTCTTTATACGAAAATGTTTTCTGTAAATCAAAAACGACATGTTGAATGACGCCAACAGCCCCAATTAACAAAAATCCAATAAGGACAAATGTAAATAAATTTGAAATAGAACGCTTCATGTTTGATCCTCCTTGATCAATAGTCACTTCTTGTACCACATGAATTGACAAGTGTCGCTTCTCTTCGGTCATGTATGATGTCTACGCCCCCTCAGAACCTCACACTTGCGCCTAATCGGGATGATGCAATACTTTAAATAAAAAAATTTTAGGCAACAATGAATTAAAAATCCAATTCAGAACTAAAATATTCTTGAAAAAACAAAAAAATATTTAAATTTCAATAAATTAGATTTTATTATTTATAAACGCCTGGATAAAAATCCTGCATCATCCCGCTTATTTCTAGCTATCTTCCTACAAACCAACCCTTTGTTCACCATGCAAATTCATTGGCTAAGCGCAAAATATCATTAAAAGTTGCAAGCAACATGATTCCCAATAAAACAGCTATCCCTATTTGCATGCTAATTACTTCATATCTAACAGAAACGGGTTTTCGAATAACTAATTCAATTAAATAATTGAACAGATGACCTCCATCCAGGCCAGGAATAGGTAAAAGATTAATCGCGGCAAGCATAATGCTAATTAAGGATAAAAAACCCAAAAATACAGTTAAGCCTTGCAAAAAGGCTATATTTGCATTCTCAAAGATTGCGATAGGCCCCCCTAAACTATTCGTTGAAACTTCACCCACAACTATTTTTTTTAAAATAATAAAATTAAACACAAACAAGCTTTTTGTTTCTTCAAAAGCCGCCATTAAGGCCTGGATAGGGGGATATTTTCGTTTCGAGAATAAGTTAGGCGGCAAGCTTGGGGCAGAAGGAGCCACGCCAATATACCCCATTGATTGACGAAAAAGTCCGATTTTTTTTCCTATGGTTAAGCGCGTGGTCAAAATTTGGTTATTTCTGTCATAGGTTAATCTAATCATTTTCCCAGGGTTTTTATGAATAAACTCAACAAAACGATACCAATCCTTTACTGGGATGTCATCGATAGCAATAATTTTATCCCCTACTCTCAAACCTGAGTCAGCAGCAGGGCCTGGCATCAGTTTATTTATTACCGCTGGAAGGGGTGGAAGATAAGGTCGAATTCCCAGGCTTTCTAGCGGCAAGGGATTGAATTTATCAACCTCCCAATGCTTGAGGTTCAGTTGATATTGTTTTTCATTAGTTTTTGATTTATTTTGAGTGCTAATTAGCAAGGTATTTTTTTCGCCTAGATGTTCGATAACCAGCATTAATACTTTTTGCAAACTCGATGTGGGCTGATTGTCGATGCTAACAATTTCGGTTCCCGCTTTTAAGCCGGCTTGTTTTGCAATGGAATGAGGAAGCACCTCTCCAATGAGGGGTTTTTGCACATCAATACCAATGATAAACATTAGCCAGAATCCAAATAATGCAAATAGCAAATTGGTTACAGGGCCAGCTAATACCACCAATAAGCGCGACCCTAATGGCTGGCGATTAAAAGCGAGATGAAGTTCTTCATTGGTAACTTTCTGCTCTCTTTCATCAAGTAACTTAACATACCCGCCCAAGGGTATCCAGGCAATCCAGTATTCTGCTCCTTTGCGATCTTTCCAGCGCAGCAAGGGTTTTCCAAAACCAATCGAAAATCGAATTACCTTTATGCCTAACCACTTAGCCATAAAAAAATGTCCGGCCTCATGAATGGTAACCAGGACTAATATCGTGATGATGAAGGCAAGCAGCTGAATTAAAAAAGACATAGTTTTTCCTTCACTTTAGCGGGAATGCATCAGGAATTAAGAAAATCACTTTAGACTGATTTTAGAATATATTAGAATAAAATAATAATATTCCTCCTAAGAGAATTCCTAATGATAATAAAAACACGCTTTGCGCCAAGTCCAACTGGCTATCTTCATATCGGTGGAGCAAGAACTGCGCTTTATTCCTGGTTATATGCAAAAGCAAATAATGGAACTTTTGTATTAAGAATCGAAGACACAGATTTAGAACGTTCCACACAAGAAGCGGTTGACGCCATCTTAGAAGGACTAAATTGGCTTGGATTGAGTTATCATGAAGGACCCTTTTATCAAACCCAAAGATTAGACCGATATCAAGATGTGATGCACACCTTACTTGAAGAGAAAAAAGCTTACCGTTGTTACTGTTCAAAAGAACGCTTAGCAGCACTCAGGGCTGAGCAGCTCGCTCAAAAGAAAAAACCGCGTTATGACGGTAAATGCCGAAATTTAACCAATCAATTAGTCGATACCCCTTTTGTTATACGTTTTGCCAACCCAGAAACGGGTTCCGTCACCTTTATTGATCAAATAAGAGGCCCCATCACCGTTTTAAATAATGAACTTGATGATTTAATCATTGCTCGTACTGATGGGATGCCTACTTATAATTTTACTGTGGTTGTCGATGATCTTGATATGGAAATCACTCATGTAATACGTGGAGATGACCATATTAACAATACTCCTAGACAAATTAATATTTTTGAGGCACTGGGAAGTCACCCACCTCTTTATGCACATGTTCCCATGATCTTAGGTGCGGATGGTAAACGGCTGTCTAAACGCCATGGGGCGGTGAGTGTTTTACAATATCGTGATGAAGGCTACCTGCCTGAGGCTTTGCTCAATTACCTTGTACGCCTTGGTTGGTCTCATGGTGATCAGGAAGTCTTTACCCTGCAAGAAATGATTACTCTTTTTAGTTTAGATACGATCAGCCGCTCTCCCGCCATTTTTAACCCTGAAAAATTGCTCTGGCTTAATCAGCATTACCTTAAAACTTGTTCCCCTGATTATGTAGCAAAACATTTAGCATGGCATTTTCAGCAACTAGGTATCACCACCCTATCCGGGCCAAGTTTATCAGAAGTGGTGATTGCTTTACGTGAAAGAGCAAAAACTCTAGCTGAAATGGCAGAAAAAAGTAGATTTTTTTACGAAGAATTTGATAAATATAACCACGAAGCAGTAACAAAAGAATTTTCAGACACCACGCTTGAACTATTTGAACAACTGCTTAACAGATTTTTTAAACTCCCTGATTGGAACAAGGAAGTATTGAGCAAAACGATTCATCATGTTGCAGAACAATTAAATCTTAAAATGGGAAAAGTCGCACAGCCACTCAGAGTTGCGGTAACGGGTAACACCACTTCCCCCTCTATCGATTTAACTTTAGCTTTATTGGGTAAGGCAAAAACCATTTCTCGTCTCGAACGAGCCATCCAATTTTTGAAAAAAAGGTAACTATTAGCTATTAATACGGTTCCCCTTAACGACGGACACAGCTCCAACCGCAGGGTGATAACCAACAACCAAATTTTGCGCTTGGTCTTTTATATAAAATAACGGCATTACGATTGAAATATCCATTGTAATAGCCACCTAGCACTGCACCAGGGTACTCAACTGGTCGATGAGTACAGCTAATCATCAAAAAACAAATGTTAATCATTATAATTTTCTTTAACTTATTCACAGTTATCCTTAAAAAAATTCATTACCGAAGGGTTTCCTGGATTATATAATAATGGAGCTTGACAGTTTTTAATAGGCCTCCTAGAATGCCGATTTCCTGGGGCTATAGCTCAGCTGGGAGAGCGCTTGCATGGCATGCAAGAGGTCAGCGGTTCGATCCCGCTTAGCTCCATTATCTAAAAAAAATTAATATTAAGACTAGTCAAACACATTCAAAACAGATAGAATGCATCCCTTTAAAGCTAAGTCCCCATCGTCTAGAGGCCTAGGACATCGCCCTTTCACGGCGGTAACAGGGGTTCGACTCCCCTTGGGGACGCCAGATTTTTCAAGCACTTAGAATCTGGCGTGTAACAGAAACCAACTTCCTTCCTTTTTCCTTACTATCCCATTGAATTTTGGGTTCAAAATCAAGAAGCCAATATGACCTATCCAGTCGATAATGATGTGGTCTAAATCGCACACCTAAAAAACAAAATTAATTATTTCTTTTTATTGTAAAATTGATAATATTATTAAAAATTTACAACATTTAGATTGGAGAGTAATATGAACCGTAAATTCGCAGAAATTAAAACAAAAAAAGATCTGGTATTAATTTTTAACCAATTTGAAATGGGTGTGGTTGGGAGTCTCAATTCGACAATTTGATAGATCTTCTTTCTATCATGCGGCATATCTTGCGACATAGTTACGACACATCTTGCGACATAGTTACGACACATCTTGCGACAATCTTGTGACATTGTTAAGATACCAAGGTAACTGGAGTGTATATTAATTTTTAAACCAAAGTTTACAATCACTAATTCAATCGCAAATACGTTAACCACAATAGAGCGGGCTAGGGGATTTTTGGAAGCTGCCACCCTTTCCGATGAGTGGGTTGCTAAGATGCAGAACAAAGCCTTGATATTAGAAGCGCATCACACCACGCATATCGAGGGTACTCAGCTTACTTTGGAGCAATCAGAGCAACTATGGGCAGGCCAGCATCTTGCAACCGTTAATCCCGATGATACAAAGGAATTATTAAACTACAGACAGGCATTCGACTTAGTCGCCGGTTATGTAGGTGATGGTGAACCCATTACCGAAGGATTGATTAGAGAAATTCATAAACGACTTGTGGAGGGGGTGAGAGGCAATGCCGCCACCCCTGGTGACTACCGTAAAATCCAAAATTATGTTGTTAACTCTAAAACAAAGGATGTCATTTACACGCCTCCAGCAGCTTTCGAAGTGTCCCAGATGATGCATCAATTAGTAGATTGGATAAATCACGAGACAGAGATACATCCCGTCATAATGTCAGGTATCGCACAATTTCAACTTGTACACATTCACCCATTTTTAGATGGTAATGGCAGAACCGCGCGGCTGTTATCAACGCTTTGCCTTTATCAGCGCGGATATGACTTTAAAAAACTATTTACTATTAGTGAATATTACGACCGCAATAGAGCTGATTATTATCAAGCAATTCAAAGTGTCCGTGAGCATGATATGGATATGACTAGATGGGTTGAATATTTTATTCAAGGCTTATCTACCCAATTGCAAGAAGTGAAATCACTTGGTAAACAGGCAATAGGACAAGATGTTTTGGCAAAACAATATCATTTATCTGGTAGACAAAAACTAGCAATTGAATACATCGCAAAACATGGTGGTATTACCATTCAGCAATTTGAAAATATTTGTCCTGATGTAACGCGACGAACTTTACAGCGTGAATTAAAAGAATTAACGGATAAAAATCTTTTAATAACGACAGGCGCTACCAGTAATTTAATTTACGAGATGCAGGTGAAGAGTAAACAAGATTAAAAATGTATTTATTATTCTCTCTCCACAGTAATAACACTTGCAACTTGAGATAAGCGCGCCATGATACGGCTTAATGGGTTCAGACTATTTACTTCAAGTGTTAAGCGTAAAATGATCGTATGATTCTTTCGGTTAGGTGCCACATTTAAAGAAATAATTGGAATGCGCTCATTGGCAAGAAGTGCAGTGATGTCTTGGAATAAATCACTTCTCTCATAGGCAAAGATATTCAGATCAACAGGATAATTTTTTGTTTGCTTACTTGCCCAAGAAACCTCGATTTTTCTTTCTGGATGGAGGATGGCTCTTTCAGAAAAATTAAGGCAATCTTTTCGATGAATCGACACACCCTTGCCAACAGTGACATAACCAACAATCTCATCACCCGGGACTGGCTTACAGCATTTTGCTAGATAAGTGAGTAAATTTTCTATCCCCTCGATAACAATATCACCAGAAAACAATGCAGATTGAATTTTAGTTGGCTCAGATATAAATAAATCAGTTTTTTGCCGCTCTCGGTGACCTGCTGCCATCATCTGTACAGCGAGCATGACACTGTGAATTCTTAAATCTCCCCTACCAATTGCAACAAACATCTCTTCTTTTGCTTTGTAGTTTAAATTTTCACTCAATTCCTCGTAAGAGATTTCTCTCACACCCAATCGTTTTATTTCTTTTTCAAGAATTTCATGACCTGCGGTCAAGTTACGTTCATGATCTTGCTTACGAAACCAATTCAGCACCTTGGCCTTGGCCCTGGCTGTTTTAAGATAACCTAAATGAGGATTTAACCAATCTCGGCTCGGGTGTCCTTGCTTAGCAGTCAAAATATCCACTTTTTCACCAGATTTTAACGGGTAAGTCAATGGGACAATACTGTTATTGATTTTTGCTCCACGACAACGGTGCCCTATTTCGCTGTGTATGGCATAAGCAAAATCAAGCGGTGTCGAGCCAAAAGGCAAGTCGATCACATCACCATTAGGCGTAAAAACATAAACTCGATCTTCGAATAAATGAGAACAAATTTCCTGGTGTTGTTTAACATCTCGCGTGACTTCTACCTGCCAATCCATTACCTGACGAAGCCAAGCAATTTTCTGCTCATAGCCACCAGACCCTCCTCCTTCCTTATAAACCCAATGGGCAGCTACCCCTAGCTCTGCTTCTTCATGCATCGCAAATGTTCGCAGTTGAATTTCAACATATTTATTTTCTGGGCCTACTACTGCAGTGTGAATTGAACGATAACCATTAGGCTTGGGATAAATAATATAATCATCAAATTCTTTCGGAATAGACGGCCATAGGGAATGAACAATTCCTAAGGTAGCGTAACAATCATCAACCGATGGCAGCAAAATTCTAAACGCGATTGCATCATAAATTTCGTTTAAAGGAACGTGCTTGCGCTGCATTTTTTTGTAAATACTATATATGTGTTTCGCACGGCCAGTTACTTCGAAATGGTCAATTTTCGCTTTTTTTAATTCTTTTTCTAAGGTCATAATCATTTGCTTGACATATTTTTCACGATCTTCGCGGCGTTCTTTTAAACCACGGGAAAGGTCATGGTAATCACTTGGCTGCAAATAGCGAAAAGCAAGATCTTCAAGTTGCCATTTTATATGGCCAATCCCTAATCGATTAGCAAGCGGCGCATAGATCTCCATGGTTTCTTTCGCAATACGGTGAACTTCAACTTCATTAAAACTCAGCATATTTTTTAATATACAAAGCCGTTCTGCCAATTTGATTACCACTACTCGCACATCCTCTACCATGGCAAGTAGCATTTTTCTAAGATTATCAATCGTAGAAGCCAGCTGGGTGCGCTGAGTTAATTTGCCATGTAATGCATGAACCGCATCCATTTTTTCAGTACCACTGACTAATTTGGCCACATCTTCTCCAAGATGCTCTATCACGTCCTCTAAGTGAACGGCTCTAATTTGGACAGAGCTATAGACAATTGCAGCAGCAAGGGAGTGGTCATCTAAATTCAAATCAGCAAGTATTTCTGCCATAGCAAGACCTTGATGCAGGCAAGATTCTCCATTTGCTGTTTGTGCGCCCTCGCCCGCAAACTCTGCTAACGTACAGGCTTCACGCAATAACGAAAGATTAATTTTCTTACGTTTCACTGCAATATTTTCTAACCAACCTTGGACATTCACTGTGCCGTGCATACACTTACTCTCGTTTAAATAAAGCAATAGACTCCACATGACTGGTATGAGGAAACATATCCAGCACGCCCGCAGCAGCCAACTCATATCCTTGTTGTGTTAACTGTAAAGCGTCACGAGCTAATGTAGCTGGATTACAAGAGATATAAACAATACGCTTAACTTCTGATGTTGACAGTTTCTCAATGACTTCTAAAGCCCCAGTTCTAGGCGGATCAAGCAAAACGCCATCAAATTTTCTTTCTACCCAATTAAATTTTTTTTGTTTATCACTTAAATCGTGACATTGAAACTCAGCATTAGTGATGGCGTTTAATTTTGCGTTTTCATTTCCTCTCGCCACCATTGCCTCGGTTCCTTCGATACCTAATACCTGCTGACATCGAGTTGCAATTGGCAGGGTAAAGTTGCCAATACCACAAAATAGATCGAGCATAGTTTCATCTTGCCTTGGAGCAAGCAATTCAATAGCAAGTCGAACTAACTGGGTATTGATGTCTTGATTAATTTGTACAAAATCCGTTGGATGAAAATATAGCGTCAATCCGAATTCATCTAACTGATAGCATAGCCTAGCTTTTTCATTTTCTGGATAGACTAAATAAGCGGAATCTGGCCCTCCAGGTTGTAAATAAAGATGAAAATTTTCAGTCCTAGCAAACTGCTTAATGCTATCGAGATCATTTTGTGAAATCGGTTTTAAATGTCGCAGAATAATTGCCGTGTTAACATCCCCTACCGCAATTTCTAATTGAGGAATCTGCAAATAGCCCTCTAATTGCAATAAAAAATTTCTCAATTTAGTTAAATTTTTGCCGATACTTTGATGTAAAACAGGGCAGGCTTCAATTTCAGCCAAATATCGTCCATTTTTTTCTCGAAATCCAATTAATAATTTTTCTTTTTTAATCACATAGCGCACCCCTAAGCGCGCCTTACGCCGATATCCATAATTATCTGCCATGACAGGAGGAAGCATTTTTTTCGGCATGATTTTGCCAACATGGAGCAATTGTTCAATTAGCACTGCTTCCTTATGTTTGATTTGAGCTTGACCGTCCATATACTGCAAGCTACATCCCCCGCAGGTACCAAAGGCCAGACATTTCGGTTCAACGCGATGAGGAGAAGGGATTAATATCGTGTCGACTGTCGCTTCATCGTAGCTCGCCTTTCTTCTTTGTGTGGTAACAAGTACCGTTTCTCCGACCATCGCACCGGATACAAAAATGGTTTTACCATTAATATGGCCAATTCCTCTGCCATCGTGACTCAATCTTGAAATCGTAACTGTGGTCATGCCTCATCCCCTAATTCACAACTATTACAAATAAATTGCATAAATTTATAAAATATAATATCATAAAAAAATAAATAATGCGCTATTTTTGATACTTTGTAACAATTCTCGCCACCATCGATATTATATTTTTACATCATCGCGCATCTTTAGTTAAAATAAATTTGTTAGATATCATAAGGGGTTGCCATGAACGGTAAATTTATTGGCGCAGTTTTTTTAATTTTGGGTACTTGTATTGGCGGTAGCATGCTTGCCCTACCAATAGCAACGGCTCAAGATAGCGTCACAAAAATCTTTATTCTAATGTTAACCGCTTGGCTGATGATGGCAATAGGGGCTTTTGCATTGCTTAAGGTTAACCTTAAGCTACCTGAAAATTCTAACTTAGTTTCAATGGCCCAAATGACCCTGGGCAAGGCAGGAGCAATAATTACCTGGGTCGTCACCCTCCTTCTTCTCTATACGCTACTTTCAGCCTATATTTCAAGTGGTGAAGATTTACTTGGTGCCATTTTTAGCGAAATCCACCTACAACCTCCCATGTGGCTCAACGCCGTTATTTTTACGACTATTTTAGGATACATCATTTTTCGTGGAATTAATTTGGTTGATTATGTCAACCGAGGTTTAATGGGAACAAAATTACTGGTTTGCTTAGTCCTAATTTTATTACTCATTCCATTTAGCCATGCTAAAAACTTGTTGTTCCACTCAATAAGCGGCGGGAGTTCTGCTCTGACTTGTATGACTGCCTTCGGTTATGCAACCATCCTGCCTTCTATTCGCAGTTATTTAAATAGTCATCGAACAAAGCTTTATTGGGCGACGCTTCTAGGTGGGCTAATCCCACTTGTTCTCTACCTAGCTTGGATTTTTGTTGTTCAGGCTACTATTCCTGCTAATGGGGGTCTAAGCACGATTTATGCTTCCTCTACTCATCCATTAAAAGCCATGGTAGAAGCACTTATCCATCAGGGTAATAATACCAGCCTTAGTATTCTAACTAATGTATTTACTTCCATCTGCGTACTCACTTCATTTCTTGGCGTTGCACTCAGCTTGTCTGATTTTTTATCCGATGGCATTAAAGTGAATAAACAACAGAAAGGAGGTGCGGCTATCATCAGCTGCTTAACACTAGGGCCACCGTTAATAATTGTATTAATTTCACCCGCGATTTTTTTAAAGGCATTAAATTATGCTGGCATTTTATGTATTATCTTGCTGTTTATTATGCCGTTATTGATGGCAGGTTCCTTATTTCTCCGCACTCATTTTTCACCCCTCTCCCCTTCCCTTGCGGGAGATCAACGCGCGAAGCACGGTGCGAGTGAGGGGTAAGAGGAGACAAGCTTAGTGGTGTCGCCCACCACCACTCATGCTCAAATCGGGAGAGGATGATAGCTGGCGCTGGGAATGATCTTCTGTCAGCTTTTGCTGATGCCCTACAGCAGCAGCTGACGACGAGTCTCTGGTGGTAATACGACGCACCTTCTTTCGATCTGGCTCGCGTACAACACGTTGAGTAGGACCATAAACCTTACGATTATTCGCCCCTTTTACCTTAGCACTCTCTTGAACAATCTTTTCTTTGCTTTGCTTAGTCTTTTCAATGCATTCGATTAGCGGAAGTTTAGTTTCAATATCAGCCATTTTCTCCTTGTTCTTGGTCTCCCAATACTCACAATATTTATGAACGCAAAAGACTGTGAGCGCAAACCCACCCATAATAAGCAATGGAATAACAGGACCTGCGGGATTAAAGAGCAAAAATGCCAAGGGAAAAGCAATGGAGACTGCAGCTAGAACTGAAAAAAGATGTTTTTGCAGAATGTTTTGATTGAAGTTTTTCACTCCTTGACGGAAATCGTTCCATGAAGGAAACCAGGTCGGGTTAGCGGTAACACGGCATTCAGCCGGCTGCTTATTCAAAATTGCTGCTTTAAACTCAGAAACATTATGGTTCGCATGAGCCTTTGTCGCTTCTTTTTTCTGCAAGTAAAGTGAAAGCGCTTCAAAAAATTTATCATCACTATTATTTGGCAATCCTGTGCCTGTATTTCGCTCTCGTGAGATGCCCACTGTTTTTTCAATTAATAACAATATTTTTTCTTTCTTAGATAACATTTCATCTAACTGTGTAGGATTATCAGATTTAATCCTTGAAGCATAATCTCGATACGATAGCATTAATTCAAGTATGAGCTCTTGCTTAGTTCTTGCGAGTTTTTGTTGAATTAAATTTTTTCCAAACTGATGGCTCGCTTTTTTAAGCAATCTTGCCGTACGGTTAATTTGTCGCTTTTCATCCTCACCAGATTGATGCGTCATTTGTGAAAACCAATAGCTATATCGCAAACCAAAGATCACTGCACCCGCGATTCCGCCGGTGGTGATGAGTAAGGGAACCATAACAGGTGCTAGCGACACGGTAGCTAATAAACAAATAACAGTTGATACGGCAATACCAATTAATATGCCAATCGATAACCCATACATCCCTTGCGCAATACGATCCACAACATGACGAAAGTGCGTGGTGCTTTTTACTGCGCTTACCCTAGTTTTTCTTAAAATTGAAAATCGTTTTACAAAAATTTTGCTATTCGTCTGATACGCATCATATTCATTAAGATCTCGGTATTCTTTCGATCGTAGCCGATGTAATTTCTTTGTTAGCTGGTAGCGATTATTTTGGTAGGAGAGATTGACTTCAATATTTTTAGCATTAGATTCATAGTCCTTCTCAACAAAGTATTTATAAGCAAGTGACGCGGTAAAAGCAACTAGCCCTAGCGCAATAGCTGATGCAATAATCGGCCACCCAACGAAGACCCCTGCATGTACTACTCCAAGAAGAATCCCTGAAATTAAAATAATACCCAGCACCGTGTTAGTTTTTGCAACACTAAATAACAAAGCTGCACCAAAGCTCCTAAGATGAGCAAAAAATGATTTTTGTGGGGGTGCATTTTCTACAAGAAGGTTGCGATTCGGCGGCAGCGGCGTTCTATCTTTAAGACACAATGCTTTAACAACGCGTTGGTTAAATTTTGCCTCTACTTCAATATCTTTTTGTGCAGCTAAATATTGCTGAACGGCACTTGCAAAGTGAGGATGTCTGCGTGAAAAACCCGTGACTGATTCTATCAGTGAAATCATGCCTTCTTGCTGAGGCAGTTTCCCATTTTTTCTGCGCTTTGCACGCAGCTTTTGTTCGAATTCTTCGTCTCGTTGTATATTGTATAATTCAAGGGTACTAAGATAATTACGTAGGAGAAGTTTGAGCAGCTCCCCATTTTTAAGCGATGAAAGCGTTTTCTCTTCAATCTGCTTATTTTTCCCCTTATTCCAGAATCGTCCAGAATAATCATGTTCATGCTCAAACTCTTGTTCTAGTTCAGTAATGAGATGCCGGTTAGCTTTTTCTAAATTGTCTAACCTAGCTAGGGCAATGTCTTCTGCTTCATTTTTGAAGTACTCATCCACGAGTGATGACAAGGCAAAAATAACCGCGCCCGCTACTCCTGAACTAATAATGCCTGCTGCCATTGTTCCCACCAAGTGAGCTCCCAAGGCAGCAACGACACAAGCTTTAGTAATTGTTGCTACTGTATCATGACCATTCACCAATTCACGATAAAAACGTGAAAAATAACCTGTCACTCTTCGTAAAGAACTGTCTTTTTCAACAGGGAATCGTTCTTGCATAATCGCCTCTCTACACAAACTTAACGTCCCTGTGAGGCGTTCTTAAGAACTATACTCTTCAGTATATTCGTCGATTCGCAGACCGCGCTAGACGATTCTTAATAACTTTAATTCCTAATAGGTTTTCTAGCCCATAGCTTAATGTTATTGTTTTTTTATTAAAATAATCTTAAATGAAGCGCTAAATTATCAAAATATTTTCCTGAAAAATAAACAGGCGAGTATAAAAAATATTGAAGTTACCCGTTCTTTATGCCCCTTATTGCATTGAACAGGATTCAGATTTTTGAGGTCTTGGGGTGTTTTCTAAAATCTGCTCAATTAAGGCACCAAAGTAGGGAACCGTTTTACCTAATTCTGAAGGATGTGACTTTGCTCAATATAGGCAAAGGGGATGAAAAACATTTTTCATCCCCTTCGGTAACACTTTTCAATGAGGTAATGCGGTTACACGCAGACGAGGGCTTGAAAGTATTTTGTACTACGACTTTTTTACGATTTTTTGACAGTCGTAAAACTAGATAATAAATCCATTGGGATGGGAAAGACGATTGTCGAAGTCGAATCTGAAGACATATCGAGAAGTGTTTGTAAATATCGTAATTGCATGGCTTGAGGTTGTCTAGCTAAGACTTCAGCAGCCTGGGTTAATTTCTCAGATGCTTGCAATTCCCCTTCAGCATTAATGATCTTAGCTCGTCTTTCACGCTCAGCTTCAGCTTGACGTGCAATAGCCCGCACCATACTTTCATCAATATCTACATGTTTGATTTCAACAGTCGTAACCTTGATACCCCAAGCGTCTGTTTGCTCGTCTAACATTTTTTGAATATCTGCATTGAGATTTTCACGCTCTGCAAGCATTTCGTCTAATTCATGTTGACCAAGAACAGATCTTAATGTCGTTTGTGCAAGCTGACTCGTCGCAACGTAGTAATCCTCGACTTGTATAACCGCACGCTGAGGATCAATGACTCGAAAATAAACCACTGCACTCACCCGCACTGAAACATTGTCACGAGAAATAACATCTTGAGAAGGAACATCCATTACGATGGTACGAAGCTGAATTTTCACGATTTGCTGCACAAAGGGAACAACAATGATTAAGCCTGGCCCCTTAACCTTCCAGAAACGACCTAAAGTAAACATCACTGCTCGTTCGTATTCTTTAAGAATTTTTATCGCACTTAGTAGTAAACAAGCGACAATAACAATCAGTATCAAACTTAAATTCATATTTTTCCCTTATACAATTAGATTAAATTACACAAATTATAGCTTTTTTTCTTGGTTTATCGGTACCACAACTAAAGTCAGACCTTTGAGCTGAATTACCTTAACTGCTTGGCCTAATTGCAAGACGGTATCGGATTGAACCTGCCAAATTTCTCCTCGAATTTTAATATATGGGTGGTGACTCTCACCATTTAAAAAATGGACAGAACCTTCACTACCAATCAATTCTTCACGCCCACTCACAACCGGCTTTTTTCGTGAACGAATTGCAAGTTGAACAATCAATACCAAGTAGCCAAAGGTCACAACGGCCACCGAGAAAATAACGGGTAGCAACAAAGTAAAGCCGGGGGTGGTTCGATCAAACAGCAAGATGGATCCAATGATAAAGGCGATCAACCCGCCCAATCCTAATGCACCAAAACTTGGCAAAAACACTTCTGCAATCATAAACATCATCCCTACAACCAGCAAGGCCACCCCCGCATAGTGGGTGGGCAGTAACTGAAAAGCATAAAATGCTAGTAACAAAGCAATCAGCCCGGTCACTCCTGGCAAGACCAATCCAGGATTAATAAATTCAAATAATAATCCATAAAATCCAACTAAAAGTAAGATATAGGCAATATTAGGATCTGTTATTAAGGCTAAAAACCGAGTGCGCCAATCTGGAAAAATTGTAATTTTTTGGGCGTTAACTAAATTTAAGGTGCCTTGCCTACCAGAAATTTCAATTTTTTTCCCATTAATTTTCGCTAATAATTGATCAATATCGTCAGCAATGACATTAATCACATTTAAAGCCAGTGCTTCATTTGCTGATAAACTCAACCCTTTATTCACTGCTTCCTGCCCCCAAAGGGAATTTCTATTTCTAATTTGAGCAAGGCTTCGGATATAGGCGCTCGCATCATTTTTGGCTTTTATTTCTTCTGGATCAAGTCTTTCATTTTCCTTACCTGGACCAAGCGAAACAGGCGTGGCTGCACCTATGTTAGTTCCCGGCGCCATTGCAGCAATTTGACTTGCATAAACGATAAAGGTTCCAGCACTCGCCGCACGCGCACCACTTGGCGCTACAAAGGTGGCAGTTGGAACTTGACTGTGCAGAATACGGCTGACAATCAGTCGCATAGATTTTTCAAGGCCTCCAGGCGTATCTAATTGCAACACGATTAAGCTTGCTCGCTGCTTTTCAGCCGTGGTTATCCCTCTATCAATATAATCCACCGTAGCCGGACCAATCGCTTCATTAATGCTTAATATATAAACCACTGGCCTTGATTGTGCGCTTACATGGCTAGAAATCATTAGAATTAGGCAAAAGATTGCTACCCAAGAAAGTCCCTGCTTTATCACTTTTTTGTATCCTCTAGCCTCGGAGTTAATAAATTTTAATCTTTTCCAGATGACAACTATTGATAAAATGCTATTCCTTGCGCAAGAGGCAATTCATTACTCCAGTTGATGGTGCTAGTCTGTCTTCTCATATAATCTTTCCATACATCCGATCCAGCCTCACGCCCACCGCCCGTCTCTTTTTCTCCACCAAATGCTCCGCCAATTTCAGCGCCGGATGTTCCCACATTAATATTTGCTATGCCGCAGTCGCTTCCTATTGTAGATAAAAAATGTTCAGCATGCTTAAGATTTTCCGTAAATAAAGATGAAGACAACCCTTGCGAGACAGCATTTTGAATGGCAATTGCCTCATCGAAAGTTTGATAAGCAAGCACGTAGAGAATAGGAGCAAATGTCTCCTGCTTAATCATTATCATAGTTTGTTTAGCTGCAACTATGGTTGGCTCCACAAAATAACCCGATTCAAGCACATTGCCACCATATAAAATTTCACCCCCTTCCTCCTTAATCTTTTCAATCGCAGATTTAAAATTTTCTACTGCTTGTGCATCGATTAAAGGTCCCATCAACATTTCAGCTTGCAAGGGGTTTCCTACTCTAACTTGTTTATAAGCGTGAATTAACTGCGAAACAAGTGTTTCATAACGCGATGCATGCACAATCACTCGACGTGTTGTCGTACATCGCTGACCCGCAGTTCCGATTGCTCCAAAAACAATTGCAGGCAGCGCTAAACTCAAATCTGCTGTCTCATCAACAATTACTGCATTATTACCACTTAATTCTAATACATGGCGACCTAGGCGCTTTGAAACAAGTGTGGCAACCTTTTTTCCAATTTTTGTAGAACCGGTAAATGAAATTAGCGGAATTCTTGTATCTTTAACTAGGTTTTCACTGACAGCATGATCATCTGTAATAAAAAGCGAAAAAACGAAATCAAAGCCTTTTGATTGCATAATTTTATTGCAGATTTTTTGCACTGCAATCGCGCTTAAGGGAACTTTTTGAGAGGGCTTCCAGATAACCGTATTACCACAAATTGCAGCAATAAATGCATTCCAAGCCCATACCGCCACAGGAAAATTAAATGCGGTTATCACACCAATTGGACCAAGCGGCAACCATTGCTCAAACATACGATGCCTGCTTCTTTCTGATTGCATTATTTTTCCATAAAGCATCCGTGATTGACCCACTGCAAAATCAGCCATATCAATCATTTCCTGAACCTCACCGCGTCCTTCTTCTAAAATTTTTCCACATTCAAGGGAAATTAATCTTGCCAAGGGTTCTTTTTTCTTTCTTAGTTCATCACCAATTTCGCGGATACACTCTCCTCTAAAAGGCGCGGGAACCTCTCGCCACTTTGCAAAACCAGCCTTAGCCTGCTCAATAATCTTTTCAAGATCTTCAGCCCTTCCTTGATGTAAACGCGCTAAAATTTCTCTATTGGTAGGATTTTCAGATGAAAGCAATGGACCTTTCGCCGCACACCAACTATAACCGGCAAACGCGCCGCAATTTATCGCTTCAATATCCAATTCCGCTAATACTTCCATATTCTCTTCCCCTGCTTAGATTTCAGATCGAACCTACCATCCATTCACGAAGGGTATATATAGCAAAACAAGTAGAACTTTGCATTTTGCAGTCATATTACATACAATTAATAGAGTAATATTGTGCACTCAATTGTCATTTATGTGCCAAATACTTAACTGATATGACTGACTTCACTAATAAATTTTAATATTGAAGAATTATGATACGCAGATATCTTGTAAAAACAACCAAGCTTTCCAAAAGCGAACTTAAAGAAATTAAGAATCTCGCTATTTTATCCCATAACATAGATGGCTATAAAACTAAACTCTATTGGAATATCTTAGAAGATAGAAAATTACCAGAATATGATGATTTTTTGCTTTATATAGAAGGTAACTTGGTCGGATATATCGGGGTTTTTGCCTTTAAAGAAGAGGAAATTGAACTTGCCGCCATTGTTCATCCTAAATATCGAAAACAAGGCCATTTCTCAAATCTGCTGGCTGAAGTCCTTCCAGAACTTAAAAAACGACATTTCAAAAAGTGTTTATTAATTTTAAATCGTGAATCTGCAGGTGGCACACATATTACCAAACGATTAAATGCAACTTTTTCTCATGCCGAATATGAAATGGTTTCCAAGGGCAAACCAGAAATATCAGGCTTACCCACCCTTGAGTTACGCGATTATCAGCATGCTGACATTATCGATCTTGCTCAAATGGACGCGATTTGTTTCAACAGCTCATTAGATAAAATGATATTTCGATTTATTAACAGCATGAATGAAAAAAACCGAAAAGTGCTGGTTGCAATGGCACACGACGAAAAAATTGGCAAAGTTCATCTACGGTTTGATGAAAAAAACCATGCCTATATTCATGATCTTTGCATATTACCGCGATTTCGACGTCAAAAATATGCCACTGCCATGGTAATGAAAGTCATGGATTTGTTAGCTGATAAAAAGATCAATCATCTTTATCTTGATGTAGAAGGAAAGAACACCAGTGCAATTGAGCTCTATGAAAAATGTGGTTACGAAATCACCGCAATTCATGATTTCTATAGTTATGACTTAATTAACGTCCCAGATTTTAAACTTTACTCGTAACCATTCGCCTCAGGAAGGAAACGTTCAATTTGAACGTTTGTGCGTGCAGACTCTTGCCCCGTGAGCAGTTAGCATTACTCTAATTTTTAATTGCATCCCTCGCTCGCGTCAAACGTCGAATTATTTCGTCCTGAGTAAATATTCTAAATATCGAACCCATATCAGGCCCATGCGCTTCATCAGTTAAAGCAATACGTAACGGCTGAAACAGTGCTTTTCCTTTCACTTGCTGTGCCTTTTGTAAAAATTCACTCACAGCTTTAAAATCTTGACCCTCTGTTGTTATCGCTTCAATTGCTTGGTTAAAGAAGGCAGCTCCTGCTGATTGTAAAATTTCTTGATGTGCTTGTTGCCAGTCGTTTTCTTGATGGGTAAAAAAAATGGTGGCATATTTTTCTGCCTGCTCAGGAAATAACACATTTGGCTTAATCATGGTGAGAAAATCGTCACGCTTATCAGGAGGAACTAATTCATGTGTTTTTTTATTACACCATTCCCACAACTCAGGTAAAGTTTTTCGTGCGATTACCTCTTGCTGCCAACGCAGTAATTGCTGATAGTCAAATTTAGCAGGAGACTTTCCAAGATTCTCTACTTTGAACTGCATGGCAAGCTCTTCAAGAGTCATAAAAGTATCCTGTTCATAATAATGACCCAATCTTGCCATGTAATTGTTAATCGCCTCTGGGAAAAAACCATTTTGCTGCAATTCCTGGAGACTGCGACTGCCATGTCGCTTTGACAAAGGACTGCCATCTGGACCCACAATAAGTGAAATATGGCCATATTTGGGCGCAGGCAATCCGAGCACCTACTAGGATTAACAGTTGCCGTGGTGTATTCGTTAAGTGGTCTTCTCCGCGAAGCGCGTGGGTGACGCCCATTAACGCATCATCAATTGCATTACAGAACATAAAAGGGGAAGTGCCATCCGCTCGTCTGATGATAAAATCTCCAATATCCCGACCACTGAACTTTTGTACCCCTCTTACCAAATCTTCAAACTCAATGCAGCAGTCATTTGGAACATGAAACCGAAGTGTAGGCTTTAATCCTAATGCCAATTTTTGGGTGATTGTTTCCTGGCTCAAACCAAAGCAAGTGCCGGCATATCGGGGTGGTTTACCCGAGGCACGTTGCACTTTACGCATTAAGGCAAGCTCTTCTTCGGTACAAAAACACGGATAGGCAGAGTTTTTTTGTGCTAATTCTTGATAGTAGTGATGATATATCTGCTGCCTTTCTGATTGAAAATAAGGCCCTTTTCCTTGATCTTTTTCTGGCCCTTCTTGCCATTCAAGACCGAGCCATAATAGATCTTCTGTTAAAGTATGGTAATATTCTTTTTTTGATCTTTGCACATCAGTGTCTTCAATGCGCAATAGAAAAGTGCCTTGATATTGCATAGCAAGTAATGCATTAAACAATGCTGTCCTGGCATTACCTAAGTGGATAAGCCCTGTTGGACTTGGGCAAAATCTTGTTTTAGTATTTTTATTGACCATTCCTACACCTTTCGATAGCATCTAAACATTCAATTGTAACGACTTAATTATTAGAAGTAATTATGCAACATACATTATTTATTGCTGATTTGCACTTAGATGAAAATCACCCAACTAGCTATGCGCTTTTCAAAGAGTTTATTCATCGCCATCTGACTGGGGCGGATGCGCTTTACATTTTAGGAATTTCTTTGAAGTCTGGGTTGGAGATGACTATCAAACTAATTTCTATAAAGAAATTAAACAATTGCTCAGATCTATTTCAGAACAAATGCCTGTCTATCTGCTTCACGGCAATCGCGACTTTTTGATTGGAAAAAAATTTGCGCGTCAAACAAATGCCAAGATTTTACCAGAAGAAACGGTAATCAATCTTTATGGCCAATCAGTTCTCTTGCTTCACGGCGATGTGCTATGTTCTGAAGATAAAAGACATATGAAATTTCGTAAGTGGACACAATCTATTATCATGCGAAAATTATTTTTATGCCTTCCCCTCGCCTATAGAAGGAAAATCGGCCAACAACTTAGAAAAACCAGCAAACAGCATCACTCCATCCTTCCTTCCAAACAATTGCAGATTGCACCAAGCGCAGCATTAGCACATTTTCGCAAGCATCAAGTAAATCGAATGATTTATGGCCACGTGCATCATGCACAAGTTTTTAACGATGCTCCTCACCTAGAGAGAATTGCATTAGGCTCATGGGATCAACAAGGATGCGCACTAAAATGGTACGCAAAACATAAGCGAGAAATTGTTTTCTTTTAAGGTAACTACTCACCCCAGGAAGGAAACGTCCATATTTGAACGTTTGTGCGTTGAACAGGCTCTTACCCCGTGAGCAGTTACCTTTTAAGTTAATTTAGCAATTCTCGACTTTTTAGCGTTTGATTTCCTAATAAGTGATTTAAAATAAGCCGCATTAAGCGCTTTGCCTCACGCAATACTGCAATCCCATCAAATTGATTTGCTGCAATTGCAATCAAGTGCGCTCCATAAAAAGATTCTTTTTGCTCACTACCACATGGCAAGAGGCGACGCTGCAACGTTGCTGCTCGCGCCCATCCTTCCTGTCTTTGTCGAAAAATATCCCGAAATCGAGATAGATATTGTGGCATCGAACCGCATGATCGACGTCACTGAGGGGGGTTCGATGCGGGCATCCGGTACGGCGGAACGGTCCCCGAGGACATGATTGCCCAACGTCTATCGGCCGACATTCGTTGGGTTGTCGCTGGCTCACCCAAATACATCGAGCGTCACGAAGTTCGGCCACAACATCGACCCCGTGACGAAACAAACCCATGGCGAGAATAGCCGACCGGAGCACATCAAGCAGGTAGCGGAGGCGTCGCTCAAACGGCTCAAGACGGATCGTATCGACTTGTTCTATCAGCACCGGGTTGATCCCGCCGTGCCGATCGAAGGCGTTGCCGGCGCCGTCAAGGACCTAATTACTGAAGGAAAGGTCCTTCACTTCAGGTCTTTCCGAAGCCGGCGGAGCGACCATTCGCCGTGCTCATGCGGTGCAGTCGGTCACCGCCGTACAGAACGAGTATTCCATCTGGACGCGCGGAATCCCGAGGCCGAGGTGTTGCCGACCTGCGAGGAGCTCGGGATCGTTTTCGTGCCCTGGAGCCCGCTCGGAATGGGCTATCTGACGGGAGCCATCACTCCCGAAAGAACCTTTGGTCCAGGGGATTTTCGGGCGATCTTTCCGCGCTTCACCTCGGAGGCGCGGCGCGTCAACTGGCCGGTCGTCGAATTGCTGCAAAGGGCCGTCGTCGGCCATGAAGTGCGCGCCACCCAAGCGGCCAACGATACGAACGGATCGACGGCCCGTCGCGCCCTTCTCGACGTCAGCGGTCTCGCCTGGACGCAGGATGGTTCCGAATTCTCGTTCTCCGTCGGGGAGGGCGAAATCCTGGGATCACCGAGACCGAAGGCGCGGGTAAGTCCGAGCTGCTGCGCACGGTATTCGGGCTGATGCCAGCAACTCGCGGAACGGTTGCGCTCGCCGGCGAGCGCCTCGATCGCCGCGACCCGCGCAGAATGCTGAGCCGCGGCGTCGCCTTCGTGCCGGAAGACCGGTTTCAGGAAGGGCTGATGTTCAACTGCAGCATCGAGGAGAACATCTCGCTGCCAAAGCTTGGTTTTCGTCCTCGCTGTTTCTCAACAAGAGTCGCCTGAATGAAAGCGCGGAGCGGAGAGCCGGCCAGATCAAGACGAAGATGGCGTCGGTCGAGGCGCGCGCCCGCGACTTGAGCGGCGGCAACCAGCAGAAAGTCGTGTTCGCGCGCTGGCTGGAGGAGGGGTATCGGCTGCTGTTGCTGGACGAGCCCTACAAGGGCATCGACATCGGCGCGAAGCAGGACATCAACGACGCGATCCATGCCATGGCTGCTGCTGGGCGAGGCCTTGTCGTCATCAGCACGGAGTTTGTCGAGCTCATCGGTGTGGCGACGACGCTCCTGGTCATGGTCAACCGACAAATCGTGGCGGCGCTGAAGGGAAGCGCGATCACCCCGCAGGAAATCGTCCGCTACTACCAGTACGAGGTCGAAAACCCGGCCTCGCAGCACGACGGCGGCGTTTCTTCGATGGCCCCCAAATCCTGATCGCGCGAGATCGCCTCATGAGCAGAATTAAGGGTAATCGATCATGATCTCCCGCGTGAGATGGGCGCTCAGGGAATTGGATGTCTTCATCATCCTGGGCGCGCTGCTGGCGGTCGCCGCGCTCTTCAAGGCGAGCACGTTTTACAATCTCTCCAATCTGTTTGCGATCCTCGAGCTGTCCGCGGTTCTGGGCATCGCGACGCTGGGAGAGGCGTTGGTGCTGATCGTGAAGGGCGTCAACGTCTCGGTTGGCGCCGTAATGGGGTTCGCCGGGACGTTGTCCGCCTATCTGCTTCCGACGTTCAGGACTGGGCGTCGCGCTCTTAGCCCCCCTCGTCGTTTGCGCCGTACTTGGTCTCGCGAACGGCCTGCTGATCGAGAAGGGACGCATCCCGCCGCTGGTCGCCACCATCGGAATGATGTTGGTCTCGCCGGCAGCATCAGCGAAGGTCGGCTGATCCCGATCGACGACAAGTGGGATAAGGGGTCACGTATTCGACATAGTGCCGCTGTTTTTCGTCGGCCTGCTGATCGTTGGTGGGGTAGCCTATCTCGTCCGATCGAATTTCTCGATCGGTCGGCACGTCTACGCGATTGGGGGCGATGAGACCGCTGCCTATTATTCCGCGATACCCGTCACGAAATCCAGATAGCGATTTACGGCGTCGCGGGCTTTCTACGGGATCGCCGGCTTGCTGATGGCCTCGTACGTGCGATCGGGCATGCCGGCCGTCGGCAGGGGCTACGAGTTCAAGGCGATCACCGCGGCGGTCCTCGGCGGGATCGCGCTTTCTGGCGGCCGGGGCAACATCTTCAAGGCGATCGTGGGCACAGTGATTCTGATCGTGCTCTACGGGGTGATCACGGCTTTTGCCGTGTCCCCCTACATCCAAGGGATTATCCAGGGCTGCATTTTGGTTGGCGCGGTGTACTATGCAAGTCGCTACTACTAAGACCGTCGCGGACCTGCGCCGCTACAACCAGCTGTTTCTACTGGTCGCGGTCCTCGTCATCGCGACGGTTGTCTCGCACGGCGTGTTCGTGAAACCCGCGAACCTGATTGTCGTGCTCGCCAGCGCTAGCGCCTTCGGACTGGTCTCGTTCGGCCAGGCGCTGGTCGTCATCAGCGGGGGCTTCGATCTCTCTGTCGGCTCTCTCGTAGCGATGTCGATTTCCGCCATCGTCTATTTTCGTTCGATGTTCGGCATTGTTGGCGGAACGTTCGCGGCGCTACTCCTGGCCTGCGGGGCGGGGCTTCTCAGCGGCCTCGTCGTGGCGCGAACCAGAATCCCCCCGTTCATCGTCACGCTCGGCATGCTTTCCATCGCGGATTCGATGTCGTGGATCCTTGCGGCGGGCCAGCCCATCACTGTCGAAGAATTCAACAACTCGATCGCGCCATTGTTCTCGTTCTTGCCGCTCGGCGAAAACGCGTTTTCCAGATTCTCGTGCTGCTGCTCGGGCTGTTGCTGACGAGCCTGCTCCTGCATTGGAGCAAATGGGGACGCTCATACACCAGGGCAGCTGGTGGTGCGGCGTGTTGTCGATGCCCGCGTCGGTGCCAGCGACGATCCGCACCCCCATCTCGCGCATGAGCTTGAGGTGCTCACCGACGGCGATGCCGGTCAGCTTGGCGACGTACGGCGCATTGACGTTGATGGTCGGGCAGACGAAGATGCCCCGCTCGGCGATCGCGGTGGCGAGGGATTCGCTGAACCGCCGCTCGTTCGTCTCGGTCACGAACGAGCAGTGCTCGAGCGTGCTGACGCCGGCGTCAACGGCCCGGCTGATGCCCTCGATGCCGTGCGCGTGGGCCGCCACCGCTTGTCGATTAACCTGCCTGGTGACGATCACGGCGATCTGCGCG